>JAGTVA010000180.1 GCA_018224445.1 Saprospiraceae bacterium
CTTTGTGCTGTTATAGTAGATGAACTAAATTACGAGGGCTATGTACATCATCCAACTGTTCTTGATTTTTGCCTTGAGCGCGACCCTGCAGGCTGCTGAGGTTTCGTATGAAATTAATGACCCCAAAGCCAAACAGCTTCTGGAGGAGGTTAAAAAGAATGTACTCTCTGAGCCCTCCTGGGTTTTTGATTTTGAGCTGGTGGTCAATTTTCCCGATATGGATCCCGAGGTAATCAACGGGCAACTCAAACAAGACGGACAAAAGATCAAGGCCGATCTGGGTGCTCAGGTCATTACAAGCGATGGAAAAACAGTCTGGACGTATCTAAAAGATTTCAATGAAGTTCAAATTTCCAATTTCGACGAAGACATGCAGGAGTTGTTTTTAAGCCCCTCTCAAATTGTCCGGATTTATGAAAGTGGCGAGTACATCTACCAATATTCCGGCAATCAGGAATTTCGGGGCCGACAGCTCCAACTGATTGAATTCAGACCTGCCGATCCCAAGGCCAGTGAATACGTAAAAATAAACCTCTGGTTGGATATGAAGAGTAAAGTTCCCGTGGGAGTGATGATCAACGCCCGCAACGGGGTGAGATACAACCTCTTTATCGAACAACACCAAAAAGGGGTAAAACACCATGCCGGAGTTTTTACCTTTAATCCTGCGGAGTACCCGGGCGTGGAAATAGACGATTTAAGATTTTAACAAACCGAAAAATACATGGGATTTAAGTCACTGGCAGCCAGGCCTTACGCATTTTTTATCCATAAAAAACTGGCATCGGATTCCAAAAAAGCGGTCGATATTCAAAACAAGATGTTGTTTTCCCATCTGAAAAAAGCCGGGAATACCCTGTTTGGAAAAAACCACCAATTCAACCGCATCTCCAGCTATGAAGATTACAAAGAATCGGTACCCGTGCGCGATTACGAAGAGCTCAAGACTTATTTCGATCAGGTAGCGGAGGGAAAAAAAGATGTTCTGTGGCCCGGCCTCCCCAAATATTTGGCCAAAACCTCAGGAACGACCTCGGGTGCCAAATACATTCCGATTACCGCAGACAGCTTACCCAATCACTTCGGCACCGCCCGGAACGCCGTTTTTAATTTTGCCTACCAGTCGGGTAATTTTAAATTCATGGATGGAAAGATGATATTTTTGTCCGGTTCGCCCGAGTTGTCGGAGACCAACGGAATACTCACCGGTCGCCTTTCAGGAATTTCCAATCACCTCATCCCCAATTGGTTGAAGCGAAACCAACTCCCCACTTATCAGACCAACACCATTGAAGAGTGGGAGTTGAAGTTGGACAAAATCGTAGAGGAAACCCTGCGGGAGGACCTGCGCCTCATCAGCGGAATTCCACCCTGGGTGCAGATGTATTTTGAACGCCTGCTGACAGTAACTGGTGCCCAAACAGTGGTGGAAGTCTTTCCGAATTTTTCCATTTTTGTCTACGGGGGGGTGAATTACGAACCCTACCGACTCTCTCTCGAAAAACTCATAGGGAAAAGTCTGGACAGTGTGGAAACCTATCCCGCATCCGAGGGATTTATTGCCTTTCAGGACCAGCCCGGAGAAACAGGACTGATGTTAAATGTCAATTCCGGGATCTTTTTTGAATTCATCCCCCTTCGCGAAATGGGCAACGACAACCCCACCCGATTGAAATTAGACCAGGTCGAACTCGATACCGATTACGCGCTTGTGCTGACCTCCAATGCGGGATTGTGGGCCTATGACCTGGGAGATACGGTGAGATTCCTCAGCCTGGATCCCCCGCGCATACAAGTGAGTGGAAGAACTAAAAACTACATCTCGGCCTTCGGAGAACACATCATTGCCAAAGAAGTAGAGGAATCCATTCAATTCGCATCTGAAAAAACAGGCGCCAAGGTAGTCGAATTCACCGTTGCTCCGCAGGTAAAACCCCCTGAAGGAGGTCCTCCCTATCACGAGTGGTTTATCGAATTTGATGAAGTTCCGGAAAATTTGAAGGAATTCTCTGCTTTGCTCAACCGGCAAATGGCGGAGCAAAACATCTACTACAAAGACCTGATCGACGGAAAAATTTTAAAGCCTTTAGAGGTGAGAAAACTCAAATCCCACGCCTTTAGAAACTTTATGAAGTCCCGCGGAAAACTCGGCGGCCAAAATAAAGTTCCGAGACTTTCCAACGATCGAAAAATAGCCGACGAGTTGGAGGAATATATTTCTTCGTAAAGAGAAATAAACTCTAAATTAGCAGCGTTTTAGCGTCCGACTGTGGAGTAAATATCAACAAATAAAACCATAGTATTGTCCAAATCATTTAAAAATCGTATTTTTGCGCACTTATGATAAAAAATGTTTCATTTTCAGCTTTAGTCGTTGTCGTTTTGAGCCTTTTGGTATTCTCTTCCTGCAGGAGTGAGTTCGAAAAAACCAGAATGAGCGGTGACCCTGAACGCATTCTAAATGCGGGCATGGAATATTACGACAAAGAGGAATACGAAAAGGCCAGGAATCTCTTTGAGCTGGTGTTGAACACCTACAGAGGAAGGTCGGAAGCGGAGAACCTTTATTTCAGATATGCCAATGCCCATTTTCATTTGAGAGAGCATATTTTATCTGCCTTTTATTTTGAAAATTTTGCCAACACCTTTCCCAACAGCCAACACAGGGAAAAAGCGGAATTCAAAGCTGCCTATTCCAATTACATGCTCTCTCCCTCCTTCAGGCTGGATCAAAAATACACCCACGACGCCATCGATGGATTTCAGCGCTTTGTCAACCGATTTCCCAACAGTCCGAGAGTCGCTGAGTGCAATGAGTTGATGGACGAATTGAGAAAAAAGCTGGAGAGAAAAGCCTTTTATCAAGCAGATCTCTACTACAAAATGGGATCGTATCAATCGGCCGTAGCCAGCTTTCATCACCTGTTGCAGGACTATCCTGAAACTAATGACGCCGAAAAAGTTCGCTACCTGCTTGTGAAATCAAATTTTTTATTTGCCGAAAACAGCATTCTCTCCAAACAAGAGGAGAGATATGCCGCTACCATAACAGCTTACGACAACTTTCTGAAAAGACACCCCAACAGCCAATACCACGATGAGCTGTCTAAATACATCCAAATTTCAAAAAACAAACTAAATTCATTGACCCATGAGTGATATAAAATCGAGAGTGCAAATGATTGACCCCAATATTTCTCCCAGAAATCTGGAAGAACTGGTCTCCAAGAATTACAACATGTACGAGACCCTTACGGTAATCACCAAAAGAGCCAACCAGCTTTCTCAGGATTTAAAGACTGAACTGCACGGCAAACTCGAGGAATTTGCCATTACTTCCGAAACCATAGAGGAAATTCAGGAAAACAAAGAGCAGGTGGAGATCAGTAAGTTTTATGAAAAACTTCCCAATCCCGTACTCATAGCCATGAACGAATACCTCAATGACGAGTTGGAATACAGACACCGCAATGAAGACTGATTAGTCAATCGGTAATACAGCATATGATTAACTCAAATAGTACCCGCACTGCCCTTTACGGAAAAAAAATACTGTTGGGAATATGTGGAAGTATTGCCGCCTATAAATCCGCATACCTGTGCAGGCTTTTGGTAAAAGCAGGTGCCGAGGTTCGCGTCACCATGACCAGAGATTCGGCCAACTTTATCGGGCCTGTCACCCTTTCTACTCTTTCCAAAAACCCCGTCCACATTGACCTGAGCGAAGACAATCAATGGAGTGACCACGTGGAATGGGGCCTCTGGGCCGACCTGATGGTAATTGCTCCCGTCACCGCCCACACCGTGGCCAAACTCGCCAACGGCTATACAGACAACATGCTCACCGCCACTTATCTGTCCGCTCGCTGCCCTGTGATGGCGGCTCCGGCTATGGACCTGGATATGTGGAACCACCCCGGCACCCGAAGAAATATTGGCACTTTAAAAAGCGATGGAGTGCAAATATTGGACGTTGCAGAAGGGGAATTGGCAAGTGGACTTCACGGCCCCGGACGCATGCTGGAACCAGAGGATATTGTCAATAAAATAGAATCCTTTTTTGAAAAAAAGTGGAGCTTGAAAAAACAAATAGCACTGGTCACTGCGGGACCCACAGTAGAACCCATAGACCCCGTGAGGTACATCAGCAATCACAGTTCGGGTAAAATGGGAGTAGCCATAGCAGAAGTCCTTGCTTCCCGAGGAGCTGAGGTACACCTCGTTCACGGGCCACTAACGATCGATATCGGCCATCCATCCATTCATTGCCACCCTGTTCAAACAGCCGGGGAAATGCTGGAAAAATGCCTCGAAATTCACCCCAACTGCACTTTGGCCATTTTTGCCGCGGCAGTTTCGGATTACAGTGTTTCCATAGTATCCAAAGAGAAAATTAAAAAAGAAGGAAAGCCCGTGCAATTAAATTTGACCGCCAATCCCGATGTAGCTGCGACCTGCGGAAAAAGGAAAAACGGAAAATACCACGTGGGTTTTGCGCTGGAAACCCAAAATGAAATTAAAAATGCCCGGAAAAAACTGACCGACAAACACTTTGACCTCATTGTCCTCAACTCTTTGCAAGACGAAGGCGCGGGTTTTAATAAAGATACCAATAAAGTAACTTTCATCGAGCAAAATAAGATGGTCGAATTGGAGTTAAAAACAAAGGTCGAAGTAGCAGAGGACCTCGTTCAATATATCGAACAAAAAATCAATAGATAAACCCCGAAGGGTTAAAATTTTTATACCCCCAGATGAAAATCCGGGGTTTAAACTGAAAAAAAA
>JAGTVA010000181.1 GCA_018224445.1 Saprospiraceae bacterium
CAGAAGGACGAGCTATAATTTGGACTTGTCTGCCTCAGCCCGATGCAGGGGTTGATGAGGAGAGTTGTGGTCTCAATTACCAATTAGAAGCCTCGCCTATGGATGACGCAGGATTTTGGGAGGCGATACCCTCCAATGGAGTCGTTTTTGCAGACCCGTCCTCCGCTTATACTGCGGTTGAAGTACCCGGATTTGGAGAGTACTGTTTTACCTGGACTGCAGTCGACGGAGCGTGCTCAGGAAGTTCAACTGTTTGTATAACCTTTCTGGATTCTCCGGAAATGGTTCCCGGAAGTCTGGAAATTGAATGCGACAGTACAGCTACTTTTTATACCGTAAGTTTTGCTATTCAACACGGCGACATCGCTACTTATCAGGTAGATGGTGGGGGTGAATTGGACGGTTCCTTTTTTACTTCTTCTCTCATTCCTGCAGGCGATTCTTACGTTTTTTCCATTAGCGATCAATATATGTGTGAAATTTTTGAAGTATCCGGCCAGGGAGATTGTGATTGCATAAGTCAAGCTGGTGAATTGAGCGGAATGGAGCAGCATTTATGTGTAGACGAATCGGTAAATCCGGGAGAATTCAATTACGACTCCACAGGTGAGCAACTGGACGGGGATGATATCAGAGTGTTTATACTCACCACAGACCCCAACCCGGGTGAAAGCGATCTGATTGATCAGAATTTCGACGGGGAGTTTTCTTTTGATTCCCAATTGGGAATGACGACGGGTGAGACCTATTGGATTTTAGTGGCCGTGGGTGATGAAATTCCAGCAGGTAATATAGATTTCAACGATCCCTGTCTGTCTTTTTCACAAGCTATCCCGGTGGTGTGGTACGACCATCCCGAGATCGGAATCCCAGACATGGATTATGAAATCACCTGTGATCAACCCATTCTCAGTATTGAGGTAAACCCTTTTGAAAACCACTACTCTTACACCTGGACTACCACTAATGGTGAGATAGTAGCAGGGACAGAAAATCAAAGGATAGTTGAAGTGCAGTCGGCGGGAACCTACACCGTTACCGTCAGAGACCTCATCAGTGGTTGTGAGACAACTACTTCAGTGGACGTACTCCTCTCCGATGACCTGCCGGAAGTCCATATCCTTATGCCCGATACTTTAAATTGCATCCTGGAATCGGTCATACTGGACGGCAGCAATTCGAGTTCAGGAAGTTCTTTTTCCTTCAATTGGGAGGGACCGGGGATTGCAAATGGGGATAGTGCGTTAATTGTTTCTGTAAATGTCCCCGGAGAGTACACCCTGACTATTGTAAATGACGATACAGCTTGTTCTGTAAGTGCTTCGGTAATTGTTTATGAAGATCGGGAAGATCCCGAGGCCATTGCGTTTGTGGAGGACGAATTGAATTGCAGCAATGAAACTGTTATTCTTTTTGGACATGGATCCACCGAGGGACCGGGTATAGTATACCAATGGGCAGCCTTGGATTCTACTGCCCATATCCTCTCCGGTCACCAAAATCTGGTGGCGATGGTAAATTCTGCAGGGCTTTATCAGCTGGTGGTAACCAATTCCATCAATGGCTGCAGTGACGAAGCCATCGTTCAGGTTACTGAAAATGTGGACCTCATCACCGATCTGGAAGTTTCTTCGGGAGGCATTATTTGTCCCGGAGACAGCGACGGATTTATTTTCATTGAGTCGGTTGAAGGAGGTACCCCTCCCTATCGTTATTCTTTTGATTCCGGTAATTCTTTCGGGGGCAACCCTATGACCACCTCCCTGAATCCGGGAACCTACTTCATTGTGGTTGAGGACGCTGTGGGATGTGTATTTGAAACCGAGATAATCTTGCCTGATCCACCTCCTTTTGCGGTAGATTTGGGTCCCGATTTAGTGGTTGAGCCGGGAACTTCCGTATTGCTCGAGGCATTGGTCAATAAGAATGAGGACAGTATTGTCAGTTGGATTTGGGAGCCATTATTAGACCCGGATTGTGAGCATTGTCCTTCTCAGCAGTTTACACCCGATCAATCGATGAACATTTCTGTAGTTGTCGTTGATAGGGATGGATGTATGGCCCGGGATGAAATATACATGCGGCTTTTTGGTCAAAATAACGTATACATTCCCAACGCCTTTAGCCCCGATAACGACGGTATAAATGATTTATTCGGCATCTTTTCAGAAGTGGGATCAATCAGTATAATTAATGAATTCAGGATTTTTGACCGATGGGGGGAACAGGTCTTTTCACGCTCTTATATTGAGCCTTCCACTGAGTTAAATTCCAACAATGCATGGAACGGAACCTTTAATGGAGAGAATATGTCGTCCGGGGTATATGTGTATTACTTTAATATTCTTTTCGAAGATGGAGCAGAAGAAGTATTTCAGGGAGAGGTAACGTTAATTCGATAATGCAGGTCTGCCCACTTTCCTGCCTAAATGGTAATTTTTTTCTGTAAAAGTCTTGTCTGTTTATAAAAAAAATACAAAATAGTGTATCTTTATTTCTTTATGACGAACTGACACCTCGTTTGAACCCCTTGAGTTTAATAAAAAAATAATTCCTCTTCTTGGTTAAATTGAATACATATGATGAAGAAGCTTTGGTTAATTCTCTCGTTTTGAGGGAAGAAAAAGCTTTTGATGAATTGTATGATCGGTTTGCACCTGCTCTGTATGGAAGTGTTTTAAAAATAACAGGAGATAAAAACCTCGCTTCCGATATTCTCCAGGAGAGTTTTGTTAAAATCTGGCAAAAAATAGACACCTACGATACCTCTAAAGGAAAGTTGTATACCTGGATGTTTCAAATCGTCCGGAACACTGCATTGGATAAGGTGCGATTAAAATACAACAAGGTAGAAATCCAAACAGACGATTTGGCCGTATTTACAGAGGCTGCAATAGAGAAAAGTAGCCATACATTGAATGAGGATCAGGTGGGACTGCAGGAAGTTGTGAATAATCTAAATAAAGATCAAAGGATTATTATAGATTTAGCCTATTTCGGAGGTTTTACCCAGGATGAAATATCCAAAAAACTCGGTATACCCTTGGGAACGGTAAAAACAAGGGCAAGAAGTGGATTGAAAGCATTGAGAAAAATATTTAGTTACTGATAGTGGAAATTAAAGAATACATAGAATCAGGGGTACTTGAAAGGTACGTTTTAGGAAATGTCTCCCAGCAGGAGCAAGCAGAGGTTCAATGTATGGCCAGGGTGTATCCTGAAATAAAAGAGGAAATTGCCTCTCTTGAAAACGTATTGATTGGATATGCCGAAGTCCATGCGACCCCACCGCCGACTGGTCTCAAACAAAAAATTTGGGGCGAAATTAATGCGATTCCCTCTGAAGAAAAAATTGTACCGGAATCGGACTCCGGAACCAGGATTATAACTTTATACAAAGCAGCTGCGGCCATAGGGCTGATTTTATTAATTGCATCGGTTGGGTATATTTTTCAATTACACCAATCCTTTGGGAGCCTCAATTCAGAAATGGCGGAAATGGAGGAGAATCTAAATCAACTGGAAAGTACTAATGAAAGTCTGGTGGAGGTGTTGCATTCCCGTGAATTTGCATTAGATATCATTAATAATCCAGACTTTTTCCCCATTAGACTCAGTGGCTTAGAAGAAAAAAGTCCCGAATCCTTTGCCAATGTATTTTGGAATCAGGAATCACAAGAAATATTGCTCTCTGTGGGCCAGCTTCCCTCTCCACCCGCGGACAAACAGTATCAACTTTGGGCCATAGAAGATGGAACTCCTGTTGATGCAGGAGTCTTTAACCCGGAAGAAGAGTTTACTTTTAGAAAATTGGCTTCGGTTCGCAACCCCGCTGCATTTGCAGTTACGCTGGAGCCCTTTGGAGGTCTTCCCCAACCTACGCTCGAAGAGTTATATTTAATCGGCAATCTTTAATAAGCAATCCGCGTAACTTCCTTTTTCTCATAAGACCTCTTCACAAGAACGCTTTTCAGGTCCATGATATAAACTCAAAAGACCAGCTCGATTTTATCCATTCTACTTGAAAATAATTTCTTTTTCAGTCCAATTCCGTTTACAACCGGCGTCATATCACTAATCACTGGAAATTTCCGGTTTTAAAATCCGACAAATTTTAAAGAAATATAAAAAAGATGGATTTCAAAAATCCAAAACAAAAGACCTCTCGTATATACTCATAGAAAATAGCAACAGACACAATCACTAGAAAAAATAATTTGAGTAGTGATTTTAATTTTTTAACCTTAAATTTTATGATATGAGAGAGTTTAAACTTATTTTAGTTGGATTGTTCCTTGCAGTATCACTGCAATCACAATCTGTTTTTAAGGCCGTACTGACAGGCGAACAAGAAGTACCAGCCGTTCAATCTAATGCATTCGGTCACATTGATGCCGTATTAGATGGAAATGAATTGGTGGTAACCGGTTCATTTGAAAACCTATCGAGTGCCCTTGCATCCCATATAGCAGGAGGAATTCACATTCATACCGGCATTGCAGGGTCTAATGGACCGGTAGCTCTGGTGCTGGATGCCCAGGTGGATTCAGAGATGAAATCTGGTGAATTTTTAGCTTCAGAAAATACCTTTAGTCTTGATGCAAATCAAATCGCACAGCTTCAAAACAGGATGATGTACGTCAATATTCATTCTGAAAATTTTGAATCCGGAGAACTCAGAGGTCAACTTCTTCCCTCATCTGATCTATACTTCCAAAGTAGCCTCAGTGGCAATCAGGAAGTTCCAGCTGTAATTAGCAGAGGAAGTGGTGTGGTTCTGTTGGAGCTGAATGGAAATCAATTGACACTGAGTGGTTCATTTTGGGATTTGGAAAGTCCCATTGATCCATCTGTAGCCATGGGAGCTCATATTCACAGCGGAATGGCAGGTGAAAATGGCGGAGTGGATATAATTCTTAATGTAGACGTGAATGCCGGTGGCAAAAGTGGGATTATCCATCCCGGGAGCAATACTTTTACCGTCGATCAGGAAATGATAGATAAAATAAATGCCCGTGGCACTTATGTTAACCTACATACAGAGGCCTTTCAGTCCGGTGAATTGCGAGGGCAAATTACTGGTATGGCTAGTTCAATATGGAGAGCTGCCCTGAGTGGGGCCAATGGGAAACCGTATGTAGACAGCCGGGGTAATGGTGCAGTTATAGCTGAATACTACAGTGAAAATTCCACCCTGGTGGTGTCCGGTTCCATGAAAGATTTGGAATCAGATCTAGTTGTAGCCATAGCCGGTGGAGTTCACATTCACGCCGGAATGGCAGGACAAAATGGTCCGGTAGGATTTGTTATTAATACTACTTTGGACACTAATGAATTGAGAGCGGGTTCATTTTTACCTGGTGACAATACATTTAATATAGAAGAAGAGCAGGTGCTCAGTTTGGAGGATAGAGGGTTTTATGTAAATATCCACAGCGAAGATAATCCCGCCGGCGAAATCAGAGGTCAATTGCTTCCGGTTGCAAACTATCATTTCAATGCCTTTTTAGGAGGTAGTCAGGAAGTCCCCTCAGTAACCACCGGCGGAAGAGGAGCACTAAAAGTGGAGTGGGTTCCCGGCAAGTTAATCGTTTCGGGTTCATTTGATAATTTACTTAGCGACTTTGATATTGGAATTGCAGGAGGTGCGCATATTCACCTGGGGTTACCCGGTCAGAATGGCGGAATTGCTTTTCACCTGAACACTGAATTGTCCCAAGACAGAAAATCCGGTGTTTTCATGCCAATTGACAATCAATTTGAAATAGGTATGCAGGAAGAAAATGCATTGATCGCCAGAGGACTTTATGCAAATATTCATACCGAAAATTTTCCGGCTGGTGAGATACGAGGGCAAATACTGAGAGAGGCCCATGCTTATTATCAGGCAAATTTATCAGGTTCGCAGGAAGTACCTTCTATCCTGACCCCTGCCTTTGGTAATATCCTGTTGGAGAGAACCGACATGAATATAGTGCCCGTTGGATCCTTTGACCAATTGCAGTCCGATTTTGCTGCACATGTTGCCGGCGGAGCGCATATACACAGTGGTTTTGCCGGTCAAAACGGCGGCATCGTAACTTCCATTAACCCAATTCTTTCCTCCGACGACCGATCCGGTAGCTTCTCAGGAGAGGAAACTATCGCGATTGACCCACCTTTTTGGGATGCATTGCAAGAGCGATCGCTCTATGTCAATATTCATTCAGACGATATTCCATCAGGTGAAATCCGGGGACAAATCACAGGTCTTAACTCATCCTTGTTCCGCGCTCACATTGCAGGAGTAAATGAAATTCCTGCTGTAGAAAGTCGTGGAATGGGATCGCTGTTTGCTGAATTGGATAACGGAGGAAACCTTATTGTAAGTGGTTCTTTTTCCAATCTGGAATCCCCTGTAAACGAAGGCATTGCCGGAGGAATACATTTGCACGTCGGGTATTCCGGTCAAAATGGCCCAGTAACCCTTTTGCTGGAAACCGATATAGAATCTGACGGGAAAGCGGGTTCGTTCAGTGCTTTAAACAATGTGTACTCCTTAGATGAAGCCCAATGGGCTCAATTATTAGAAAGAGCACTATATGTAAATATACACACCCTGGATTTACCATCCGGAGAGATAAGGGGTCAGCTCATGGGCGATGCTCAATATGTCTTTACTTCCATTTTATCCGGTACACAGGAAGTACCTTCCCTGCCTTCTTCAGGATATGGAATGGCAAAAGCAGAGTGGAGTAACGGAAGAATCATATTCAGTGGTTTTGCCGGAAATGCAATGGATTCACTGGCGAGAAGTATCGCGGGAGGAGTTCATTTACACACCGGATTTCCGGGTCAAAATGGGCCGGTTGCTCTTGTAATAGAAACGGCTGAGACCCAAAATCAAATGGGATTATTTGACTTTACTATATCTCCAGTGCAAAATAACTTTGAAATTGATGCGAACCTGGAGGGAATGATATCCAGTAGACAATCCTACCTCAATTTCCACACCAACCAATATCCGCAGGGAGAATTGCGAGGCCAGGTGCTGAGAGAAGCACTGGGGTATTACTTCACTAATTTATACGGCAGCAATGAATTCCCCTCTGTCAACTCTCCCGGTAGTGGTGCAATACAGATGGAATGGTACGGAGATGAAGCAGTGGCTTTTGGAAGTTTTTCCAATCTCAGCTCAGCAGTGGACACCTCCATTGCAGGGGGAATGCACATTCACTGGGGCCTACCCGGTCAAAATGGACCAGTGGCTGCTCTGTTGGTACCCACTTTAGATCCCGATGGTAAATCCGGACTGATTACAGCAGCTCAAAACACAATGGAGGTGGATGAGGACATGATTGAAAATATCAGGAATAGAAACGCCTATGTAAATATTCACTCATTGAATCACGCACCCGGTGAATTGAGAGGGCAGATTTCAGGTCCTGCGACGGGTATATTGAGATCGTATCTTAGAGGTGCTGAGGAAGTGCCACAGGCAATGACTTCTGCGGGAGGATCGGTTCACGCAGAATTGCTTGCCGATTTTTCAACGATGTACTACGGTAGCTTTGACGGATTGTCCGCAGATTTGGCTTCCCATATAGCAGGAGGAATCCACATTCATACGGGTTTTCCCGGTCAAAATGGACCCGTATCGGTTGTAATTGAATCTGAAGTAGATTCAAATAATCGCGGGGGACTCATAACGGTTCAGAAAACACCTCAGGATACTGCGGCCTTTATGGCCTCCTTGCAAAGAGCTACTTATGTAAACATACACTCAGAAGTGTTTCCTGCAGGTGAAATCAGAGGTCAACTCATGAGCGAAAGTCAATATACCTATACCAGTATGCTATCCGGATTGCAGGAAGTTAACCCTGTTTCGAGCAGAGGCATGGGTACGGTAATGGTAGAAAAATCCGGCAACAGACTCGTTGCAGTGGGATCTGTATCCAATCTGACAGGAGATATTGATTTTGACATAGCCGGTGGAGCTCATATCCACGAGGGTTTGCCCGGTCAAAACGGAGGGATCATCATACCCCTGATTATCGACAACATTGATGGTGAAAATCGGGCTGTTATTTTACCGGGTCTCAATATCTATGACATTGATTCCAGCACCATTTGGCAAATTGAAAATGGGGAAACCTATGTAAATATTCACACCACAGAATTCCCGGCAGGTGAAGTGAGGGGTCAATTATTGGCCGAGGCGAATAATTATTTCATTTCCAACTTAAGTGGAGCTGCAGAAGTACCTCCAGTGAGAACTCCGGCTGCAGGTACAGTGCTGTTTGAACAATATACAACCGGAATGACAGCTATAGGGTCCTTCAGTGGTCTGGAAAGTGTAGTAAATGTAGACATAGCCGGCGGAGCTCATATCCACCAGGCCCTATTTGGATTCAATGGCCCGGTCGACCAGCTCCTGGAAATTGACCTTTCGGACGAAAGAACTTCCGGTGTGTTTTTAAGAGAGAACAATTGGCTAACTCCTGATCAGGAGGAGTTGTTGAAGAGAGAGTACTACGTAAATATTCACTCAGTGGATCGTCCATCAGGTGAAATCAGGGGTCAAATTATTCCCCTTCAAACCGCTGCGTTTACCGCCAATTTAAGCGGATGGAATGAGGTGCAACCCGCATCCTCATCGGCTCTGGGACAGCTTTTGATAGAGTACAACGGAGTAGATGCAATTGCTACGGGATCATTTTCCGGTCTTGGAAGTGAAATCGCCGCTCATATCGCCGGTGGAGTTCACCTACATATTGGAGACCCTTCAGAAAACGGTCCGGTCGACATACTATTAAGTGCGGACCTATCCGACATGAATACAGCAGGTACCTTTTCAACCGAAGAAAATTCTTTTGAATTGAATACGGTGCAATTGGATGACCTTTTTGAGGGAATGTTTTACATCAACATACACTCTGAATCTTTACCCGGTGGAGAAATAAGAGGTCAGTTGTTGCCGGCGATTAACTTTTTCCCCTCAGAAGATGCCGGTATTCTCTTCCCACAGAATGGTGAAGAAGTCAATATACAAGGAGATCCGGAAGAAGTGTTCACCGTGAACTGGGCAGAATCGTTTGACAGAGATGCCGTTGTTTACTTATGGCAATTATCTGAAAGTCCCGATTTTGATGATCACATTGCTTTAATCAATGCGGGTTCCAGTCAATCGCTGGAAATGAGTTACAGCGATCTTCAGGATTTGCTTCTCGACCATATGGTTAATGAGGGTGATACCGTTGAATTGTTTCACAGAGTGATCGCTAGTGACGGTAGTTTATTGACTCCCGGTGCCCACTCTTCTGTAATATTCACATTGGGACCACTCGTAAATACCACCTCTTTTGAGGAAATCGGTAACCGCTCTTTGGTATACCCCAATCCGGTGCGAGTTGGATCTGAAATTACCGTTGATATTGCATCGGCTGAGAATCGCGAAGTTACCGTAAATCTCATCGATTTAAACGGAAGAGTATTGAGGAGCGAAACTCTGAATCTCCACATTGGAAACAACGAATTCAAGCCTTTCTGGAATATTGATCAATCGGGAATATACCTGATCAGTATTACCGACAACAATGGGAAAACTCAGGTGCACAGAATATCTGTTTTATCGCATTAAATAAGCATTACCGCCTGTTTATATTTAAAAGGCTGTCTCATAGAGAGGCAGCCTTTTTTTTGTGCCGTGCACAGTAACTAACCGGGGGGTGAAAGTTCACTTTGAAGCTTGAATATCTCAGAAATGGAATTTGGTGATTTTATCAATCTTGAATGGGAGATCATAGACAATGCAAATAGGAAGCTAAAATAATCAATATTGCAGGTTATTTTGCCCCAATTATTTATATCGTTGAAGATGCGGAAAGATTATTTTTTTACAACTTTCCCGGTAATCGCTTTTCCATCCTCAATTATTCTAATGATGTATGTCCCTGTCGGCAGCTTACTTACATCCACAGAAGCGGATGCAGGAGCCGGATCATGGTAAATCCGCCGGCCTAGGAGATCGTAAAAGGATATCTCCTCCGGAATTTTTCCCGATCCCAGATACAGATTAGTTTTTACAGGGTTGGGGAAGACTTCAATGGTCTGGTCTTCCCAGGTCTCGCTCACATTGCTGATCACCTCAATCACTGTCGCGGCCATGTTGGAAATATTAAATTTGTAATCAGCTCCGGGAATACCTGCGTAAAGAGGGTCAGAAAAGGAATACGGAGTCATTAATTGTCTTTGGAAATCAATCTCCGATCCCGATTGAAATATTTGGTAGTGTTGTTGTCGGTAGGAAGCAGAATTACTCAATGAGCTGAGGTATCTCGAACTATAAACACTTGTCAGGTCTCGATCAAAACCATCCTCTGAAGTCATACTGTATTTTGCCATATAAACAGAGAGTGGTGGAGCTCCCGCCACGATGGTGTCCCGCTCATAGGAAAACAAAAAGTCTGCAAGGGAAATGCTGATGCGTTCAGGGTCAAAGTCATCTTCCAGTGGAAATTTTCTGAAAAACAAATGATCGGAAATATTGGAAAAAACAAACCTGCCTGCGGTAATCAGGTAATCTCCGGAAAAATACAATAAGTTATTTGATACCCCCAGGTCTTCATCGGCGGAAAAAAGACTTTCTACCTGATAATCCTCATCAACTTTAATGAGGTCAATGGTCCCTTCCTCACTGCTGAGGATTAAAAAACCGGGTCCTTCTTCCAGTATCTGATTTGCATCAGAGAGCATTACAGGTGGAATAAATTCCCTGATAAGGGTATTAAAGCCACTGTCATACACCTCTATCCGATTCGGGTAGACTATAAAATTGTGGTCGCCTATGACCTTGTGACCGGAAAAATCATTTGGAATTGTAATTTTTTCTATTAAATCAGAGCCTTGTATGGCATATAATGTCTCTTCCCAGTGATCAATATAAAACATTTCACCGGATTTATTGGTCAGAAGCATACCATCAGAAGACAAAGGAACAATTTCTTCCGCAACATTTTCTCCTACCCGATAGAGCCAATTATTCGCAAGTGCATACCTATGATTTTCAGAATCCACAACCACAGAGGTAACTTTGGCAGGACTAATGTCAGGTTCTATGCCCGATAGTTTCTGCACTGAGGAAGACTCTCCATTGTAAATTATCTCATAAAGGTCAGTGGAATGATTGCCCCAATCACCGGAAACAAGTTTGTAGAGCAAAATTCTCAGGCTGCCATTCACCTCATGGTGGTAGTAGGCCTCGCTATTAAAAGGAAGCGGCTCGTCGAGTATATCAAAAACCTGACCGTCACTATTCACCACCCGTACATAGGTCCATCCCGGTCGTGTGTTCAAAGCGGTATAAACAATTTCATCGCCATATTTAACGGCTCCTGTTAAAATGGTCTCGACATCTGAATGGTCCAGAAATTCTAATGTAGGCAACTGAGTTCGAGCAACATTGCAAACCAGCATCAACAAAAGAGTTAGAATAAAAAGAAATTTCCCTATCCGTTTAAAAGAGTGTTCAAAATCCATAATTGTGGATTTAAGGAGAAAATAAATTAGAATAACTGCGACCCATTGTACTGGCATCTAAGCAAATATAAAAAGTTTTTCTTAAAACCTTGTACTTCCTTACCATCTTATTGGCAATAACATCCTTTTTCACCTTTTTTCCGGGAAACTAATTCTATTTAACGGGCGTGCATATCGAGAGGTTTTTTTCTCTTCCACCTCTTGTGGGTCCACAACCAATGAGCGGGCTCTTTCAATATTTGAGCCTCTAGTTTTCTGGTAAATTTTTCCAATATATCTTCAGCACTTGATTGGGTGGGGTTGGACTCAATTATCTCAAAACGAATGCGGTAATGCCCTCGACTCACCTTATTGATCTTACCATAAATTACGGGGCAATCGTATCTCACAGCGTATATGCCCGCTCCAAATGGCACTCCTGTATCCTGATGCAGAAATTTTGTCCAATATGCCCGTCGTGGATTTTTAGGTACCTGATCTGAAAGAAAAAAGGTTACAGACGGAGGGTTATCCTTCCCGGATTCCAATCTTTGCGTTACTTCCCTTTTTGGTATAAGTTCAATCCCAAACTTCGATCTTGACTTAACCATGTAATCGTTAAAAACCCGATTTCGGAGAGGCGAGAACAAGCCCTGTCCCCGGTGTTTTAAATACAGGGGAATGACCGCTGCTGCCAATTCCCAGTTGTTGAAATGACCGGCAATGGCGATGACACTTTTATTTTTGGCATAAAATTTTTCTAAAATTTCCGGGTTCTCCACTGAAATTCTTTCCCGTGCTTCCTTTTCGGAGAGGCCGGGAACTTTTAAAGCTTCCACTATCAAGTCGCAAAAATGTTTGTAAAAATCTTTTGCAATAGCTTTTCTTTCCCTTTTACTTTTTTCGGGAAAACTGTTTCGCAGATTGGTCATTACCACCTTTTTTCTATAGGGTAGCAAATAGAAAAATACGACAAAGAGAAGATTGGAAATAAAATACAAG
>JAGTVA010000182.1 GCA_018224445.1 Saprospiraceae bacterium
AGAATTTAAACTTTTTCTCTCCCTGGAATTTGGGCCCGGTATGTCTTGACCGAAATACCCTATACACATCGACCAATCAGTAACCAATACTAAAAAATCAATACTTCCACCTGTTGGCGAGAGCTACCAGACTCAGCATGATGGGTACTTCCGCCAAAACGCCCACTACGGTCACCAGTGCGGCTGGACTGTGGAGTCCGAAAAGGGGCGATAGCGACCGCTACGGCCAACTCAAAGAAATTACTGGTTCCGATTAAGGCCGCCGGAGAACAGATATTGTGGGGCAGCTTCAACTTTTGCCCTGCAAACCACGCGACAAAGAATATAAAATAAGACTGTATGCTCAAGGGAATGGCGATCAATAGTATGATATAGGGATTGTCCAGAATATTTTCCCCTTGAAAGGCAAAAAGCAACCACAGGGTCAGCAGAAGAGCAATAATACTCACCGGTTTGAATCGGGGTAAAAATTCCGCTTTAAACCACTGCTCCCCTTTCCTTTTGATAAAAAACTTGTTGGTGGCCGCTCCTGCTGCCAACGGCACCACCACAAAGATGAGTACAGATGCCACTAAGGTATTGTAGGGCACGGTGATGTCTGTAATGTCGAGCAGTAATCCGACCAGCGGAACAAAGGCCACCAGAATAATCAGGTCGTTGACCGATACCTGTACCAAGGTGTAATTGGGATCGCCATCCGTCAGGTAGGACCAGACAAAAACCATGGCAGTACAAGGGGCCACTCCGAGCAAAATAGCCCCAGCGATGTATTTACCGGCTTGGTCGGGATCTATCCATACCGAATACAAATGTTCAAAAAATATCCAGGCAAAAAAGGCCATGGTAAAGGGTTTGACCAACCAGTTTATAATCACTGTAAGGATCAATCCTTTGGGTGCATTGCCCACGTTTTTAATGCTGCTGAAATCCACTTGTAACATCATGGGGTAAATCATCAGCCAAATGAGTATGGCTATGGGGATATTGACATTGTAAACCTCCTTGTCGGCCAACACCTGCATGCTGTCTCCGGCCGTGGTGCCAATCAGTATTCCGGCACCGATACAAAGCGCCACCCAGAGGGATCAATAGCGTTCAAAAAAGATAATTTTTTTCTTTGTACTGTTCATTGAAAATTGTTCTTTTATTGGTTTTAGGTTGAAATTACTGCGGGGGCAATCGATCGGACCAGGAAATCTTTTGCCCCGACCCAACGATCGTGGAAGTTTTTATGGATTTGATTCAATATTTTTAAAAACATAGTACATTTCAGACGCGATTTGAAGGCTGTGCTCAAGGTACTTTTCCTCCTGTAAATCCGTGCCGTCATAATCTTTGAGATCCTCATAGGACAGCGCGATTCTCATTCCGGCCCCAGGTATAAATGGTCAACCCTCATCGGCCTGAGAACAAGTCATCACGGCCGTAAAATCCGATTGGGGGTTGAAGGAGTGGTCGTAGGTTTTTGAAAAACCGATTACCGGGTGTACATTGGGTAAAAATTTTATGCTGTAAAGCGGATTGGCTCCTTTTGAAAGCATTTGGATCCAAAATCCGGAAGCCTTCAGGGCTTGGACCGTGGTCGGGAAAAGTGGAGTGGCTTCCGTTCCACCCGAATAACAGCAGACCCCGGAAATTCCAAAGTGAAATGAAATGGCCTGGGATCATACCTGTGCGAGATGGCTTCGAGGCGAGTTGTGTGTGCAGATGAAATTTAGATTTATTGGCAGGCCACTGTTTGCTTTTTCCTGTATAAAGTCAATTAATTGGTGGAGGATTTCTTTCCTTTCCTCACTGAAGTTGGCCCCTGAATCCAGCTTTTTCAGACTGGTTTAAATTTCGATGTGTAGTTGTTGACTCATGTATAAGTTTTAACAATTTTCCCCGCATACGGGACCTTTAAATTCTTCAAAAAGCTGATAAAAAACGCCCTTGATCTCCATCCATTTGTCCGAGTGGATGCAGTAGTTGACCGAGACTCCCTCTATGGTGCCCTGAATGATGCCGATGCTTTTCATTTCTTTCAGGTGTTGGCTGATGGTGGCCTGAGCCAGTCCGAGTTCATCGACCAGGTGGCTGTTGCAGCAGCTGTTGGTTTTCAGCAGGTACTGAAGAATGGCGATGCGGGCCGGATGCGCCAGTACCCTGGCATAATTGGCAATTTGGTTTTGTTTCCGGCTGAAGAGGTCTGTTTTGGTGACGCCCATATCTTATTGAATTAAGGTGATTATTTTTTTTTGATTCTATTTTCCGGTAAAAAACGACTGGGGTAATGCGGACCTGATATTAGAAATGCCCTTTAGTTTAATAAATTGCAATGTTACGATGAATAAGCAGAATATCCAAGTGCAATCAACAAAATATTTTGGAAGCAGGAGATATTTCAAATTTATCAGATTGATGGTAATGCATTACAGTTTTTAGCAAATTAACTGTACTTCATTACAGTTTTTTCTCTGTAAGAATAGCAGACAACATTGAAGTCGGATATGGCAAAAAAATCCCTCTCTGGTTATTTGGGTTTTTGTATTGAAATTATTCACGAGCATGATCGATCGGGTAGCAATTTTTTTACTACTTTGGCAGCATTCAATTTTAATTGCATAAAACACTGCCATCGAATCAATCTGGACACTTCTAATTATTGGGGTGGTTGTCGGTTTCAACAACCTGGCAGTTTCTCTTTCCCTGGGAGCTATGGGGCAGAGAAGGCAAATGTTTAAAATACTCACAGCTTTTGGTATTACAGAATTCACGGTACCCCTGATCGGCGCTTACCTGGGTAAAAATATTTCTACTTTAATAGTGGAATACTCCCAGTGGGTGGGCCCTGCCCTCTTGATTTTGCTAGGGATTTACACTTTTTTTTCCGTGAGAGGCAACCACCGGGACCAGTTGAAGTTGGCCGATAAACTCACCTCCTGGAAAGGCCTTTTTTTTCTGGCCATAGGATTGTCTTTTGACAACCTCATAGTCGGTTTCAGTTTCGGCATCGTCGGAATTACTCCTCTGACATTAGCCCTGACCATTGCCCTGTTTTCCGTTTCATTTGCAACCATCGGACTTGTGGTAGGTGAAAAACTAAAAAAGGAGTTCAGTGAATTAAGTGTCCGAGTCACCGGAATTTTACTGGTTATTCTCGGCCTGCTCAGTTGGGTGGGGTGGATATAAGCCCAAAATGATGGATGAGGCCACTTGTTTCTGTAGCTTAATCCCAGGGATGGAAGTATGCAAATGAAGTATGGAAAAGTCGGTGGGAATTTATAAAAAATAGGTAAATTTGGGCAAACCAAATCTGTTGACACAGCAGAAATATGCGAATGTTTAAGGTTGAGTGGCGGGTATTTGGAGTTGTAGGTAATTAAAATGATAATCAAGAAACAACATGACGAGTAAAACAAAGATAGCAGCAGCACAATTGACTCCCGTTTTTTTAAACAAAGAGAAAACAGTTACAAAGGCATGTGAAGCCATATTTGAAGCCGGTAAGCAGGGAGCCAAAGTAATCGTCTTTCCAGAGGCATTTATTTCTGGTTACCCTGACTGGGTGTGGCTCATTCCAAATAGCAAAGGCGCTGAATTAAACGAACTATATGTTAAACTCGTAGAAAATGCCGTTTCCATTCCTGACTATTCTACAAACAAGCTCTGTGAGGCGGCAAAAGAGGCAGATATTAGCGTAGTTATGGGAATGCACGAACGCAATACAGAGACAAGCGGATCGAGTCTTTACAATAGCTTATTATTCATTAACAATCGAGGTGAAATTACGGGTAAACACCGAAAACTTATCCCAACAGGAGGCGAACGACTTATTTGGGCCCAGGGCGATGGATCTACATTCAAATCTTACGATACCGAGGCAGGTAAAATTGCCGGTTTG
>JAGTVA010000183.1 GCA_018224445.1 Saprospiraceae bacterium
AGCTGAAATACAGCTCAGTGAACTCAATGCCATTGCCTTTACCCAAGGCCCCGGTTTGTTGGGTTCTCTTATCGTTGGAAGTCAGTTTGCCAAAGGTCTTTCCATAGCGCTCCAAAAACCCCTGATTGCCGTCAATCACATGGAGGCTCATGTGCTCGCACACTTTATTGAAGAACCCCGACCCTCTTTTCCCTTTTTAAACCTCACGGTAAGTGGTGGCCACACCGAGTTAATCGTTATGCGGTCCCCCTTAAATGGAGAATTAATCGGACAAACCCTTGACGATGCAGCTGGTGAGGCATTCGACAAATGCGGCAAGATGCTCGGACTCCCCTACCCTTCGGGGCCTGAAGTCGATGCACTGGCGCGCAGCGGAACCGCCAAATTTCCATTTCCGGAATCCAGGGTCGGAGAATTTGACTTTTCGTTCAGTGGACTGAAAACTTCAGTGATGTATTTTTTAAAAGAGAAAAACAGTCGCGACCCCAATTTCATAGAGGAAAATAAAAACGACCTCGCCGCTTCTGTACAAACCGCTATTGTCAATACATTGGTAAAAAAGACCCTTTTGGCAGCTGAGAAATACAAAATTCAGCAGATTGCAATTTCCGGAGGGGTATCAGTAAATTCACAATTGCGCCGACAAATGACTGAGGAATGCACTGAGAGAGGCTATACCCTATTTATGGCGGCCCCTGCTTATTGTACTGATAATGCCGCAATGATAGCCATGGCAGCCTATTTTAAATACCTCGAAGGAGATTTTGCACCGCTGAATTCGACGCCAGACCCCAGACTTAAGAGGTCTCAGACGATTGTTTAAGTATGTTTTTCTTTAACTCCTGAAATTCCTCCTCATTGATAATGCCCTCCGCTTTGAGACGGCCAATTTCCCGAAGTCTTTTAAGGGTGTCGTCGGTTTTCTCAAAATCTCGGGATTCGCTCTCAGAAGTAGTATGCCCGGGACTGTCCTTTTGGGATTTGGTTTCTTCCAATTCCCGGGCGAGTTCCTTGCCTTTTTCAAAGAGTTCATTGTACATTTTCTTTATCCTGTTGGTATCCAGGTCCAAAAAAGTACCCCCGGTTTCAAAGTGCTTTTTAAATGCCTCCCCGATAGCATAGGTAGAAGCTCCGGATAAAATGGACATAGTGACGCCTCCTATCACTGATCCAAGTCCGGGAATAAATTTTATAGCCGCATTCGCACCGAGGCGAGACAAGCCGGCACCAGTTAAGGCACTCACTACCGCTTTACCATCTTTTTCCTTAAAGTCAATGTCGTATAATTTACACATTTGCCTGATCATGTCCAATTGAATTGCCCCCACCGCAAAAAAGTCTGCAATGGGCACGGGAATCAAACCGGCTCCCATGGACCAAATCATGTGATTTCTAATAATCACTTCCGCGTTTTTTACTCTTTCTTTGTCGTCTTTTAAATTTTCCATATTTTCAAATTTACCTAAGTAAACAAAAATAAAATTAATAACATTCCGAAAAACACTGACCAATATTCATATTAAACCCTTTTAAAATCCGGTAAAGCCATCCACGCGGCTTTTGCGGTAAGGTACATTCAGGAAATCCAGGGTACCCGGCTTCACTCCTATTGTAAATTGATAAGTGCCCCGTCTCGGCTGCCAACTCAATTGCATGGTCCAGCAATGCAAGTCCCTGCTGATACCAAAGTCTGGATAGGTCATTCTGTTTTGGATAAAATTATAATCTATATTAGTGATATTGAGATTCCAGTTTTCTGACAGGGGCACCTGCCCCCGAAGACTTATAAAATGTGAACGCACTTCTAACCTTTCCTCTACCCCTCTCGGATGGAGACTGAATTCAATCCGGTGATTAATGCTTAAATTTTTAATAAGATCCAAGACGGAGGAACCACCGGTGGATCCTTTCTCCTCCGAAAAAGGAAGCATACCAATTAAGCGGCCAATGGTCATGGAGGTACTTATTCTCAAGTTGGCATTGACAAATCGCAGGGGCTTACCCTCTTCTTTTAGATAAAATTTATCCACACGCCTCCCCTCCTCATTAATGTCGTAAAAATCGTACATCAAACCGAGAGAAAGGGTGGTGAGCCCATTGAGCATACGCGCAGTACCCCCCATTCTCACCATACTCCAATTGAGAGAATCCCGGTTAAAATCATAGTTTCCACTGATGTTAAAATTACTGATCAGGTCAATGTCGTTTACGGTAGAATCCCTGCGCGAAAAAGTCTTCGCTTGTAAGGTATTTCCTATGGAGTAATTCATGAGCATCTGACTTCCACCACTCGGGGGCCCTCCGAAAATTTCATTTTGAAAACGGGAATAGGAAACCGTGTCCCGGCCTCCTTTGGCGTTTATCACCTCTACTTGTTCAAAATATCCAAGAGATTCCCGGGTGTAATCCGGGGAATAACTGAGGCCTATATTTGGCTTTACTACATGTCTGATTCCCCTGAGGAATCCCTTTGAAAACCGAGCAGTCCCAAATATTTGTGTATTGAGATTTAACGCTCCCCTTATGGTGCGATAACTGGTAAATCCCCTGCGATCCCTATCGACCAGTTCTCCGTATCCGAGCGTATCACGCTCTATAAAAAACTCTGTACTGTCCGCATTGAATATGGTATCTGTGCGAATATCCAATTCCTCCCTAAACTCCCTCTCTAAACTATTTACATACCACACCTCACTGTAATCTATGGACGGGGTAAAATTAAAATACCTGGCCACCCTGAATACTGCATTGGATGATGCGCTCTGTCTCAACCCCATTTTGGAGGATTCAAAAAATTCAGGAGACATAAACAGGGAGTCTGGAGATGAAAATCGGTTTTGATAGGAGGCATTGTACCTGAAACTTATCTTTTCGTACCACTGCTCCGGTCCGGGCTGACCGTGTCTCTTAAAGGGAAATATCTGATTCATTTGAAAATTCAGGCTCGGAAAGGTAATGTCCATCCTCCGCGTCTGGGTATTCTGATTGTGTGAAAAAGTTGCGGTCAGCCTATAGGGCTTGTCGGGAAAAAGCTGAGTAAAGGAAAAATTGGAACTCAATTGATTGTTAAAAACATTGTCGTAATCGTTGTAATTCAAACTCCTGAATTGATTGGTCTCTATATTAATGCTGCCCCCAAAAGTGCGGGTGGGGTGCGCATTCTGTGCTTGATTGTGCCTCAGTGATATTCGAAACGATCGATTGGTTTCAATATCCGTAGACTCCCGGGCTTCTTCCTTAAATACCGAATAACTCAAATTCAATGATCCGTTGTACTTATACCGCCGGTTATAACGCACATTGGACCCCAAAGACCAGGAGCCTCTCATGTAGATACTCCCCAGTATCTCCGCGTCTAAATAATCGTTGATCGGCAGGTAATACCCCACATCGCGTAGTCCGTAACCCCAGCGTGGTGAATACTCGAAGTCGTTGGGAAAAATCACCCCCGCTCTCTTACTCTGTACCAATGGAAAAAAGCCAAATGGCAACCAGAGAGGGGTAGGAACTCCAGCTATCTCCAAATTTGATGGCCCGATTACAGCCAACTTGCCCGGTATTACTTTCTGCTTACTCGATCTGATACCAAAATGGGGCTCGGGATGGTCACAAGTGGTGAATATGGCATTGCGCTGATAAACGACAAAATTAGAAGCTTCTTCACTATCCTCCGTACCTATAAACTTAGTGCGCTCTCCGTGAATATTCAAATCACCCTGTCTCGTAAAGGCTCCATCAACCCTTCCCTTTCGGGTGAGAAAATTGTATCTGATCTCTTCGGCAAAATACGTTTGATTCCCCTCCTTAAAAACGGGAAAGCCCTCCATCTCACCGTCCTCGTTGGGATAAGCCAGTGCTGTGGCAACATTTTGGTTTAAATCAATAGATATAAAATCAGCCTCAAGTACCAATTCCTGGTATTTGATCTGTGCGGCACCGAATAAGTAAAAAATCCTGGTTTTGTTTTCAAAAAAAGCACTGTCCCTGGAAAGATAGTGTATCACATCGTCCGGACCATCGGCAGATAACGCTATTTCACCGTATAATTGTCCGGAATCCTGGTCCGAAAGGGTATCAATAGTCTGTGCAAAAGCGTTAATGCCTGTGCAAGTCATTAAAAAAGAGAGTGCGAATATGATTGAGATTAAAAATTTCAAAAATAAATGCCCAAAATTATTTCTTATTAAAAAAAGTTGTACCTTTATATTAAATTTATTTTAAATACATAAGACACTGCTAAAAAACAATTAACATGATAAGATTTATCTTAATGTTTATTGTAGTCACTTTGATTACTACTGCAAAATTACCGACTTTATCCAGAGCGGCAAGTAATTTTGAGGATAAAGCTACATTTAAATCGATAAATGACCGCAATCACTGGGTTAATTTTACGTCTAAGTTACTGAGTAACATACCTTCAGAATCCAATCCCAATCCCGTTAAGACGATTGTAATTGACCCCGGACACGGGGGCCGGGATCCCGGAGGTGTCGGGTCAAAAACACAAGAAAAAGACATTGTATTGTCTGTTTCATTAATTTTAGCGGATTTGCTCAATAAGTATTTTCCGGATATAGAGGTAATCCTGACCAGGGACAGCGATGTATTTATACCCTTGCACGAAAGGGCAGCAATAGCTAACAAAGCCAAGGCCGACCTATTTATCTCCCTTCATTGCAATATTGCGCCCAATAAATCACAGGTAATGGGCAGCGAGACCTTTGTGCTGGGACTTCACAGGGCCAAGGAAAACCTGGAAGTGGCGAAAAGGGAAAATTCCGTTATTACACTTGAGGACGATTACGAGCAAAATTACGGCGGATACGACCCCAATTCTCCTGAAGGACACATTATCATATCCGCATATCAAAATGCGTATTTGGGACATTCCATTCGATTTGCTTCACTGGTGGAG
Source organism: Saprospiraceae bacterium (assembly GCA_018224445.1). GTDB lineage: Bacteria > Bacteroidota > Bacteroidia > Chitinophagales > Saprospiraceae > PWJY01. The sequence goes on from JAGTVA010000183.1 coordinate 4,919, forward strand.
CAGGAGTTTCAAACCACAGCAAAAAGGAAAAGCAGAGGAGTAAAGCAAGCGGGATTTTTGGTATTGCGTCAAACCACTATGCCCAGTGTATTGGTCGAAGCCGGGTTTTTGAGCAATTCTCAGGAAGAAGCCTACCTCGCCAGTTTAGAGGGACAGAGACAAATATCACTTTCTCTGTTGAGAGCCATGCAACAGTATTTAAGAGATTGGGGTTATGAACCGGTGTCCGTCCAAAAGCAATCCGCCACACACAATTCCAAATCAAAATCTCCCCTTGTCAGCACTGAGGACACCGAGCAGAGAAGTGAAGTGTCTAAACCTAAAAATACAGTCTCCTCCCAGATCGATGAAAAAAAAGAAAACAGTTATTACAGTGTGCAACTTATGACCACCTCCAGCCCAATAGATTTATCGGAACTCCAGAATATTTCCGGGCAGGAGTTTTTCAGTCTCTCTGAAAATGGAAAATTTCGACTATTGAACGGAGTGTTTTCGGACTACCACGCTGCAGCTAAACACCGCGCTGTGCTAAAAAACCAGGGATATGAGGACGCATTCATAATTGGGGTTCAGGACCAAAAGCGCATTCCACTGGCAGAATTGAAGTCGGATTAAAGAAATTATTACATTTTCACAGAATATTCCACGAGGCATAAAACAACAATAAGATTGACTTGTCTTAAGTTAATAGATTTAATTACCTGCACAATCAGCGTCGTATTGACTATCTTTGCATTCGCGAAGTAAAAGATTAGTAAAACAGGCCCGTGGTTGCAAAATCTATCGAGGTATAAGGAGGGAATTAAAATTATACCTCCGCAGCCATTTGTTCGAAAATACATTTATACAATGAAACAGTCAATGACTGTGATATACAACGAGAGACACAACGGAGAATGTTTGAATTTCTCGTCGGCAGCTTTAGGTACAGTAAAAAATTTAAACAGACGAAACAGTCAATGACTGTGATATACAACGAGAGGCACAACGGAGAATGTTTGAATTTCTCGTCGGCAGTTAATCGTTCAGAAATAATTTAATAAGATGATAATTAGGAATGAAGTAAAAATTGGTATTTTCAGTATTGTCATAATACTGGTATCTATTTGGGGATATCAATTCCTCAAAGGCAAAAATATACTGGCGAGCAGTAACATTTTTTACGCCAAATACGAAACCGTTGAGCAATTGCCACAAAACGCTGAAATTCTTTTGAGGGGAAAGCGGGTTGGCACCGTAAGCGATATTTTTTTTAGCTCTGAGATGGAGTATATTGTAATTGAGCTGGACATAGACAAAAATATACCTGTTCCCAAAGATGCAAAAGTACATATCGTGAGTATGGGAATTGCTTCTCAAAAAGCTGTTGAGTTGATATTTGACAAGGCATGCGAGGGAAACAATTGCGCCAAGAGTGGAGATTATTTAATCGGGCTGCGTAAGGGCTTTATTGAGAGCATGGTAGATCAGGAGGAATTACAGGAATACATGCTCATTATCAGAGAGGGTTTGAGTGGCATTATCGACACGCTCAGTAATCGTTTCACCGAAGGGGAAGAGGGCAACGAGTTTTTCAAAACTTTCGAAAGGCTTGGGAATACTGTAGCCAACCTCGAAAAGATTACAACCAGAATAGATCGACAACTCGCACTGTCGGGGGACGGAATTTCACAAGTCGTCAAAAACACACAAAACATTACTGCCAAATTAGATAGTCAAATGGACAGCCTCCTGCAAACGCTCTCCAATTTAAATCAAATCACCGGAGATCTTGCCCAACAAAATTTAGGGGATCGTCTTTCCGGCACTTTTGACAAAGCTGATGAGGGATTGGTAAAACTGAGTGGGTCCATGGAAAAACTCAATCAATTACTTCTCAGTATAAGCGAAGGGGACGGTACTTTGAGTAAACTCATCAATGAGCCCGATATAGCCCAAAATCTACAAACCAGCCTGAACAATCTGAATTTATTGATTGAGGATATCAGATTAAACCCGGGACGGTACACCCATGTTAAGGTGTCTCTTTTCGGCAAGGGAAACCGGCAGGAATACGTAGCTCCGGTAGAAGCTTCGGCCGAAGAGCAATAAATCGGTCCCTTACCAACTATTCTGCCTCTTCTCTATTCCGCAAAAAGGTCTGTTGATCAATGGATTCGTCGTGAATTGCTTTAAATAGCTGATCGACAAAATCATTGCTAAGTCCCAATTCCAGGCCCGAAGAAAGTGCATTTTCCAAAATTTCTTTCCAACGATCAGGTTGCAAAACACTCAATTGGTGTTCAAATTTCAATTCACCTATAGCCTGAGATATGGACATTCTTCTGGAGAGAAGCTTGAGTAGCTCGACATCGCATTCATCTATTACAGCTCTTTGCCTGTTGAGGTATTCCAGGACAGGTCCCTCCGGTTTGATATTTTCTCTCTGTAATAATCTAGATAACAAGTGAGATAGCTCAGAAGGAGTAATTTGCTGTTTGGAATCAGAAAGCGCTGTCTCCGGGCTAAAATGAGTTTCAATCATCAATCCACCGTAATTTAAATCCAGCGCTTTTTGAGCTATTTCAAAAAGGTATTGTTTTTGTCCGGCTATATGACTGGGATCGCAAACCAGGGTAATATCTGGCCTCATCGTATGCAACTCTATGGGGAGTTGCCATTGGGGACTGTTTCTAAATCTGGAATTGCCCGACAGGCTGAACCCCCGGTGAAGGGGATAAACTGTATTTGAGATAGATCGCTCAATCCGCTCCAATCCACCCAACCACAATTTTAAATCCGGATTGACGGGGTTTTTTACAAATAAAGGTACGTCGGCTCCACTGAGCGCATCGGCAATTTCCTGTACATAAAAGGGGTTTACTGTGGTCCTCGCTCCAATCCAAAGGGCATCGAATCCTGCCTTCAACGCCTTTTCCACATGAGAG
>JAGTVA010000184.1 GCA_018224445.1 Saprospiraceae bacterium
AAATTACCGTAATTAGCAATTTACCACTTTTTTCATTACCTTTGTAAAAGCCCCCTATAAAGGCTCCACAACGGTTCACCTTACACTGGAATTAAAACTTGATGATCGTGTCAGCCAGGAAATGTAAATATTGTAAATCTCCATACACCGGTAGAAGCGACAAAATTTTCTGCTCAGCAAAATGTAAGGCTGAATACCACAACCGGCTTAAGGCCACCACCCTCAAAGCTACCTTTTCCACCGATAAAATTCTACATCGCAACCGATCAATTTTACTAGAAGTAATGGACAAAAACAACCATCAGAAAAAAGTGGATCGCGACTTCCTGGCCAAAAAGAATTTTAGATTTGAGTATATGACAGGGTCTTATGAAAATGCACAGGGCAAACGCTATCATCTCATGTATGATTTCGCATGGATGGAATTCAAAACCGGGGAAATATTGGTTGTGAGACGAAAAGGTCCATGAATGAACGAACCATCCCCCCACGGACGTGGGGGTGAATGTCCGGTGGACCTCCAAGAGAGTGAACCACGATAGTGGGCGGGTAAGCCCAATAGCGAGTGAGTGTGTCAAAAAGCTGGCGGGTAGGAGTAAAAGTCTGCAATTTTAGATCAGGTAAAAAACATTAAGAAATGGGAAAAAAATCCCCGCTTTCATTCGTCTGGAAATCAGAAAATTGACTCTTCTGCTGGTTCTGTTTACTATCATTTTGATCATTGATCAATCGCTAAAGATTTGGGTAAAGCTCAATTTTCATTTGGGAGAACAACACCTGATTTTCTCCCTGAATTGGGCGAGATTACACTTGGTAGAAAATGAAAGCCTTGCTTTTGGCCTGGCGGCTGGCGAAGAAAAAGGAAAGGTGGCCCTTGCTGTATTGAATTTGATTGCAATTGCATTCATAGGTTGGGTTTTGTACAGGTTTTATACAGAAAAAAGTTCTTTGGCCTTCAGCTTTCTTTGGTTCTCATCCTTGCTGGAGCTTTGGACAACTTTTTGGACACTATTTTTTATGGGGTTCTGTTTTCCGCCAGTCCATATCACCGTGGGCTTGCAGAATGGATGCTCTCGGGTGGTGGTTATGCTCCGCTTTTCACAGGCGTCCTCAGTGGCTGAATAAATTATATACACATAATATTTCATGGTGAAATTATTCTTTAGAGTCCTATTCCAACTATCAAATTCCTTATTTCAACCACTCATAATCGGAATATGACCACCAAAACCAATGATTTTATTCCTACAGGTCTATCTATTGCAAATCCTCTACAAACCGCCAAATACAAAAAGCATTTCATTTGAGGAGCTTCCTTGGATTCCGGACGGGACTCGAACCCGTCTCGTCGAAATTGACGAGATGACAGGCACTTATTCCACATTCCTTTATTTTCCTTTTTGGTCCTTTTAGTGACACCCTTATTTTATCCTCTTTTTGTCCATCACTCCCCTAAATGCAAAAAGCCCCTCATCTGAGGAGCTTTTTTGCGGTCCGGACGGGACTCGAACCCGCGACCCCCTGCGTGACAGGCAGGTATTCTAACCAACTGAACTACCGGACCATTTTTAAAAATATGGCTTATCTTTATAAGCGAACGCAAAAGTAAACTATCCGATTTGAATCACCAACCTTTTTTTCAAAAATTTTTTAATATTTTTTGGCGGAGGTGAAGATGTCATCAATAAATATTACCTTAGCTGTTCTTTAGTTTTTTAAATCCATTTCGCTATTGCTTAAAATAGAAAAAGTTTATGGTCTTTCTCGATTTTGAAAAACCCCTGGAAAGTCTCTACGAGCAACTTGAAAAAATCCAACAAGTTGGAGAAAAAGGAGATGTGGATGTATCCCCTATGACTTCCGAGCTCGAAAAGAAAATTAACGACAAAAGAAAGGAGATTTACAGTAACCTCAGCGGGTGGCAACGGGTTCAGTTGTCCAGACACCCCGAGAGACCTTATACTTACCACTACATCAAAAGCATAACCTCTTCCTTTATAGAGTTACACGGAGATCGGTACTTTAAGGACGACAAAGCCATAGTGGGTGGTATGGGGAAAATTGACGGCCGCACGGTAGTGATTATCGGTCACCAGAAAGGAGTGAATACCAAAATGAGGCAATACCGCAATTTTGGTATGGCCAACCCAGAGGGATACCGAAAAGCACTGCGTTTGATGAAACTGGCTGAAAAGTTTGGTTTTCCCGTATTGTCTCTTATCGATACCCCGGGTGCATTCCCTGGATTGGAAGCAGAACAGAGAGGGCAGGCTGAAGCCATCGCCAGAAACCTGTTTGAAATGGCACAGCTCAAAGTTCCAATCCTCTGCTATGTTATCGGTGAAGGTGCCTCCGGTGGAGCCATAGGCGTTGGACTGGGTGACCGCGTTTTTATGCTTGAAAATACCTGGTATTCTGTCATATCCCCGGAGTCCTGCAGCTCTATTTTATGGAGAAGTTGGGACTACAAGGAAGTGGCTGCCGAACAACTCAAACTCACTGCAGAACACATGTTTGAATTTGGACTGATTGACGGCATTATTTACGAACCCCTCGGAGGAGCACATGCCAACCGGGAAGAAATGATGGAAATTCTCAAAAAGCACATCAATAAGGAGTTTGAAATGCTCACCTCCATGGACTCCGAAGAACTCATCGATAAACGTATACGAAAATACGAGCAGATGGGTAAATACACGGTCCTCGACCCAGAGGACATGCAAGAACAACCCGTAGAAGGAGAGGAAGAAATACCCAATCAGCAACCCAATGATAACTAAGAAAATCCTCCATTGGAAACTCAATAGAAATGTCAATAACAGAGAGAAGTACCGGGGTATCAATCCCGTAAAAAATCTGATTGTTGTATTTTCTATTTCCAAGGATTCCCCTTTGGACCCCATTTTACAATACGCTAAAAAACTAGAGAACAACCAAAAATCCGTTGAACTGCTGGGATATTTTCCAGGAAAAAGAAAAGAATTTCAAAAAAAATTCGCCGACCTTCCCTTCCAAAGCTTTACTCGGTCTGATCTCAATTTTTTTCTATCGCCTAAAAAACCTGAATTGAAAGCAATTTTAAACCGCGAAGCAGACCTTCTAATCAATTTAGACCTGATGAGGCTGGAAGTGATTCACCTACTCGTCTCTTCATCCCGCGCTCATTTTAAAGTAGGTATGGACCTGAAAAGACAAGCGGTCTATGACCTGATGATCGAAACAGGTGACCAGTGTACGCTTCAAAACACCATCGACCATACCAAGGAAGTCATGAATTCGGTATTTTCTAATGATCTGCAGCTGAGCTAACACCCCACACCCTCTGCCAAAAGGCTCTCCAAATTTGCTGAACATCACCTCGAAACTCCGGCCTGGTTCGCTTAACTCTCAACTCGCCTATTTCTTCATCCGGAATCAAATTAAAATAAAATGGACTGCGAACCTCGGGACTGCCTTTGGTAAAATCAATATTTCCAAACCGCAGATCGTACCATTTGTAATGATCATTGTGTTCTTCTATAGCAAAAAATCCAACCGCAAACCACTTCAAATAGTCAATGTCCGGAGATTGTGGATAAGGCACCAATAAATGGTGATTTTTCGGTACAACTTGTAAATTAGAAAACCGCGGCTCTTCATCCAGCACAGAATAATACCCGGTGATATACTCCTCTCCCACATCTGCCACCCCATACCAGAGAAGATTGTTAAAAAGAGTGGGGGTGATTTTTACCTTTTCGAAGGAAAGTCCCTCATCCTTCAGGGTATTGGTGAACACCCTTTCCACTTGACTTTTATTAAAGAGGGTAAAAATGATGAATAAACTGCTCACCAACAATCCCATCCGATTAAATATTTTTCTTTTCGAGTCGGTCCGGAAAAAAAAACTCGCTACCAGAGAAGACAACAAGAGGGGTACAGTATACACAGGGTCCACCACACTGATATTGTCCAGAGCAAAAGGATGGTCTGAAAAGGGCCATAAGACCTGAGTCCCATAAGTGGTGAATACATCCAGGGTTATATGAGTAACAAAAACCAAAAAGAAAAACCAATACCACTGGGCATAACTCGGTATTTCAAACGAACCGGGATTCGAGGAGGATCTGCGGTAGGCGAGAAATGAAGTGCCTCCCAGCAGCAGGACAATCGAAATCAGGGCTGCGGTAGATAATGTACCCATGCCCGAAAAAATAATGAGAACAGCCAATCCAATGGGCAAGGCCGTAAATACCCCTTTCCAAATTTTCCTCCACCATTTTTTGTGAAATAATTCTGAATGGAAATACTTTTCTATAAGAAAGGCAGCAAGAACGGAAAATAAAGCCGAGAAAAGCAAAGAGTGGGAAGGCCCTCGATGGAATTTTACCGAATAGGCGTCGGACAAAAAGGGATTGGCCATTACATCCAAATCGGGTATGGTCCCCGCCACTGCTCCCCAAAACATTGCTTTATTGCCTATTTTCCTACCCAGGACCAATTCTCCTACTGCTGCCCCCAGTGCCATTTGCGTCAATGAATCCATTCTGTATCTCTGTATTTTACCTCTATCACAATGCGAAAGTACCCCTTTTGTTCAACCTGGAATTCGAATGGCCGTAAACAAGGAAAGGTTACTTTTTTGCCTTTACTATTTGGATTAAAGGGGAGAATTTAAACTTTTTCTCTCCCTGGAATTTGGGCCCGGTATGTCTTGACCGAAATACCCTATACACATCGACCAATCAGTAACCAATACTAAAAAATCAATACTTCCACCTGTTGGGGAGAGCT
>JAGTVA010000185.1 GCA_018224445.1 Saprospiraceae bacterium
GGAGATCTCTTATTCTTTGATCATTTAATTTCATCTGTTTAAAATTTTTTGCTTGCATAAAATATGCAAAAAATTGGAATACATTCAGGAACACGCATGCAACTTGTTTTAATCATTCCCCTTTGGGTATTTTTTGATTAAAAAAGTTCATGCTCGTTTCATCTGGAAATTTAAATTCTCTTAATACCTCGTCGTACATGGTATAAGTTGACTCGGCCTTTTGTTCAATAAATTGAATAATTTCACTTTTCCCTTTAAAACCCCGGCCATCAAAGAAATCATATAATAAATTTTCAAAATCAGCTGCATCGGTCACGGACTTTCCAATTTTATTTTCAATAAAATCAATCGCTTCCGGAAATCGATGGTGACGGGGACCAAAAATAACAGGAATCCCGTAAGCCGCAGGCTCTAGTATATTGTGCAACCCCTTCCCAAAAGCTCCTCCCACATAGGAAATTAAACCGTATTGATAGGCTTTAGATAATTTACCAATTCCATCCAGAATGAGGGCTTTATTCTCAAATTTATCTTTCAGTTCCTCGAGTTCTGAGTACCTTGTAAAGGGAATATCAAGAGCACTTACAATTGCCTCAATTCCAGATGGAGAAACATCGTGCGGGGCCAAAATCCATCCCAATGGATCGTCTGTATTCATGGCAGATTTTAAAATCTCCATATCCTCAGGCCAGACGCTGCCACAAACAATTACCCTTTTAAATTGAGAAGAAAATTTCTTTAAAATATCATCCCCAACAGATTCATTGGCATTTTGAATTACATTTAAATACCTCGAATCGCCGCCAATCTCAACATTGGTCAACCCCATTTCGTTTAATATTGACTTCCCCTTCCCGTTTATGGTATAAATGCGCTCCTGTTGCAGCAGTGCATTTTTAAGCAGTGTTCCATACCACGGGGTCTTAAGTCTTTTAATTGAGGGGTTGTACCCCAGTATTTTCATTGGTATTTTGTGTTCTCCGGCAGTTTCAATCAAGTTGAACCAAAGGTCGTATTTGAAAAAAACCACCAAATGCGGATTTATCATTTTTATTAAATCCGACATATTTGCAACCGTATCTACCGGTAGATAAATTTTGTGACAATTGGCCTCCAGCTTTGCGTGTACATATCCTGAAGGAGAAAAAAAACTGATCAATACCGAGGAAGTGGGGTAGTCCCCTACAAATTTCCGGAGGAGCGGCCTGGCCATTTCGTATTCACCCAGTGAAGCTACGTGAACCCAAAGTACGGGTCGGCTAAGTTTTGTAGATATTTGATGGACGTTCTCTCTCCAATTTTTGCGAACCTGAATCCACAGGGCAATTCTTTTTTTAAAAAAAGAAGACAACCACAGTCCCGGGTAAATGAAGTGAGATATAAAGCGATACAGTAAAATGGCCAAACTCATATATTTAATCAGTAGTAATACTTAACCCCCGGATCTGTAAAAAAATAGGTAATATCCATCCGAGTTCGATACCGTACATCAGATCAAGCCTGTTTCTATCGTCTGTCATTTTGGTATCAAAGTCGACAGAGCGAACACTTTGAGTAAAGCCCTGGTGAAAGGTAAACCCGAACCTGAAGTTTATCCTTCTGTCTTCTGAAAGCAATTGATACCCCACAAATTGATGCAGGTAAGGGCCTACCGTTTTGCGGTTGTATCCCTTCCCGTAATCATTCCTGACCTGGTTGACTGTATTTTTATCGTCCTTAATTGCAATCTGGTGAATCATCATGCCACCACCTAAGGTCAATCGAAGGCCGCTATTGGCTTCACTCGACCCAAAGGGAAATAATTTTCCGATATGGCCTCCGAACATCACCCCTCGCTGCCTCATTTCAACTAGGGCAAAAGACATATCTCTACCTATGATTTGACCCTCCGAGGTCCTCAGTGAAGCGAGTACATCTTCCTCTACATTCGTACCGAAAATGAAATTCCCCTGCAGGCCGTAAAACAAATTGTTTCTACCCTGAAAATATTCTACATCCAGGCCCGCGTTGAAATGACTCCCAAACCGATCCGCAAGGTCGGCACCGGGAATGTTGAATCCGTACTTAATATTGAAAAAAAGTGCACGCACATCCTCCTGAGCTGATAAGGAGGTTGTAAAAGTAAAAAGTGTTATAACTAAAATCTGTATTAATTTCATTTCACAGCATTCAGGTGAGTTGCAAAGATAAACGAATCGAAAAGTAAACAATTAAAATCAGAGGATTAATAATCGTGCTCAGGTTAATATAACCCGTCCAGGTAATAGACACGCCTGTAAATATATTTTTTAACACAATTTTTGAATTCCATATCGCTGGTGCTATCTTTGAATGCGTTTTTGAGGAATGTATAAGTTGGGCTTTTTACCCGGACATCGCCAGGTATTATACGTTTTCCACTCACAGCCCGTTTTATTTATTTTGAACCGGGTTTCTATAACGCTCGAATGAGTTCCTCAAGGCCAAACCATTTATGCCCAAAATTATTATTGCCCTATAAAAGACTATAATAATAAAAGGGTTTGCTACTCGTATAAAATTTTATGTGAACAAGTTATACTGAGCTTAAAAAGTGAAAAATATTTAAGATGAAGGAAATAAAAATGGTTGATCTTTTCAGTCATTACCTCGATATAAAAGATGAAATTTCAGTTGCGTTCCACGATATTTTCGACCATTCTACTTTTGTAAAAGGGCCTCAGGTAGATCAATTTTCTAAGGATCTTAAAAATTATCTTAATGTTGCCCATGTAATCCCTTGTGCCAATGGTACAGATGCGCTCCAAATCGCACTTATGGCCCTGGAATTAAAACCCGGGAATGAGGTAATCACCACTCCTTTTACTTTTGTTTCAACAGTGGAGGTAATTGCACTGCTTGGCCTTAAACCCGTGTTCGTGGACATTGATGCAGAGACGTTTAACCTCTCCGCGGATCAAATCGAAAGTAAAATAACGCCCAGAACCAAGGCCATTATTCCAGTTCATCTATTCGGCCAGTCAGCAGCTGTGGATCCAATTATGCAATTGGCAGATGAACACCAATTATTCGTTGTAGAAGACAACGCCCAGGCAATGGGGGCAGAATACATTTCAAGAGACGGCCTTTCTTCGAAAACAGGTACTCTTGGACATATAGGTACCACTTCCTTTTTTCCCAGCAAAAACCTGGCTTGCTTCGGCGATGGAGGTGCCCTCTTTACCGACAATGATGAACTTGCCGGGCGAATGAATAAAATTTGTAATCACGGATCATCGGAAAAGTATCACCACGAGCTGGTTGGAGTTAACAGCAGGTTGGACAGTCTTCAGGCCGCTGTACTTATCGCCAACCTCAAACGCCTGGACCACTACAATCAAAAACGTCTGGAAGCTGCAAACTACTACGACGAATTATTAAATGAAGTAGAGGGTGTTAGAACTCCGCGAAGATCCAACCGATCAACCCACATTTTTCATCAATATACTCTCAGGATTAAAAACAAAAGAGAGAGCGTCACATCCAAATTTAAAGCCTCCGACATTCCCTATGGGATATATTATCCCATACCTTTACATTTGCAAAAAGCATATGTTGGTTACGGTTATAAAAGAGGAGATTTTCCAAATGCCGAGCGTATATCTGAGGAGGTAATTTCCCTGCCGATTCATCCTTACCTAACCCGGGATCAACAAGAATTTATAGTCGATCAGTTAATAAAAGCAATAGCTGGGAATTAAATTGTTCTGAAATTTTATTTTAATTTTACCTTATATATGATCGACAGCATAAAAGATTCAAGGAGAAAAAAGGTTTTGATTACCGGAGCGGCCGGCTTTTTGGGGTCGCACCTATGCGATAAATTTATTTCCGAAGGGTACGCGGTTATCGGCATGGACAACCTGATTACCGGATCATTAGACAATATCGAACATTTGTTTAAGAATGCGCAATTTGAATTTTACCACCACGATGTAAGTACGTTTGTTCACGTGTCCGGTAAATTGGATTACATTCTTCATTTTGCCTCTCCTGCCAGTCCTATTGACTATCTGAAGATGCCTATACAAACCCTTAAAGTGGGGTCACTGGGCACGCATAATTTACTGGGGTTGGCCAAGGAAAAAAAAGCTAGGATTCTCATTGCTTCCACTTCCGAGGTTTACGGAGATCCATTGGTTCATCCGCAGAGCGAGGATTACTGGGGAAACGTAAATCCCATCGGCCCCCGGGGAGTTTACGACGAAGCCAAGAGATTTCAAGAGGCGATAACCATGGCTTATCAAAGGTATCACGGATTAGAAACCCGAATTGTGCGGATATTTAACACCTATGGCCCGCGGATGCGAATTGAGGACGGCCGGGCGTTACCGGCATTTATTTCACAAGCATTGACAAATAAAGATATTACGGTATTTGGATCGGGGAAACAGACCCGATCCTTTTGTTACGTCAGCGACCTGGTAGAGGGTATTTGGCGGATTTTATTCGGTAGTTACTCCCTTCCGGTAAATGTGGGCAATCCCGATGAAATTAGTATCTTAGATTTCGCTAATGAAGTCCTGGAGATGATTTCCGGGTCTCAGTCTAAAATCATTTTTCAGAATTTGCCTGAAGACGATCCCAAACAGAGACGTCCAGACATCAGCCTGATTAATAAGTTGTACCAATGGAAGCCGGTGGTTTCAAGGAAGGCCGGAATTGAAATGACATTGCCCTATTTTAAAAAGATATTAAATGACAAAAAATAAAACAATATTGATCACAGGTGGTGCCGGTTTCATAGGTTCCCACCTTACCATTTACCTGGTCAACAAATATCCTGACTACCTTGTAGTAAATCTGGACAAACTCACCTATGCCGGCAATCTGGAAAATTTAAAATCCATTGAGAATAAAGAGAATTACCACTTTATTAAAGGGGATATAACCGATTCCGGCCTGGTGGAAAATATTGTTGAAAAATTTCAATTCGATGGAATCTTCCACCTTGCAGCGGAGTCCCATGTCGATCGGTCTATTCAGGCTCCCAATGAATTTGCCATGACCAATATAATTGGCACACTGAATTTACTCAATGCCGCAAAGAATTTGTGGAAATCCAATCCAAGAGAGAAATTATTTTATCACATCTCCACGGATGAAGTGTACGGAAGTCTTGGCAGTACCGGTTTGTTCAGAGAGAACACTCCCTATGATCCACGCTCTCCTTACTCTGCAAGCAAAGCATCTTCTGACCATTTTGTAAGGGCCTATTTTCACACCTACGACATACCGGTAGTCATTTCAAACTGCTCTAATAATTACGGCCCGTTTCAGTTTCCGGAAAAGTTGATCCCCCTAATGATCAACAATATCTTACATCAGAAAAATCTACCCGTATACGGAGATGGGAAAAATGTAAGGGACTGGTTGTACGTAGAAGATCACATCAGCGCTATGGATTTAATTTTTCACAGTGGAAAGCCCGGTGAAACCTACAATATTGGCGGAGAAAATGAAATGGAGAATATTGAACTGGTTTACCTTTTATGCGACATTTCGGATGAATTACTTCAACGGCCAATGGGTTCTTCCAGGGAATTAATAACTTTCGTAAAAGACAGGCCCGGCCACGACCGCAGATATGCGATCGACACTTCTAAAATTAAGTCCGCCCTTCATTGGGAACCCGCTACATCCCCGGAAGAGGGTTTTCGCTCCACGGTACAGTGGTATTTGGATAACCGGGATTGGCTAAAAAGTGTTACCAGTGGTGATTACAAGGCGTATTACGACAAATTTTACGGAACCGATTAAGTCTTGAATTAGCAGGCCGGCTATTTTTAGCACCGCCATCCTTTTTGTATTTCTTTAAAGTTGTTATATATTGTGCCTTTCTTGGATATTTCATGAATTGTTTCATGACCGTAAGATTTGCCCAAGTACACAAAAGTGTTTTCTTGAATCAATGTCAGCAGGGTGTTGAAGAATGCCTTCAAAGATTTTCTCACCGCAGAGGGAGTATGCAATCTGCTGTGTGGGAATTATCGCAAAGCGATGAATCGAACCTGTTAAAATAAACTCGCAGAGGATTGGTTCCTGAAGTTTAGTATTATAGCAGAGTTTTTCGATTTTATTCTTGGCCTGGCTTTAGAACAGTGAGACCTCTTTGCGAAAACTTTACGTGCTTAGCGCCTCTGCGGTGAAAATAAAATAAAAAAAATGAAAATAATTGCAGTAACCGCCCTTTTGGCTTTATTAATCATTCAATGTGCACCCTCAGACCCAGAAACCTCAGTGGGTAAGGAGGGCTGGTTGAGTGGAACATCAGATCAAAAATTTGAAACAATAACCACCCACATCGGTGGATTTGCACGAGCCATGACGGAGGTCAGTTACCGTTACAATCAACTGTATTGGGCAGGGGAGGATGAAAATTGGGATTATGCAGCCTATCAACTCGAGGAAATGGAGGAAGCACTGCAAGATGGATTTCAAAGGCGCCCGTTAAGGGCAGCTTCCGGTGAGCACTTCATGGAAGTAGTCATGCCAGAGATGGAAAATGCAATCTCCAGTCGGGATAAATCCAACTTCGACAATGCCTTTGAATTGTTTACCGCACAGTGTAATAACTGCCACGCATTGGAGGAAGTATCTTTTATACAGGTGAATAAGCCGATAAACAGGAATAGCAATATTGGGTTGATTCAATAATTCAACCCTTTGAATTTAGAAGGGATATCCAATCGCAAAGTTGACAGAGAGGTTCCTCAGCTTAAGGTCAGAAACTTTTTGGATTGGCCAATATGAATTGGTTTGGGGATCTTTGTACGGGTTTTTAACCTTATATGCGAAATCAAATCGTGCAATGAAAAAATCAAAATTAAACCTGAGTCCCACACCCGCGCCTATCGCTACTTCTTTATAAAAATCCCATTTCAACTGGGTTGCTCTGTCTGCATCACCGTCCAGGTTCCACACGTTTCCGATATCCACAAAAGCTGCACCCTCCAATACCCAAACTAAATCAAACCGGTATTCTGCGTTGAGTTCAAGCCTGAAATCACCCGCCTGATAAAAAAGAATATTCCGCTGCTCAGCGGTAGTATCCAAAAGTGAACCTGGCCCCAATTCCCGCAATTGCCACGCCCGGATGGAGTAGGCGCCACCGGCAAAATACTGCTTGATATAAGGTATATTGGAATCTTTTCCCAACGGTAATGCAAGCCCTAAAAATCCTCGAAGTGCAAGAGCAGAACCCTGTGTAAATGCTTTGGTGTATCTCGCATCGATATCGGTCTTTACATATTTGGCAAAGGAAATGGTGTCGCTTCCGAGTTTGACTCCGTCAATGAGTTTGTCGTTTCCAAACAACTTGGCAATGCTATTCACTACTCCTATTTCATGGCCCGACAATTCAAAATTATACAAAACAGAGTAGGACTCACCAAATCGATTGGGGCGGGTTTCATACCTGTATCTTAGCTCCTTGAACAAAAAACCGGTGATCAGCCGCTTGTTGAATCTCCTCCGGAAAAGAATGTCTTCCCCAATCAAATTATCGAAGTCACTCAGTTCTTTTGGACTCCAATAATTGATTCCCAACATCCGAATGTCGTAGTGTTTCTTAGGAGTTCGCTGGATGGCGATACCGTAACTGGCATTGAGAAATATGTAATTGTAGAACTGTTGGTATTGAGAAACACCAAAATTCATATTCAGATTTACATTGCCCTCAGATTTCATCTGATCAAAAAATTCATCCTTCAGTAGTTTTCGGCCTCCAATACCCATTCGATTCGCCACTCCAAACATTTTGGTATAATCTTCGAATTTGGGAGAAATCAGGTCGCCGCCTAACCTGAGATTAAATGAATTACCAGTAGAAATACTCCGCAGTGCGAGTTCTATACCCGATTCGAAATTGATAATTAACCGCTCTGAGCCCCCGAACACATTTCTGTTCTCGAGTGTATATGAAAAGAGAAAACCCAGAAGTGAGGTTACGTTTTGAACCCTCGAAAATGAAAATTCATAGGTCCTGGATTCTGCGATTTGATTGTTGGGCCGAATGAATATATCGTAATCCAAAAAGTAGCCGTCTTCTGTATCTGGGTTGATAACAATGGAAGGGAACCTATAATAAGAGAGGCTGCCAAGTTGCTGAATGGTGCGGTTGTATTTATCCATATTATACAATTCACCGGGGGTAAAAAATATATTATTCTGGATGCGAGATAATTTAATTTTGGGTTCTTCCCGAAAGTAATATGAAATCCGGTCGATTTCTCTGTAAAATTCAGCAGTTTCCTTTTCAAAGGGATCGTGATCTGGAAAGACCCGAATATCCCTAATGGTGTATTTTCTGTGTAAACTATCCGGACGAGGAAGAGCAATCCGAAGTGCAATATTTACCTGTGAGCCTGTGGTGTCGCCCATTTGAATATTGCTGATGTAATTGGGGTAAAATTCGTAATATCCACTATTCCGCAACAACCTGGTAATCCGCCTGGACTCTTCATCGTAATTCTCCCTGCTTATAGGCACACTGGTATTAAATACGCTGCGGGATTTGTTGACCTCCAACAACATGTCGACCTCCTCGTCTTCTGTAATGAACTCAATGCTGTCAGATAAAAAAAGCTTTCCCGGCCATAGGGTATAGGTAACATGGGCCTGGTGTTTTTTAAACCGGACATCCGACTTCACCTCTGCATTGAAATATCCCCTGCTTTTCAAATGCCTTTCAAACGATCTGGCAGCAGATGAAATCTGTGTGCTGTCGTAAAGTGCAGGTTTTTCAGCGAAGTTCCTTAAAATAAAACGATTCCATCCGGTCGTGTCCTCCTTTTGCTGTATTCTCAGGTAACTTCTCTCTCTGGGAAAAATCCACAAAATGCTGGAATTGGGTTGGAGGTGAGGTATGTTTTCCAATTCGCTTTTGGTGGTTTTAAGATAAACATCGTCAGTGGGCTCATTTAGCTCGATTTGGGACCTGGTAACCATGTGCTCATCTTCAGACAAAAATTTCTTACTGCTGCAAGAACTGTTGAAAAAAGAAATAGCAAGAATTATAAAAATTATGTAGATATTTGAGTATCCCAATCGCTGCATAGTATATTAAGGCCAAAAAGTAATTAAATGAAACGAGCATGAACTTTTTAATCAAAAAACACCCAAAGGGGAATGATTAAAAGAAGTTGCATGCGAGTTCCTGAATGTATTCCAATTTTTTGCATATTTTATGCAAGCAAAAAATTTTAAACAGATGATATCTAAGCAAAAAATAAGTCTTCTCAACTCACTTGCAAAGAAAAAATTTCGAGATCAACACCAGCGTTATCTTCTCGAAGGGGTAAAGATAGTACAAACTGTTCTTAAAGCCAATCCCGAAACTGTAGAAGATATATTTCTATTGCCCGAGTGGGTGGAAACCTTTCAATCTCACATTTCAAAGTGCACCACAATTGACTCCAAAGTCCTCAAAAAAATCAGCAATCATAAAAATCCCGGTGGTGTAGTGGCAGTTGCCAAAATACACCCTCCTGAATTAATGGAATCTAAGAGCCACGTCAAGTTGAGTGTATTTTTAGATGGGGTGCAGGATCCGGGTAATGTGGGAACCATCATTCGATCTTGTGATTGGTACGGAATTGAATGTTTATTTTTGGGTGATGGATGTGCAGATTTGTACAACAGCAAAGTAATTCAGGCCACCATGGGAAGCCATGTAGGTATTGATATTTTTTCCATGGATTTCGAAGAGGTATTGGATTTCTTAAAGCCTGAAATAATAATAGGTGCGGATATGGAGGGTTCAACTTCCTATAAGCCCATTGAAAAAAGCACATTATTGTGTATAGGAAGTGAAGGACAGGGACTCTCTCCCCGAATACGAAAAGCTTGTGATTCCTTTTTGACGGTAAAGGGTAGAGTTGATAAGTTGGCAGAATCCCTCAATGCCGGTATTGTAACTGCCATATTGCTGGATCGCTTCAATGCCCTTTAACGAATGAGTTCATGCGCAATCGATCAGGAACTCGCCATAACCATATATTTTTTCTTTTTTCCCGATTCAAATAGGATGTATTTTTCTGCTATCAAATCGTGACGATCCAATTGTTCCTCCTGATCCTTTATCTTCCTTTTATTCATCGCCAGTGCATTGCCTTTAATGGCTCTGCGCACTTCACTTTTGGAGGCAAAAAATTCGGTGTGCTCAGTTAGCAACTCTGTAATATTCATACCCTCTCCCAGTAAACCGATATTCACTGTTTTGTTGGGAATTTCCATAGCTACCATCTGCAGTACTTCGGGACTGAGAGTTTCCAATTGTTCTGCCGTGAATTTTTTATCAAATAAAAGAGATGAAACTGTTTCTACTGCATCAGTGGCTTGACTTGAATGAATGCGACTGGTCATTTCTTCTGCCAGTATTTTTTTGACCTGCCTCGGATCGGATTCAATCATTGACTCTAGCTCCAAAATTTCCTTTTTGGGCTTGAATGAAAAAATTCTGAGGAACCTGGATATATCTTTGTCGTCGGTATTAATCCAGAACTGATAGAACTGATAGGGCGATGTTTTTTCGGGGTCTAACCAAATATTCCCATCCTCTGATTTACCGAATTTACTGCCGTCTGATTTCGTAAGCAGGGGCGAAGTAATGGCATAGGCTTTACCACCCTCTACATTTCTTCGAATGTACTCACTACCACTGGTGATGTTGCCCCATTGATCTGAACCACCCATCTGGATTTTGCAATTATAATTTTTATACAAAAAGTAAAAATCGTAGGCTTGAAGCAATTGGTAACTAAATTCAGTAAAAGAAAGGCCGGTGTCCAATCTGTTTTTTACGGAATCCTTTGCCATCATGTAGTTAACGGTAAGGCTTTTGCCGACATCGCGCAGGAAATCCAGTACATTCATGTCTTTGTAAAAGTCTCTGTTATTGAGGATCAGGGATCCGTCTTCTTCCCCAATTCCCTCAATTAGTTTTTGGAATTGTCGGCTTTGGTGTTCGAGGTTGTGTTCGAGCTCCGCTATACTTTTGAGTTCTCTTTCACTGTCCTTGAAAGATGGGTCTCCTATCATTCCGGTCGCTCCACCCATAAGTACAATGGGTTGGTGTCCCGCCTGGCGAAACAGAGTCAGCATCACAATTTGCACGTAATTCCCAATGGTAAGCGAGGGTGCTGTGGGGTCAAAACCTATATAGGCTTTCGCTCCGGGGACTTTTAAGAGGTCTTCAACTCCGGGAGTCTTGTCGTGAAGCATCCCTCTCCATTCGAGTTCTTTGAGAAAATCCATGCTGATTAATTTTTCACAAAGCTATAAAATTATCTTTTCTGAAAATGCATTCACCCGGATTATTCCCGACCACATTAAATTTAAAATGGATTGTAGCGACTCCCTAAATTGGTAATCAACCATTTGAGTTATTTACCGGAAAAACTTGAAGCAGAATTATTACAGAAAAAAAACAAAAAAATAACCCGATTAAAGGGTACCTCTTAGTTCCTGTTCTCGCTCAATGGCCTCAAACAGGGCTTTAAAATTTCCTTTGCCAAACGATTGGGCACCCTTTCTCTGAATGATCTCATAAAATAGGGTGGGGCGATCCTGAACGGGTTTGGTAAATATTTGCAGCAAATACCCCTCGTTGTCCCGGTCTACCAAAATGTTTTGTTCTCTCAGATCTTCAATAGACTCTTCTATTTCTCCAACTCTATCCAACAAATCGTTGTAATAGGTTTCAGGAACGTAGAGAAAATCAACACCATTGGCTCTCAGCTGCCTCACTGTTTTAATAATGTCGTCCGTTGCGACAGCTATATGTTGAACTCCGGCACTTTTATAAAAATCGAGGTATTCTTCAATTTGAGATTTTTTAACCCCTTTTGCGGGCTCATTGATAGGAAATTTAATATATCCATTACCATTGGATACTACCTTACTCATCAATGCGGTGTACTTGGTAGAAATATCCTTGTCGTCAAAGGTGATGAGTAGTTTGAAACCGAGTACCTCCTGATAGAATTTAATCCACCGGTTCATCTGTCCCAATTCCACATTGCCCACACAGTGGTCTACAAATTTCAATCCCACAGGTTCTACTTTTCGCGTACTGGTTTTGGGAATAAATCCCGGCATAAATACTCCCCGGTAGTTTTTCCGCTCTACAAAAGTGTGTATGGTTTCACCATAGGTGTGAATACCTGCCAGTTTTATCTCTCCATCCTCGTCTTTGAGGGTATGGGGTTCAAAACTGGGCTTAGCACCTCTCTCTACAGCCTTATTAAAGGCGTCTTCCGCGTCGTCCACCCACAGAGCCAACACTTTTACTCCGTCGCCGTGAAGGTTTACGTGTTTTAGGATTTCATGTTCCGGATGATAAGCAGAAGTGAGTACCAACCTGATTTTATTCTGTTGAAGCACATAGCTAACCGTTTCCCTGGAACCCGTTTCAGGCCCTCTGTAGGCCACCAATTCGTATCCGAACGCAGCTTGATAATACATCGCAGCCTGTTTGGCATTTCCGACGTAAAACTCTACATAATCGGTACCGTTGATGGGAAAAGTATCTGTATTTGTCTTTTTCTCATTTTTGATTAAAGTATCCATAACTATTTTTTTATCCAGCTTTTATAATATTCTTTTTCTTCTAATTCTACGGCATGAGTGGTCATTAATAAAGGCCGAAAAGTATCTACCATCACCGCCAATTCCCCGGTTTCTTTCTTTCCAATGCTTTTTTCCGCAGTACCTGGATGTGGCCCGTGTGGAATTCCGCCGGGATGCAGGGTGATCATACCCTTTTCTACGTGGTCTCTGCTCATAAAGTCACCGTCTACGTAATACAGAACTTCGTCACTGTCAATATTGGAGTGATTGTAAGGGGCGGGTATGGACAAGGGGTGATAATCGTATAATCTCGGAACAAACGAGCAGATGACAAAATTTCGGGCTGAAAAAGTTTGGTGCACCGGAGGCGGTTGGTGAATGCGTCCGGTTATGGGTTCAAAATCGTGTATAGAAAAAATATAGGGATAGACGTAACCATCCCAGCCAATCACATCAAATGGATGATTTTGGTAGTGATAGGGATAGAGTTGATCTTCCTTTTTTATGTAAAAAAGAAATTCACCTTTCTCATCATAAGTCTCGAGTTCAGTGGGCTTTTTAATATCTCGTTCGCAAAAAGGGGAGTGTTCTAGTAATTGCCCGAATTCATTGCGGTATCTCTTGGGAGTCACTACAGGACTGTTCGACTCGACAATTAACAATCGGTTGTCTTCATTATCGAAGGATAGTTGATATATGGTCCCCCTCGGAATCACGACATAGTCCCCGTATTCAAAATTTAAGCTACCGTATTGGGTCTTGAGTTTTCCGGTCCCTTTATGAATAAAAATTACCTCGTCGGCATCTGCGTTTTTAAAGTAATATTTATCGTTTCCCTTCTTGGGGGCTGCGAGAATAATTTTACAGTCGTTGTTAATTAAAACTGGTTTCCTGCTCTGTAAGTAATCATCTACCGAATCGACATTAAACCCGAGCAGACATCGGTGTTTGAGTTGCTTGTCGTGGACGGTCTGGGGAGTTATATCTCTGGGATCTCCAACCTGAAGGATTTCTGTAGGTGCATTGGAGTGGTATAAGGTGGAATAGTTGTTGCTGAATCCCTCAGTGGAAAACAACTCTTCGTGATACAGTTCTCCGTTGGGTTTCCGAAACTGCGTATGTCTTTTATGGGGAATATTCCCCAATCGATGGTAGTGCATAATACGTTTTTTTCACGGTTGAATCAATGTGCCAAAATTACAAATATTTATCCTTAAAAAAAAGGAAATATTCCGGTTTTAATCCGGATTCTTAAGGACTGGGAATTGATATTTAAAATTTGAATCCGGCAGTTAGTGCGAGTCTACTTATCTCGAACTCATTGAGAATAGTGGGTTGTGATTCTGCACCGGGCACTAC
Source organism: Saprospiraceae bacterium (assembly GCA_018224445.1). Taxonomy (GTDB): domain Bacteria; phylum Bacteroidota; class Bacteroidia; order Chitinophagales; family Saprospiraceae; genus PWJY01. The sequence goes on from JAGTVA010000185.1 coordinate 13,948, forward strand.
ATATGGATTCAGTGCACTTTCCACAAGGCTTCGCTGAAAAGCCAGATCGAGGAAAAAGTCATCGCTTCTGATTCCCGCTCCAATACTCCAGACAAAGTCTCTTTTGTCGTTTTCCACAAATGGATTTTGAATAAACTGCAATCCGCCTCTCACTCTAAAACTCTGATTGGCCCATTCTGCACCCACGCGGAAATTGAGTGCTGTTCCCAAGCTGCTTTCAATTTCATTGTTTTGGGCTCGTTCCTCGGACAAAAACTGGTTGCTGTTTCTCCTGGTGAAGTTGTACCTCGAACTGGTGTAATCTAGATATTCAATATCAAAGGAGAGAAATCCCTGATTCGCAATTAAAAATCCCAAACCCGACATTACCCTCCAGGGAGATGTAAAGTTGTAGTCAAAACTGCCTATTGGTGATTCAGCGGTTTGTGGCCCCGGGGGTATATTGCCATTGGGAATTTGGCTTACATCGTAGTCAAAGGTGGCAGAATTGTAAAATTCATCTGAAAGGGAGTACCATGCCGGAGAATGCATAGCCAATCCAAATCTAATGGCCTGAGAATGACGGTAGATCAAACCCGCTTTAAGCTGAAAGCCCACTCCGCTAACTTCACCGTACTCTGTAAATTCAAAGGATTCATAAATATCATTGAAATGATTGACATCTTCGTCGTAATAAATCCTGTCTTCTGTAATACTCACCAAAGGCATGCTCATGGTGAGCCCCAACATAAGTTTTTCCTCCATATTCCCTGCAAAGGACAGAAAAATCTCATTGACACTTCCCGAATTTATTGCGGTGTATTCCTTGAACAATTTTGTCTCCGGATCCAGGTCACTCGAGTAAGTCTGAGTGGCATCGTCGTATATCAAAGCATAAACATCGTAAGCGGGCCCCACCTCAAAGTCATCAATTTCCTCAGGGGGCTTTCCGTCTCCCAGGGCGATAAATCGGTCCAGTATGGTTCCGGCAGAATAGCCCTGACTAAATATATTTTGGTGAAAATTGGCCAACCGATTGTATCCAAAGGCAAATGAAAAATTAGTAAAGGTCGAGGAGGCAGTAACCGGAGAGGATATTACCAATCCTACATTGGTGAACTGTAAATTGTTGAATTGATCGATATTTCTTTCATTATCCCAGGTAGAAAAAGAATGATTATTAAACAAAACAGGTGTAAAAACAACTTCTGACCTTCTGATCAATGCAAGTCCCGCTGGATTATATGCAGCGGATGAATAATCTGCACCCAGAGCCGTCATCGCACCGCCGGCCCCCATATACCGGGCTGTACCGGTGTGATCCAGTGTCGAAATCCTTATCGCATTGTCTAGTGTTTGCCCGATGCCAGGCTGAGTGATAAAAAACAGAACTCCTAAAACCGTCGAAATAATTTTGATCATATCTGAAAGATATTATTATTTAATACATTTAAAAAAAGCGAAGTGAAAATTACATTCATCCACTTCGCTTTTCATTTATTTAAATTGATAGTTTTTATCCTCCTCTTCCCGACTTACTCGAACGGGTATTTCCAGAACTTGAAGATCTGGTGTTGGTGTTGTTTCGCGAAGGCGATACACCGGAGGAAGAATTGTTTCCGGACGATCTCGAGGGAGTTACACCTGATGATCGCGAGGATCGGTTATTGGATCTGGGGGTACTAAAAGACCCCTGATTATTATTGTTGCTACCGCGATTAATTCTAGAAGAATTATTGGAGCGGTTGTTTTGCGGTGGATCATTTCGAATGCTTCCACGCTGATTGGTACCTCTGGTTCGAGGTTGAGGTTGATTGGTATTAATTCCTCTGTTCCCTCTTACACCGCTGTCTGTACCCCTTCTCTCCACTGATCTGGTTTGAGGTACATTGGTACGTATGTCTGCATGGGCCTGATCTCTGGTCACGCGATTGTCACTGAACTGATTCTGAGCTTGTCTGGATGCTCTTTCTCTGGGAGAAAAAGTGGCATTGGCTACTTCTGTAGTTCTATCGCCTCTCCTTTGCGTGGGAGTACTGGCAGGTTCTCCTTGAGTTCGGGTAGGTCTCTGAATTTCACCGGACAGTTGATTGCCGGTGCGGTTTTCAGCAGTATTATCTCTGTTGTTGCCCAAAGCAGTCCTCTCTTCACTTGGATTAGGTGCTGTTACCCCTTCGTCGCTATTCACCGCGCGTCCCGTTCTACCGGTAGTACCACCGGCAGTAGATCTCGGACCGTAATGCGCTCCTCTACTGGAAACATCATTCGGTTGAGAGGATGAATTGTTGTTGTTGTAATTGTAGTAGTTATTGGAGTAGTAATGACTACTCGAGTAAAATACAGGACAGGGTGAGTATCCGTAACCTCCCCAACTGCTGTATCCGTATCCATAACCGTAGCTATACGATCCATATCCAAAAGGTCGGTAGGGCCTGTAAGGCCTGTGGTGCCAACTGTAATAAGGATTGTAAAAGGGATCGTAATGGTGATAGTGGTGGTAACCCCTTGCACGGTAAGGGTAAGAGGTTACATATATAGTAACACCCGGACGGGCATAACCATAATACGCGAGATCTACAAAATAGGGATCGTAAAAATCCAAACTCCTCACCGGACGGTGAAATCTCCGGATCCTAGATGAGTAGTAAAAATCGTAATCGTCAAAATGTTCGTAACTTTGGTCGTCGTATTGACTGTCGCCAAAACTTAAATCCTGACTGGAGTTCACATACGATGAAGTCGAAGTAGTTTCACTATAATCGTTGGGATTATAATAGAGATCGTCGTACTGAGCTTGAACTCCAAAGGGAATCAAGGCCAGAGAGGCAATCCACAATGCGGAAATAATGATTTGTTTTAGCATAGTAGTATTTTTTCTTTGTTGCAATTTACAACTTTTAGCTGAAAATTTATCGTTAATTTAAATCTAATTCGCTTAAAAGAAGTGTTAAAATTTATCCGGTTTGCTTTTTTTTGCATCTTCGGACTTCTTTTCATATATAAATACGTAAAATTAATTATATAAGTTTCATTTTTGCATCACATTAATATTTCATTAAATGAGTAAGGGTATAACCAAAAAAGAAGAGAATTATTCACAGTGGTATAACGACATTGTAAAGAAGGCTGGATTGGCCGACCATTCTCCGGTAAGGGGATGTATGGTGATTAAGCCCCACGGTTATGCAATTTGGGAAAACATCAAGGCCCGATTGGATATCATGTTTAAGGAGACCGGTCATGTCAATGCGTACTTTCCACTGTTTATTCCCAAGAGTTTTCTGAGTCGGGAAGCGGAGCATGTAGAGGGTTTTGCCAAAGAGTGTGCAGTTGTTACCCACCATCGATTGATGAATAATCCGGATGGAAGCGGTATAATAGTGGACCCGGAAGCAAAATTAGAGGAGGAACTCATTGTCAGGCCGACCTCGGAAACCATCATCTGGCACACTTACAAAGATTGGATTCAGTCCTACAGGGACCTTCCTCTATTGATCAATCAATGGGCCAATGTAGTGAGATGGGAAATGCGAACCAGGCCCTTTCTCAGAACAGCGGAATTTCTTTGGCAAGAGGGCCACACCGCACACGCCACTTCAGAAGAAGCTATATTGGAAGCCAAAAAAATGCACGAAGTGTACACCAGGTTTGCCGAGGATTACATGGCGATGCCCGTAATTAAAGGCGTGAAATCTGAAAATGAGCGCTTTGCCGGAGCCATTGAGACTTACACCATCGAGGCGATGATGCAGGATAAAAAAGCACTTCAGGCAGGAACTTCTCATTTCCTGGGCCAAAACTTTGCCCGTGCCTTTGATGTTAAGTTTTTAAATGATCAGAATACGGATGAATTCGTCTGGGCTACTTCCTGGGGTGTATCGACGAGATTGGTGGGGGCATTGATTATGACGCATTCCGACGACAATGGTTTGGTGTTGCCACCAAAATTAGCTCCGATTCAGGTGTCCATCGTTCCTATTCCCAAACCATCCGAAGAAATCGATAAGGTCGCATTTGATTTAAAGGTGAAGTTGGAAGCAGGTGGGTACACGGTCTTTTACGATACCGACGACAAAAAAAGGCCCGGGTTTAAATTCGCAGATCACGAAATGAAAGGAATTCCGGTGAGAATTGCCATTGGCCAAAGAGATTTAGCCAATAATCAGGTGGAAATCGCCAGAAGGGATACCGGCGAGAAGGTTTTTGTTCCCCTGGACAATGTCGTTCCTTTTACAGAGAATTTATTGGGAGATATTCAGTTGAATTTATTCCAAAGGGCTAAGAATTTTAGAGAAGAAAATACTCATGATGCCAATAATTGGGAAGAGTTTTCCGATATTATTAAAAACAGAGGGGGATTTGTTAACGCCCATTGGGATGGCACCGTTGAAACCGAATTAAAAATAAAAGAGAAGACCAAGGCCACACTCAGATGTATTCCTTTGGACGGGGAGGTTCAAGCTGGAAAATGCGTGTTAACCGGTAAACCCTCTAAAAGAAAAGTGCTTTTCGCTAAAGCTTATTAATAAACAAAAAATTTAAACATTTTTTATTATGTCATATGAAATTGAAGGAAAATTAATTAAAAAATTTGATACCGAACAGAAAACAGATACGTTTAAAGCACGGGAATTCGTCATAGAAACAAAGGACGATAAATACCCTCAAAAAATTAAGTTTCAACTTACTCAGGATCGATGTGAGCTGATCGATGGGTTTGAAGAAAACCAAATGATAAAAGTTCATTTTGACCTGAGGGGAAGAGAGTGGAATGAAAAGTACTTTACCAATCTCAATGCCTGGAGGGTGGAAGGCGATCAGCTCGAGCAGGACCTCAATCAGGTCGGCGAAGATTTTGACGATCCCTCCTTTGACGATGGGCCCAAGTACGAAGATTTTGAAGACACCCCATTTTAATTTAAAGTTATGGCTGCACTGTATCGTTTCACCGGACTATTATTCGCCTTTTTTCTATTGGTTTCCTCCCTTCATGCTCAGACGCTCACCGGTGTGAGCACCGTTTGGGATGACGATTATCAGGAATGGTCCATATTTATAGAAGGAGATACTGTAAATCTGGGACAACTGGAGTTGATGTCCATGCTGGGTAGTCCGAGAATGGATTGGAGTTACCGGGTACTTGAAACCTTTGGTAAAATACGAAACCTGCAGAGAAACGACTACAGCCAGTGGGAGGTTGAAGGGCCTTTCAATATTGTCACCTTTCGACAACAGTGGCGGGATGATCTTCGCGAATGGAGGGTGACAGACAACCGAATAACAATTAATTGGCGGTCTAAATACCAAAATCACTACGAAGAATGGGAAGTTTCCCACAGAGATTTCGGGTATTTTGCCATGTATACCCTGAACCCGGGCGACCCGAGAGACTGGATTATTATAGACCGATTGAATGAGGAGGTGCCTTTTGAAATGAAAATGGCCTTTGTTTTTATTACGGTGTTTCTAACTTCTCCGCATTAACTCGAATACCATCCGCTATATAATCATTCCCGCTGCAACCGTTTCATTGGTGGCCTGATCTATTAGTATAAGTGAACCCGTGTGTCTGTTCTTTCGGTAAGGATCGATCAACAGGGGGTGGGTAGTCCTTATTTTTACCCGCAATATATCGTTCATATTGATGGTGAGATCGTCCTCTATCCTGTGCAGGGTATGAATGTCCATTTTGTAATGGATTTTTTTAATGATCCCCTTTACTTCATTGGTGGTTTGTCTGACCAGGTATTTGGCATTGGGTCTGGGAGGATTTTTGTGTAACCAACACATCATAAAGTCAATGTCCTGAGTGGGTTCGGGTTGATTGTTAGTCCTTACTATCATGTCCCCTCTGCTGACATCGTAATCGTCCTCGAGCTGCATGGCTACCGACATAGTGGGAAAAGCTTTTTTTACCTGACCGTCGTAGGTGTCTATAGATTTTATGGCTGTTTGAAATCCCGAGGGCAGTATCGTCACCTGATCACCAGGCTTGAAAATCCCACCGTCAATTCTCCCGGCATAAGCGCGGTAATCCGGAAATTCCGGCAAATTGGGCCGAATAACAGTCTGTACGGGAAATCTGCAATCTATAAGGTTTTCATCTGATCCGATGTGAATGTTCTCTAAGTTATAGAGAAGTGATGGCCCCTGATACCAGGGCATATTGTCAGATTTATTGACCACATTGTCCCCGTGAAGCGCACTGATGGGAATGAACCTCAAATCCTTGATATCCAGTTTTGAAGCAAAAGACCTGAATTCAGAAACCACCCTGTTGTACACCTCTTCAGAATAATCCACCAAATCCATTTTATTTACACAGAGAATTAGATGAGGGATCTGAAGCAGGGATGCTATAATGGAATGACGACAAGTTTGCTCAATCACCCCCTTTCTGGCATCAATCAAAATTAATGCGAGGTTGGCAGTAGATGCCCCGGTAACCATATTCCGGGTGTATTGGGTATGCCCGGGTGTATCGGCAATGATGAATTTTCTCCTCGGGGTGGCGAAATACCTGTAGGCTACATCTATGGTAATTCCCTGCTCGCGTTCGTCTTTTAGTCCGTCGGTCAGTAGGCCGAGTTCGATGTGATCAAGTCCTCTTTGCACACTCGTATTGCGCACCGATTCCAATTGGTCCTCAAAAATAGATTTAGAGTCGTATAAAAGCCTACCTATTAAGGTAGATTTTCCATCATCCACGCTACCCGCAGTAGTAAATCTCAGTAATTCTGTATTGGCCGTTTTTGTCATTAAAGGTTTTTATGATCTGTAAAACACAAAACTTGATGAACTGTCTAAAAGTAACCCTCCTTCTTTCGGTCTTCCATGGCGGTTTCAGAGCGCTTGTCGTCCGCGCGATCCCCTCTTTCCGTAACTCTTGTGGCCGCAACCTCGGCTACAATTTCCTCCAGCGTGGCAGCAGAGGACTCCACGCCTCCTGTAATGGTGATATCGCCCAAAGTCCTGAACCGAATTTGCTTTTTAACTATTTTTTCTCCGTCCTTTAAATTTAAAAATTCTGAATGAGGGAGAAAAGTGCCGTGTCGCTCTACTACTTCGCGGTGGTGAGAAAAATACAGGGAGGGAATCTCAATTTTTTCTTCCATAATATACTGCCATACATCCATCTCTGTCCAATTGCTGATGGGAAACACCCTGAAATGCTCTCCCATTTGCTTTCTGCCGTTAAATATATTCCACAATTCCGGCCGCTGATTTTTGGGATCCCATTGACCAAATTCATCCCGGTGAGAAAAAAACCTTTCCTTGGCCCTCGATTTCTCTTCATCTCTCCTTCCTCCCCCTATAGCACAATCAATTTCAAATTTCTCTATGGTATCCAGCAGGGTAGTGGTCTGAAGAATATTTCTGCTGGCATTTAAGCCCTTTTCTTCGAGAACTCGTCCCTCCTGAATGGAGTCCTGAACAGAGCCTACAATTAAATTGACACCCAATTCTTTAATCAGCTTATCTCTAAATGCAATGGTTTCCGGAAAATTGTGTCCGGTATCGATGTGCAAAAATTGAAAGGGTATTTTGGCGGGATAAAAAGCCTTCCTGGCCAAATGTGAAACTAAAATGGAATCTTTCCCCCCGGAAAACAATATCACCGGACGTTCGAATTGGGCAAAAACCTCTCTGAGCACATATATTGCTTCAGACTCCAATTCTTCTAAATGATTTAAGGTGTATTGTTGCATCTCTCGGCTTTATTTATTTTTTTGTGGTAATTTGATTAACTCCAGTACTTTTTTCAATACCAGTTGTGCGCATTCTTCTGCTGAATTGAGGTGAGTCTTTATAACCATATCCGGCTTCGTAGGTGATTCGTATAGACTGCCAATTCCAGTGAAATCCTTTATTACTCCCTTGCGCGCCAAAGCGTATAACCCCTTTACATCCCTGTTCTCGCAAATTTCCAGTGGGCAGTCTACAAATACCTCCAGTACTAAATTTCTACCTATCGTCTCTTTTACCAATTCTCTGTCCTTCTCGAATGGAGAAATAAAAGCTGCGGTAACTACAGAACCCGAATCCACAAATAGTTTAGCCACCTCTGCTATTCTCCGGATGTTTTCCCTGCGATCCTCATTGGAAAAACCCAGGTCCTTATTCAAACCCTTTCTCAGGTTGTCCCCATCCAGGTGATAGGTATTGATGCCCTCACGATGCAACAACATCTCCAACCTATTGGCCACCGTACTCTTACCCGAGCCGCTGAGTCCGGTGAACCACACCAAAAGCGGTTTGTGTCCGTGTAAGTCAGCCCTTTTTTTTTGGCTAACCTCATATCCGGAGGGGACGATATACGGGTTCTTTTCAGGCATCTGCTAATTCGTATAATTATAATAACTGCTGTTTTCACAAAAGCTAAGCAAAGGTATAAGTAATTCTTATAATATGGAAATTCAGGCATTGATTACTTACTTTACTGTTTTGTCATTCTCTACGGATAAAAGAAAATTCGAATTTTCATGTGCGAAATAGTTTTAAATTTCTTGTACAGTTTGAGAGTACCTGCCAAAAATATAAATTAAGTCATCATTTAAAAAATCAAGAGATATTTCACAAATATTTAAAATGTAAGTTGTGTTTTAACCACCTTATCACTATATTTACAAACTTATTTTTTTTCAGTGAATCAGTCAGGACCATTACACATTGAGTAATTGATTTCTTTTGAACAATAAAGCACTAAAAATTGACTAAATAGGCCAGCTATGAAAGGTCCGTCCGGTTTAATGTATTTATTCCCCTGGATTTTTTCGCTGTTACCATTGAATACAAATGGAATAGCTGCACCTATTTTCAATTGCCCCTTGGATTTACTCTCACAACTTGAAACTGCCTTTAATGAGGATCTTGTAAACTCATTTTCTGAGGGAAATACCTTTCACCTGATTGGGTCTCTAGAGTCAATTCTCCACCAATCCGATTCGACACATGCGATCCAAAATCAACAAATTCTGTTTGTTTTAAGTTGGGTTCTATTGAAAGACGGCCAGTGTGAAAGGGCGGATTTTTTTCTCAAACAACTGAGCAGAGATATTAAATGGAAGGAGTGGGATTTGTTCTTTTATCACGGATTACAAATGAGATATTGGCTTTGTCTAAAAAATATACCTCAAGCCATTGCCTCCCTTGAAGAAATGGGAAAGTATAAAACCGACGTAATTTTGCAGGATTTCTATTTGAATTACCAAAGAGCGGTTTTATTTAAAGTTCAGGGCCAATACGAACAGATGATCGATGCCCTGGAAATGGCATTAGCAGCGGCTGATTTACTGGAATGGACTCATCACCAGCTTACGACCTTGTACGAAATGGGGTTTGCCTATGCTGAATTGAGGAATTATCCTCGGGCAATTCATTTTCTAAACAGGGGGATTCAATTGTCGGAACGGGAGAGTAATCCCTTTTATTTATGGAAAATGAGTGCCTGCTTGGGTATCAGTCATATAGAGAGCGGCAATTACTCCCTCGGCGTGGAATATTTAGAAAAAAGTGAAAGGCTCAGTTCAGAAATCAATCAACCGCAATTGTGTGGAAATTCGGCCTTTTTTGCCAAAGGTTTATTTATGACAGGCAGGGAAAGCCGGGCACTTGAGGAAGCCAATACTGCATGGTATACGGTTAAGGACTCAGATGATATCAGGGACAGAAGAAATGTGTTGCACGCACTTTACGATATTTACAAAATGAGCGGCGACTACGAAAAGGCTCTGGAGGTTGGGGAAAGGTGGTCGGAACACAGAGAGGCCCTATACGAACGCGAATACGACAGGATGGTAGCAGAAGTAGAAGCTATGTTTCAGTTGAGGGAGTCTGAAATGAGATTGGCGGAACGAGAAAATTCCCTCCAATTGGAAAGAGCAAATGCCGCCAAGAAGAAAATCTGGGCATGGTTGGGGTTTTCTTTGAGTCTTGTATTCCTGGCTCTGGTTGCTGTGATATACTACCACTTGAGGAGTAGGAAAAAGATTGCGGAATTGCTAGAGTCCAAAAACAGAGAATTAAAAAATATAGACAGAGCAAAAACCCAGTTTTTTGAAAATTTATCCCATGAATTCAGGACACCCCTCACCCTTATCATCGGCCATTTAGAAGAGATAAAAGACAGGGCCAAATCGGAAGCTCTTCAAAAAAGCATTACCACAGCACTCAGAAGCAGCAATCGTTTAAAAGACTTGGTTACCCAAATCCTGGAACTCTCAAAATTGAAGACCGGTGATTTCAAACTGACTCAATCGGAGATTTTTCCAAAGGATTGGTTTATGCAAAAATTAGAAGGGTTTCAATCTCTGGCGAGATCAAAGCAATTAACTCTAAAAACAGAAATTGACCATCTCGATAAATTGTCGATACAGATGGATGAAGACAAACTGGAAAAAATAATCAATAACCTGTTGTACAACGCTTGTAAATTTTCCAATCCTGGTGGCGCCGTATGGTGCCGGGTGCAATTTGAGAAAATAGAGGAAAAAAGTGAATCCAATGGATGGGGGATGCTCAGGGTTCAGGTAGATGACCAAGGGCCCGGAATTCCTCAAAAGATAAGAAACTTAATTTTTGACCGAAATTTCCACAGTGAATTGTCAACCACCTCCGAACCCGGTTACGGAATTGGTTTGGCGCTTTCTAAATCATTGGTAGAAGCCATGAAGGGCGAGCTCAAACTGTTGGAAAAAGAAGGAGCAGGGAGCTTGTTTGAACTGAAAATCCCCGCAGAGTACTGCAGAATAAATAATTACCCGGTTGCTGAAAATCACTCTGTCAATAATATCACCACCAGCCCGATTACTAAAAAGCTCTCATTTTCTGAAAATATCCACAAAATACTGGTCGTTGAAAATCACCTCGAAACTGCGGGTTATTTAAAAAACATTCTCTCTCCGTATTATTCAGTGTTTCACGCACAAAATGGCAGGGAAGCCCTTTTAATTTTGCGAAACAGAAAAATAGACCTGGTGTTATCCGATCTCCAAATGCCGGTTATGGACGGAAACGAACTGCTCGAAAACATCCGGAACAACCCCTCCCTATTTCAAAATATTCCCTTTGTTATGCTCTCCGGCGATGTGAGTGATTCGACCAAGAGAAAAATCCTTTTGGCCGGAGCGGATGCCTTTGTGCACAAACCCATAGTAAAAGAAAATCTGGTGGTCAGAATTAAAAGCATTTTGAGCCAATTGGAAAGCAGAAAAAAACTCCGTATTTGGGACAAAATAAATACAGAGGATGCCGAGAATCTAAAGAAATTGTTTTTGGCTGAAAAAATTATTTTAGAACGAATTTCCGATAATCAGTTAAAAATAAAAGACGTCGCCAGAAAACTGTCTGTTTCCAACCGAACCCTGGAGCGTTTATTTAAAAAACACCACCGAGTAAGCCCGGTAAAATACGTGCGCAATCTCAGGCTTAAAATCGCCTATCATCTCCTTTCTGATGGCCGCTGTGAATCGGTTGCCGAGGCCAGGGATATGACCGGATTCAACAGCCCCTCCTACTTTTCAAGAGCCTTTTATGAAAAGTATAAATTAAACCCCTCTGAGGTATTGGATAAGAAAACTGTTTTATAAAAAACTTTAGTTTCTCAGATACTAAATTACATTCTTTAAATGATTTTACTTTACTTAAACCCTAAAGAAATTCAATTGTTAAATATCGCAATGGAATTGAGTTTTTTATTCTCTACACAATGGAAGGACGCAAGTGTCTCCCAGCCAATAAATTGGGGGCGCGACAACTGTTTGGCTGAAAGAGAAGGCTCAATGGATCGTTTCCTCCTTGACCATTATGCAAGTCGAAATGGGAGGTATCGACTGTCGAAATAGAGGGCCCAATCTCCCCTCAATATTGAATATATTTCGTCATCACAATTTCTCCCAAACAGTGGCCCTTCCCCTCCTCAATCCATCAACGAGTTGATGACACAGCGAGTTTTAGATTGGTAGTGGACACTTGTGATAATTTTTCTCTGTGGTCTCAATTTCTCTGTGGTGAGTTTTCTCTATGGCCTCAGAACCGGAAGATTTACTTCATAGCTGTTCCAAAAACTTTTGGTTGTGTAAATTTGTCCTTATTTTATAGAAAACCCGGACATGATTTATTCTTACCCTTCCAATATTAATCAAATTTTGGAATTCGACAAAATTCAATCTCTAATCACAGCTGAATGTGTGGGGCCAAAGGGCGATGAACTCATCCGCGAGTTAACCATGATTGTAAAACCCGAGAAGCTGCAAAAGGAATTGGATTTAATCCGGGAGCTCAACAACCTATACCACACCTATAGTGATTTTAGGGTTTTTTCTTACAAAGACATTTCTCCTCTTGAAAAATACACCCACATCCAGGGTTATGTGTACGAACTGGATTTGGTGGTGGAAATTAAATACATACTCAAACTGGCCATTGAAATAAAGGCCTTCACTAGTAAATTTGAAGAGGTGGATTATCCGGAAGTCCACTCTTTTTTACAGCAAATTGAGCCTCTGCCGGAATTGTACAACTTTTTAAACGAGGTAGTTGATGACGAGGGAGATATTTTTAAAAACGCTACCCCTGAACTGGCGGGACTTCACCGTTTATTGGCTTCCAAACAACGCGAAACGGATCAAAAGTTTACTCAAATAGTGCGCCGTTTTCAAAGCCAGGGTTTCCTGACCGACAACAAGGAATCCCTGAGGAATGGAAGACGGGTATTGAGTGTGCCCGCAGAACACAAAAGACGGATTAAAGGAATCATCCACGATGAGTCGGCCTCCGGAAAAACCTGTTTTATCGAACCCGATGAGGTAATATCCGTCAATAACGACCTCTTTGAAATCGAGCGGTCCATAAAAAGGGAAGAGTACAAAGTCCTTCAAAAAATATCCCTTAAAGTTAGTGAAAACGGTGCAGAAATAATGGATAATTACCATTCAGTTGGAACCCTGGATGCCCTTCAAGCTAAAGTAAAATTTGCAGTAAAAACAAAAGGTGTAGTCCCCACCCTTCAATCTGAAACAGGTATATCACTCCAGAAGGCCAAACACCCATTGCTATTGATAAAATACAATCAGGAGGGTAGGGAAGTGGTGCCCTTTGACCTTTCACTGAACGCTGAGAATAGATTGTTGTTGGTGAGTGGCCCCAACGCAGGTGGAAAATCAGTTTTATTGAAATCCGTCGGTATTTTACAGATGATGTTTCAGTGTGCCATTCCTATCCCCGTCGGAGCGGGAACCAAAATGGGAATTTTTTCATCCCTTTTTGCCGATGTGGGAGATCAGCAATCTCTCGAAGACGACCTGAGTACCTACAGCTCCCACCTCACCAATATGAAACATTTTTTAGCCCGCGCCGACCAAGACACCCTACTCCTCATAGATGAGTTTGGCTCGGGAACAGATCCCAGGATTGGGGGAGCACTGGCTGAAGGAATTTTGAGGCGGTTCAGGTCGGCAAAAGCCTACGGGGTTATTACCACTCATTACGGGAACCTAAAAATTTACGGAAACAACGCGAGCGGCATCCTCAATGGCGCCATGGTTTTTGATCGAAAGAACATGAAACCTACCTATCAGTTTTTAACCGGCAAACCAGGCAGTTCATTTGGATTTGAAATTGCAGAGCGAGTGGGCATCCACCCTTACATACTGAAATACGCTCGGGATAAGGCGGGCAAAAAAATTGAAGAAGTGGACAGTATGCTCGCCGATTTGCAAAAGGAAAAAAGCATGGTTGAAAAAAGATTGAGGGAGCTGGAACTCAAAGAAAAGGAACTCCGACAAATGGCAAAAAACTTCGAACACCTACACCGGGAGATAGAAATTCGAAGGAAAAAAATGAAACTCAATAAAAAGGAGTATCAGCTCGCGGTGCAGGCCAAAATGAAGAAAGAATTTGAATTGGAGTTGAAAAAAATTAAAAGAGAACACAATCTGGAAAAGGCTCAGAAATCCTATCAAAGCTTGAAAGCAAAAGTAAAAAACCTCGCCGCTGAAAAAGAACAACTCAAAGAGAAACTGGCCGAAGAGGAACTGGGAGCGCACTTCAAGTGGGAGGTGGGATCTCATGCCAAACTTCGCTCAGGCAGTGAAATCGGGCGACTGGTCGATTTGCGAAAGAAAAAAGCTACCCTCGAATTTCAAAGCGGCCTCCGCATGGAAGTGAGTACCGCCGACTTGATACCTGTCAACACTCCCATCGATAAGAAAAAAGAAAAATCCGTTTCCACCGATGTGGACTACACCGGCGCCGGGTTCAATCCCAGGCTGGATATTCGAGGCTTGCGTTATCGGGAAGCAGTGGATTTGCTGTCCGACTATTTTGAGAAAGCATTGCTCTCCAACCAAAGCCGATTGGAAATTACGCACGGGAAGGGAGGAGGAGCCTTGAGAAAAGCTCTTATTCAAACACTCAAAGACTTTCCGGCCAATATTTCTATGACCCACCCCCCCGAGGAAGAGGGCGGAATGGGGAAGTCTATACTCACTATTAACTGATCCAAGCCAAAGCCCTTAATTTCTTTCCTTTATCAAAAGCCCAAAGAAATTCTATTGAAATAAATGTTCTAATGAAGTTCAACTCTTTTGTTCTCCCCATAACAGGCGCCAAATATTTCGAAAAGTTTTCAGCATTACATTTATAATTGCTAAAGCTTGATGTGACCCATTGCGCTCTTTCTCTGCGAGATCTTTGCGTTCACCGCGACTCTGCGGTGGGTCAATCTCGGCGCCCTACTTTTTTCAGTTTGTAAGGTAATTGATTTACAAGAGAA
>JAGTVA010000186.1 GCA_018224445.1 Saprospiraceae bacterium
AGCCCTGTAAGGGCGTTTTAATTCATCAAAATTTCCGTTATTCCCCTAAAAACTTTCTAAATTTTAAATACAATTCCCACATTTTTTTACCTTTGCAACAACTTATCAAGAAAGACTGAGGGATTAGGCCCTTTGATGTCTTGGCAACCTTCCAGGGTGGATAAAGCTCGGGTTCCGGTGCCAATTCCTAGCTCCAGCAAAAAGGAGCAGAGATGAGTGACAAGAAAATCCTGTCATTTCGTTTTTTCCCGGTCTGCTTGATATTTACTGAACTATATCAACCATGAAGAAAGACCGACTGAAGGAAATCCTCAAAGAAAAAATATTGATACTCGACGGCGCTATGGGAACCATGGCTCAGCGGTACAAATTGTCTGAAGCTGACTTCAGGGGAGAGCGTTTCAAAAACTGGCCCACCGACTTGCAGGGAAACAACGACCTGCTTTCCATCGTCAGGCCCGATATCGTGAAAGAAATTCACTCTTCCTATCTCGAAGCTGGAGCGGATATGATTGAAACCAATACCTTCAGCAGTACCAGCATAGCTATGGCCGACTATCAGATGGAAGAACTGGTTACCGAGCTCAATATCAATGCTGCAAAAATTGCTGTAGAGGCCGCCGATCACTACACCAGAATGAATCCGGACAAACCCCGGTATGTGGCCGGAGCGGTAGGGCCTACCAATAAGACGGCTTCCATTTCTCCCGACGTCAACAACCCCGCTTTCAGAGGCATTACTTTTGACGAACTTGAAAAAGCGTATTTTGAACAGATCAGTGCACTGATACTCGGAGGAGTGGATGTCATTCTCATCGAAACCATATTCGATACCCTCAACGCCAAAGCTGCCATACGCGCAACCATTAATGCAAATCGGGAACAGGGAACCCAAATTCCCCTTATGATTTCAGGCACTATTACAGATGCCAGTGGAAGAACCTTATCCGGTCAAACGGTAGAGGCCTTTTTGATTTCCATCAGCCACGCTCCCCTACTGAGCGTGGGGTTGAACTGCGCGCTCGGAGCCAGTGAAATGAGGCCCTACCTGGAAACCCTGTCCGACCAGGCGCCTTGGTTCATCAGTGCCTACCCCAATGCCGGACTGCCCAATGCCTTCGGCGAATACGATCAGGGGCCCGAAGAGATGAGAACTCAACTAAAAGATTTTCTCGATCGGAATTTGATCAACATACTGGGTGGTTGTTGTGGTACTACTCCTGACCACATAAGAATGATGGCCCAACTCGCGGAGGGATATCCTCCCAGACCCCTTAAACAAAAAGCAGTGAGCACCTATGAAATATAAAAAGAATGCAGAGGGATTTTACCAGAGCCCACTCGTATTGAGCGGACTCGAACCACTGATTTCCAATGAGCAACTTCCCTTTGTAAATGTAGGGGAAAGATGCAATGTGACCGGTTCCAGAAAGTTTCTCAGACTGATTAAAAACGAACAGTTTGAAGAAGCACTGGAAGTGGCTCGCGAGCAGGTAGAGAACGGTGCGTTGATACTGGATATCAATTTGGACGAAGGCATGCTGGACGGTGTAGAAGCCATGACTCACTTTTTGCATTTAATCGCCTCCGAGCCGGACATTGCCAGGGTACCGATAATGGTAGATTCTTCCAGATGGGAAATAATAGAAGCCGGCTTAAAATGCATTCAGGGCAAAGGAGTGGTCAATTCCATCTCCTTAAAAGGCGGAGAAAAGGAGTTTTTGGAACAGGCTCGCAGTATTCAGAGTTTTGGCGCAGCGGTGATTGTGATGGCTTTTGATGAAAAAGGGCAGGCAGATACCTACGAGAGGAGGGTGGAAATTTGCAATCGATCGTATAAGCTGCTCACCCAACAATTGAATTTCACCCCCCACGACATCATTTTTGACCCCAATATATTCCCGGTCGCTACCGGGATGGATGAACACCGAAACAACGCCCTGGATTTTTTCAGAGCCTGTAAATGGATCAGAACCAATCTCCCCGGAGCCCATGTCAGCGGCGGAGTGAGCAATGTTTCCTTTTCCTTCAGGGGCAACGACACCGTTCGGGAGGCCATGCATTCCGTTTTTCTTTACTACGGGATCAAGTATGGAATGAACATGGGTATTGTAAATCCCTCTACATTAACAATTTACGACGATATACCTGCAAATTTGTTGCGATTGGTAGAAGATGTCATACTCAACAGAAACGAAGAGGGGACTGAAAATCTCATGGATTTTGCGAAATCCTTTAAGGGAGAGCGAAAGACCACTGAGAGGGACTTGCGATGGAGAGAACATGCAGTGGAAAAGAGAATTGAAATAGCTCTGGTGAAAGGCATCATCGAGTTTATTGAGGAAGATGTGGAAGAGGCTAGAAAACGTTTTGACAAACCGCTTGAGGTGATCGAGGGTCCCTTGATGGACGGCATGAATGTGGTCGGCGATCTGTTTGGCTCGGGAAAAATGTTTTTGCCCCAGGTGGTGAAAAGTGCCAGAGTGATGAAAAAGGCGGTGGCCTGGTTGGAACCTTATATTGAAAAAGAAAAACAAGAAACTGCCCTGGCAGCAGGCAATAGTGCAAGCACCGAAGCCAACCACAAGGGTAAAATTCTTCTGGCGACGGTGAAAGGCGATGTGCACGACATTGGTAAGAATATTGTCGCAGTTGTGATGGCCTGTAACAATTACAAAATTATCGACCTGGGAGTCATGGTCTCTCAGGATAAAATAATTCAAACTGCCAGGGACGAAAATGTGGACATTATAGGGTTGAGTGGCTTGATCACTCCCTCTCTGGACGAAATGGTTTCTGTAGCCGTGGAAATGGAAAACCAGGGTCTGAAAATTCCACTCCTAATCGGCGGGGCTACTACCTCAAGGGCGCACACGGCTGTGAAAATAGACCCCAGGTACAGCGGAGCTGTTATCCACGTATTGGACGCTTCGAGATCTGTTCCGGTGGCCGGTAAATTGCTACATAAAATGGATGCCATCCCTTTTGTCAGTGACACTAAGGCCGATTACGACAAAATCAGAGAAAATTTTTACAAGAAAAAAGATACCAAAAAATTGGTGAGTATAAGCAGGGCCAGAGAAAATAAACTGAGATTGGATTTTAACGAAAAAACCATCCACACTCCAAACCAGCTCGGAGTTCAATTTATGGAAGATATTGATATTTCTACTGTAGTGGAATATATAGACTGGACTCCTTTTTTCAGTACCTGGGAATTAAAAGGCCGATATCCCAAGATACTCACCGATCCGAGGGTAGGCCAGCAAGCCGGTGCATTGTTTAAGGATGCCCAAAACCTGTTGAAGGATATTATTGTGGACAAAAAATTGAAAATTCAGGCTGTTGCGGGAATCTGGGAAGCCCATTCCATCCATAACGACGATGTGGAGATATTTGAAAATGGGCAACATGCGGCGAGCTTTCATTTTTTAAGACAACAGGGAGTAAAAGGGGAAGGCATTCCCAATTTCTGCCTCGCGGATTACATCGCTCCGCGCGATAGCGGAATTCGGGATTTTATCGGAGCCTTTTGTGTAACTGCTGGCCACGGGATTGAGGATCAAATGCGCTTTTTTGAAAAGGAAAAAGACGATTACAACAAAATAATGACCCAGGCCCTGGCGGATCGGCTGGCTGAGGCTACGGCCGAATGGCTGCACCGCAAAGTCAGAACCGAATGGTGGGGATACGCCCCGGACGAGCAACTTGACAACGAATCGCTGATAAGAGAGAAATACAGAGGGATTCGGCCTGCGCCGGGTTACCCTGCCTGTCCGGAGCACACGGAAAAGCAAACCATTTTTAATTTGTTGAAAGTTCCAGAAAGGATGGGCGTAAACCTCACTGAGAGCATGGCAATGTTCCCAACGGCGTCGGTTTCCGGCTATTATTTTGCGCACCCTGAGAGCAAATATTTTGGAATTGGAAAAATAGCTCGTGATCAATTGGAGGATTACGCTGAAAGGAAAAACCTGAGCAAAAAAGAAGCGGAGAAATGGCTCAGGCCGCAATTAATCTAAAAGATTACTAAAATGAAAGTAACCGAGCATATCGAAAGAGCAAAGGGGAAAACCCTTTTTTCACTGGAAGTACTTCCTCCCATCAAAGGGCAGGACATCAACAGCATATATAAAACCATAGAAGGGGTGTTGGAATACGAACCCGCCTTTATCGATGTCACTTATCACCGGGAAGAGCACGTGTACAAGAATCAATCCAACGGCTTGCTGAAAAGATTGTCGGTCAGGAAACGGCCGGGCACAGTAGGTATTTCCGCTGCTATTTTGAACAAGTATAAAATCGATCCCATTCCGCATATTATCTGCGGGGGATTCAGCAAAGAGGAAACCGAAAACGCCCTGATCGATCTAAATTTTCTGGGCGTCGACAATGTGTTGGTGCTGCGGGGGGATGCCATGAGAAGTGAGAAGGCTTTTGTGCCTCATCCCCACGGTCATCCATATGCCATTGATTTGCTCAAACAGGTGATTGACATGAATGAGGGAAGATATCTGGACGAAGATTTACTGAATCCATTTCCCTCAAACTTTTGCGCGGGTGTGGCCGGATATCCGGAAAAACACTACGAGGCATCGAATTTAAAAACCGATATTCGATTTTTGAAGAAAAAAGTAGATGCCGGAGCGGAATACGTCGTTACTCAGATGTTTTTTGACAACAGCAAGTATTTTAAGTTTGTGGACTTGTGCCGGGCACACGGCATCACAGTACCCATCATTCCGGGAATCAAGCCATTGGCTACCAGCAAACACCTGGTTTCCCTACCTCAAATGTTTTTTATCGACATCCCTGAAATTCTCGCCGATGAAGTGGCAAGCTGTAAAAGCCGGGAAGCTGTTTACGACCTGGGCATTGAATGGTGTATCGAGCAGTGTAAGGAACTGATTGCTCATGAGGTACCTGTGCTCCATTTTTATACGATGAGTAGAGTGAAAAATATAAGGAAGATTGCAGAAGCCGTTTTTTGATATTTCTTTTTAAAAAAGAAAAACACAAAAGACAACAGGTAGCCTTTTCCCCTGAATTTTCTCGCAGAAGTCGCTGAGAAGCCTATACAAATTACCTACTTTTGAACAAGCATTAGACCCTTTGTGGTTCTTTGCGACTCCTTACCGCCCTTTGCGTGAAACCTTTTTCCATGATAAGAACACTCAATTATTAATACTTTAATTGAAATCTTTTTTTCACGCAGAGGTCGCTAAGTGTCTTGTACAAATTACCTACTTCTGAACAGGCATTAAACCCTTTGCGGTTCTTTGCGAGCCCTTTCCGCCCATTGCGTGAAACCCTTTTCTCTGGTCAGGAATTTGAACATTTTTTTTACGCAGAGGTTACGCAAAAATTTTAATTTTTCCTTTATTAAAAATCATTGCAAAGTATGTTTTAAAAGGTTATTCATTATGTCCAGTACTTCCACGCAGAGGTCGCTGAGAGTCCTGTACAAAATACCTACTTTTGAACAAGCAGTTTACCCTTTGCGGTTCTTTGCGAGTCCTTAGCGCTCTTTGCGTGAAACCTTTTTTTCGTGAATAATAAGACATTCAATACAACCTCCAACTTAAAACAAAGTCTTCCTTCCGTAAATGCTGCACACCGGGCAGACAGTAGGATCGTGCCCCCGTGCCGGACAGTACTCCCTCCCGAAATAGATAATCTTAAGGTGAAGGTCGTTCCATCGCTCTCGCGGAAAGGCACTTTTTAGGTCCTGTTCCGTTTTTACTACATTTTTTCCGGTACTCAATTTCCAGCGGTAGGCCAATCTATGAATGTGCGTATCCACAGGAAAGGCAGGAATACCAAAGGCCTGTGCCATTACAACGGAGGCTGTTTTGTGCCCGACTCCGGGCAGTTTTTCCAACTCTGTAAAAGAAGCAGGAACTTCTCCGTCGAATTTTTCAACCAAAATTTTAGATAAATTGGAAATGGCATTGGACTTTGCCTTTGACAATCCACAAGGTCTTATGATGTCCTGTATTTCCTCTGCGGGTATCTTTGACATCACAAAGGGATCCGAGGCCAACTCAAATAATGCCGGGGTTACCAGGTTCACTCTTTTATCCGTGCATTGAGCGGACAACAGCACCGCAACCAGCAGCGTATAGGGATCGATGTGATCGAGTGGAATGTGGGTGTCGGGATACAGCTTATCCAGTATTTTCATTATGCCCTCTGCCCGTTCTTGTCTGGTCATTTTGAATCTATAGTTTTATTAAAAAGTCGAGGGTGTCCACCCGGTCAGCATAATCCATCAGTCCCGGTGATTGGGTGGTGCCAGGTGGAACTACAAGTCTCTTTAGGTGATCGCTTTTCAGGTCCACAGCAGTGGCTATGCATTGAACGTCCTCTTCTCTGCTCTCCAAAACGGGAATAATTTCCTCCGCTTCTGCATAATGCCGGTAATGCAAAGTTGCGATGCGCGAGAGGAAGTTGTCCCTGTTAAACAACAGCAGGTTGTCCCCGATAATCAATTTATCCCTGTTGAGCATGGCACAGGCGAGATTGTATTCGTAATTATTCTGGTATTTCGGGTGATTTAAAAGGGATTTGTACTCTTCTCTGAAAAATTCCATCATGGGTGCAAAGTCATATCCCTCTGGGACATAGAGAAAGGACACGCTGCGGCACCCCAACCCGAAATATCGGTAAATATCTTCTCCCAGAGCCCTAAAATCCGATTCGCCTTCATCTCCCCGGAGTACCGCTATAGAATTCCGGTTTTTGCGAATAATGGACGGGATGCCCTTGAAGTAACTCTCGAAATACCGGGAAGTATTGGTTGATCCCGTGGCTATGGCCGCGGCGGGATTGTTTACTTTATCCACTACCTGCAGTATCTCTCCTACCCTACTGTCTTTTTTGGACATATACTCAATAAAAGCAGGCAGCAAAAAGGCATCCTTGGAGCTCAGCTTGAGTTGAGCGCGGTGGCCGGACAGGAAAACAGCGATCAGGTCGTGAATACAGGCGAGAGGAATATTTCCGGCAGCGATGACAGCGATGGATTTAGGATCCTCTCTTTGGTCCTCCAAGGGGTATTGGGCTACCCACTGCCTCAGCTTTTTTTCATCCAAAAATTCACGGGCTACAGCGCGCAGGGCAATATCCAGGTTTTCGGCAGTAAACCAGGGATTTTCTGCAGTGGATTTGAGTTTGGCGAGTTCTAATCTGGGATTCTCATCCTTCAATATCCACTTTCCCAGGTCCGACAATAAATTGATTCTGGTATTTAAATCCATGGTTTTCCTTTATTCTAAATCTGCTTTCGACCGCTTGTCGCTGACGTACGTCCTCCATCTGTCCATCACTTCTGAAAATTCGTCGGGCAGCGGCGCTTCAAAATACATTTTTTTCTCGGTAACCGGGTGTACAAAACCCAGGCTTTTTGCGTGAAGAGCCTGTCTGGGCATGACGTCAAAACAGTTTTCGACAAAGCGCTTGTAGTTTGTAAAAACAGTTCCTTTTCTCACCGAGTCACCCCCGTAGAGGCTGTCGTTGAATATAGGGTTGCCCGTGCAACTGAAATGCACCCTTATTTGATGAGTTCTACCTGTTTCCAAACGGCATTTTATCAAACTGACGTAGTACAGGTCTTCGAGGATTTCGTAGTGTGTGAGGGAATATTTTCCGTCTTCTTCTTCCGCGTACAAGTGCATGCGTTTACGGTGAGTGGGATGGCGACCGATATAGCCTTCGATGCTCCCGTTTTCTTCTTTTGAACCCCAGATCAGTGCCACGTATTCCCTTTCGATGGTGTGGTTAAAAAACTGTTTGGCCAGTTTGTTCATGGCGTATTCTTCCTTGGCAATGACCAGAAGGCCGGAGGTATCCTTATCTATCCGGTGAACCAAACCGGGTCGGTCGTTCATATTTCCGGGAAGTATCGGCAAGTTGGAATTCTGAAGGTAATAAGCCAGTCCATTGACGAGGGTACCGGTGCGATTTCCGATGCCGGGGTGAACCACAATTCCGGCGGGCTTGTTGACGACCATCAGGTGTTGATCTTCGTACACCACCTCCAGCGGGATATTTTCAGGCCTGACCCCTTCGAATTCTCTCGGAGGTTCCGGCAATACCACTTTGATCATTTCACCCGGACGCACTTTGTAATTGGATTTGACTTCCTTGTCGTCTACCAATACAGATCCAGCCAGAATGGCACTTTGAATTTTACTCCTGCTCACCTTCAGCAATCGGTCCATCAAAAATTTAT
>JAGTVA010000187.1 GCA_018224445.1 Saprospiraceae bacterium
AAAAGCGCCTAGTCTAGTGAGTTTTCTATGAATTATGCTTTGCGATAATAATTGAACTCAGGTTATTTATCAAGTCCTTTCAATTAATAAAGGGGATTTGTATTCTTTCCTAAACATTTTGACCACACTTTCTATTGGATTGGTACCCTACCGTCCACCACTAAACTTTTTGGTATGAAGCTGTGGATGGATTTCAATCTGCTAATAAATGAAAAAACAGAATACAATGACCAATCACAAACCCACCATGGTGCTGGGAGCATCTGAAAATAAAGACAGGTACAGTAATAAGGCCGTAAGGTTACTGAAATCCTATAACCACCCCGTCATCGCTGTGGGGTTAAAAGAGGGTAAAATAGATGACACTGATATTCAGACCCACTGGGCCCCTAAAGACAGCATCCACACCCTGAGTGTCTACCTCAATCCCTCCAATCAACCAAATTTATTGGATCAAATAGTTGAACTTAATCCCAAAAGAGTTATATTTAACCCGGGAGCAGAAAACCCCCCAATGGAAGAGAAACTGACCGAAATGAATATAGAAGTTTTAAATGCCTGTACCCTGGTCATGCTTCGAACAGGTATGTTTTAATCGGTTGGATTCCTCGTGGGGCTGAGTCTCAGGCCACAGGATTTTTCCTGAAAAATAATAAACAATGTCGAATTCTATGAAATCCATGCTTAAAAGTGATGCCCTTTCCAATAGAGTGGTACTCATTACCGGTGGCGGAACCGGTTTGGGTAAATCCATGGCGCAGATGTTCCTTCAATTGGGTGCCTCGGTGGTAATCGCCAGCCGGAAAATGGAGGTTCTCCAGGCTACAGCCGATGAATTTGAAGAGGAGTTTCCCGGTAAAACACTACCTCTCGCCTGCGACATACGCAATTACGGAGAGGTCGAAACTACACTTGAAAAAGCCATTCTTCATTTCGGCAAAGTAGATACCCTGATCAACAATGCCGCGGGAAATTTCATCAGCCCCACCGAACGCCTATCCCATCGGGCCTTCGACACCGTAGTGGACATCGTCCTGAAGGGCAGTTACAACTGCACCCTCGCACTGGGCAAATACTGGATAGAAGAGCGCATTAAAGGAGTGGTACTGAGCATTACTACTACCTATACTTTTACCGGCTCGGCCTATGTCGTTCCCTCCGCTTGCGGAAAAGCAGGAGTGCTGGCGATGACCCAGTCTCTCGCAGTAGAATGGGCTCAATACGGCATCAGACTCAACGCCATTGCTCCCGGACCCTTCCCCACTGAGGGAGCCTGGTCCCGCCTTTTCCCGGATGAGTTGCAGGAACTTTTTAAAGCTGAAAATAAAATCCCTCTTCAGCGCTTTGGCAAACACGAGGAACTCGCCAACCTCGCCTCTTATTTGATTTCCGACTACTCCGCCTATATGACCGGGGAGCAAGTAGTGATCGACGGGGGAGAATGGCTGCAGGGCGCTGGACAATTTAATTTTTTCAAAGCACTGTCACCCGAAATGTGGGACGAAGTGGAAAAAATGGTGAGAAAAGGTAAAAGTAGCTGAAAAATCTCTTGATTGAGTGGGTTACACCCGATGGTTCTGCAGGAGGTCCAGCTGCGTTGTGAAAAAATTAATTTCTCAGGGTTTTTGGGCGTGCCCCTCCACTGCGTTTCGGGTCGGGCTATCCACTCCTACCGCCACCTGACAGTGGCGATACCGTTTCTATCCCTCACGCAAACAATGAAGGACAGTAACTTCAGTTCGATTATTATCGCGATGCATAATTTATAGAAAACTCCCTGGACTAGCCCTCATTATTTATGAGGGTTACGTCATGAAGGCATATCGCCCTGTAATAGGAGCCTTCATGAATAAGGCGGGCAATGCGCTTTTTTGAAGATGTAGCGGGCTACATCAAGAAAAAGGAACGACGTATTGGGAGGAATTCTATAAATATTTTTCTTTAAAATGGTTAAAATAATAAAATATAAGGGTAAACTATAGCAGTTTTAGTTTTTCTGTTATTATTAGGTATTGATTTTCAATTTTTTATGCAAGATAGAATAATCGAACTCAGGTTAATAAACAAGTATCAGTTTGAATCCTGATCAGCGTCATTGTGAAAGGCGCGGAATTGTATTCTATTTGCAATCTATTAAACATTTAAACTAAAAATTATGACCACTACATTTAAAGGAAAAGTAGCACTCGTAACCGGCGGTTCTTTTGGAATCGGAAAAGCAACGGCCATCGCTTTCGCCCAGAGAGGCGCCAAAGTGGTTGTGGCAGATATTATTGAAGACGAAGAAACCATTGAAGCCATTCGCGGCCTGGGTGGAGAAGCCATATTTATAAAATGCGATGTATCCAATGCAGCAGAGGTGGAATCACTTCACCGGGAAATTATGGAACATTACGGGAGATTGGATTGCGCATTCAACAATGCGGGTATAGAAGGCGTTCCTTCCGATATTCAAGACTCTGCGGAAGGCGATTGGGAACGCACCATCAATGTCAACCTAAAAGGGGTTTGGTTGTGTATGAAAAACCAAATTCCCATCATGCTCAAGCAAGGCGGTGGTGCAATAGTAAATTGTGCTTCCATAGCCGGGCTGGTGGGCTTCCCCTCTCTCGCTCCCTATGTAGCTTCCAAACACGGCGTAGTCGGACTCACCAAAACCGCTGCGCTGGAAACGGCCCAAAAAGGAATACGGGTCAATGCCATTTGTCCCGGGGTTATAAAAACACCCATGATAGACCGTTTTACCGGAAAACAAAAAGAAGCTGAACAAGCATTTATCGAGAAAAAACCCATGGGAAGGATGGGAGAGCCCGAAGAAGTGGCACATCCGGTTCTCTGGCTCTGCTCAGATCAGGCTTCTTTTGTCACCGGCCAGGCTGTGGCTGTAGATGGAGGTTGGATCGTACAATAGGTAATGACTTTTATTGAGTTGGAGAACAAGGCAGTGGAATGAATGAACCCATTCTGCTGCTTTGTTTTTTTTTATCTTTTTAACCTGAGTTCGATTATTATCGCAATGGCATAATTCATAGAAAACTTCCTAGGCTAGGCGCTTTTTTGAAGATTTAGCGGGCTAAATCAAGGAAAAGCAACGACGAATAGGGAGGAATTCTATGGATATTTTG
>JAGTVA010000188.1 GCA_018224445.1 Saprospiraceae bacterium
CACTCCTTTTATCATCATTTTATCCGTGGTATTCAGCACCATAGGGGTATTTCTCGGTTATGTGGTCAACAATATGGATATCGTCATCATCATGACCGGAGTGGGGATTATTTCCCTGGCGGGCATAGTCGTCAACAACGCCATAGTACTCATCGACTACATCAATCTGGTTATAAAACGGCAGTGTATAGATCGGGGAGTAGATGGGCTTTTCTCACTTACCAAAAAAGAAGTGAAAGAGTGTATAGTGGAGGGCGGAGCCATCAGATTGAGACCCGTATTGCTCACCGCCATTACAACTGTTTTGGGTTTGCTTCCGCTGGCCGTGGGATTCAACTTTAATTTCTTTACCTTTGTTACAGACCTGGATCCCAACTTTTATGTAGGAGGAGACAGCGTGGAATTTTGGGGCGTGATGGCGTGGACGGTAATTTACGGATTGGTATTTGCCACCTTTCTCACCCTTATCGTTGTGCCCGCCATGTACTGGCTGGCCTACCGGGGAATCCTGTGGTACCGATCCACAATTCGAAAAATAAACGGCTGAGATGGAACGGCCCATGACCGATGTAATTAATGGAAGACACAATAGTGAACGAACGGTCTCGCAGAGTGAATGAACCTCGAAGAGGGTGGGTGAGCCATTTTCTCGTAGGCAGTCAATCGTTTTGAAATAAATTTAAACAGATGGAAGAACAGCAAATAGATTACGCGAAGATCAGAAGCGAATACCTGGGGGCCCCTCTGCGGATGCGCGACCTCCAAAGCAATCCCAAAAGCCAATTTGAAACCTGGTTTAAACAGGCGTTACACGCGGGAGTAGTAGAACCCAATGCGATGTCTCTGGCGACGGTCGATCACCAGGGCCTCCCCTCCGTCCGGATCGTGCTTTTCAAGGGTTTTACCGAAGAGCAACTCACTTTTTACACCAATTACACCAGCATGAAAGCCAGCGAAATAGCGCAAAATCCGCGGGTGGGCATCGCCTTTTTCTGGGCTGAACTCGCCCGTCAGGTGCGCGTTCGAGGCACACTACACAAAGTCAGCAGGGAGGAATCGGAGGAGTACTTTCAGTCCCGTCCCCGATACAGTCAAATCGCCGCCTGGGCCTCCGCTCAAAGCCAGGTATTGAAAGACCGGAGCGAACTGGAATCCAATTTTGCCTATTACCTCAGAAAATTCGGAGAAGACCAACCCATACCCACTCCCGAACAATGGGGCGGCTACAGTCTGGAAGCCACCGAATGGGAATTCTGGCAGGGCAGAGAAAACCGGATGCACGATCGGTTTAGATACCGGAAAAACGAGAGCGAAGTTTACGTCATTGAGAGATTGAATCCCTAAAACGGATATATTGACCATTTTTTTTTAAATAACTAAAAATATAACTAAGGCATCAAAGATCATCGAGAACGCTGAGTTCAACCTTCAGATAAACAGGTGAATCCCGAAGGGATGAACGAACGATCCCCCCAAGGAAGTGGGGGATAAAGGTCCGGGGGACCTTTACCCCGAATTATTCAATCCAATCAAATAAATATTTCTCATCGTATCAACCCCAAGTTTTTGGAGGAAAACTAGATATTCCTCCTTAAAGGATTTTCATAATCCCAATACTCCAATACCGCGCTACATCCACCACATCCTTCAACAGCCCGCTCCATCAGGCAAAGTGAATTAATTGGAAACATTTTTCTAAAGATGACCTAAGGTTGAACTAACGTTAACTATCTGTTTGTTTATCTATTTATAGAAGAATTATACTTGAAACTAAATTTTTTAATATCCATTGAACGATATATCAACTCTCAGTGAAAACACTAATTTAGAGCTAATGCTTATAGCTAAATGAAAGTGTTATAAACGCTTTACAACGGGGAAAGAAACATTCTGATTCACTTTCTGATTTGAAGCAGAAACCAAAACAATTTCTTCCTTTTAGACTAGTTGGAGTAAGTAGAGATAAAAAAAAATAACTAAACGGTTAGGGGTGTACATAAAATTTTTGGGTTCTTCCAATCGGTGGTCTGCATCGTAAATTTAGGAATTTTTTATTTTTCCGGGGATATCCAATAATTACTGGTTTTTTTCTAAAAAGGGGCTGAGCACATACTCAAAATCTCAATAGTGATCTTGTAATATTTATTATACGGCAATTCCAATTACTTTAAAATCAGTGAAAATTAATTTACAAAAATAAAAATATATTTTTTACCTGGCAAATATTTGTATTTTTAAAAATTAAAATCCAAATTTGTGACACAAAGCAATTTTATAGTGGTGTTTTAGAATAAAAATAGCCTATTACACCCAATTAACACTATAGAATTGATTATAATACTATGCATATTGGTCAATTCTAGATTCAACAAAGGCTGAGATACGGCTGAAGTCGCGATTTGCAATTTTTGCCATCTGTGGGCCCTAAAAGGAAAGTTCATTCTTTCTTCAATTCGAATACGGCGCACTTTGCATTCGCATTCTACTCAAATCTGAGTAAAGCCGCCATAATAAATACTTATAACATGTCAGCAGTCCGGAATACAGTTACCTGTTTTCCAAAGAACACCCTTATAATTCAGGTAGTTTTTAAGAAGTTCCGGTTAATCTTAATTGCATTAAATCAACTTTAGTCTTTAGCACCGAAATCCGGTAGTTCGGGAATAAACGCAGGAACAGGCGGACGAGATCAAGGTAGACGTCTGGCGCATTGAACACCGGAAACAGTAGGGTTTCTGAGGACTTAATTTGGAAAAATGCAAACCAGGAGGTATTCTCCGAAGGGTGCGGTTGCCCTACAACCGAATTTAAAATTCTAAAATATGAAGTGGATAATTGCTTTTTTTGTATTCTTTTTTAGTGTTTTTTCAACCATCTCCTCGGTACATGCCACTCCAACCATGGAATCCGATGTTATGGAAACAGTGGATCTGAAATTACTTCAACTCAAAGAGGTAGCTTCCTACACCTGTGAGTACACTGCGACTTTCACCGGAACTGTGGATATTAAATTCACCTCAGTTGAAGTGGACCTCACCTGCACAGGTACAGGCACCTCAGATGTATCTGCTGAAGATGCCTGTGACAAAGCCAAGGAAGTACTGGAAGCTTGCATTTCGGTATGGTTGTAATTTTTAAATCATTATTGGCAATGGGCTCGCGTCCATTGCCAATAATTAAATTTAAATGCCATGATTTTGAAAAAAATAATTGTACTTGTATTAACACTTTTTCCATTGTGCCACACAATAGCTCAAGATAATTCGTACTATTTTATCTACGACTTTGTGGATAGAGAAGCTGAGAATTTAAAAATGGGTGAATACCATGAATGGTCAACTGAGGATCATTTTTCTATGGTATTCGACTCTAGTTTAGCAGATCAAAAGCAAATGATTGAAAGAGATAACAGGGGCTTTGTTACAGACATATCTACTACCTATTCTGTAAAATACCTGAACTCTAATATGCCGATGTACAAAAACCTCAAACACAACACCATCATAAGAACGGTAATTAGCCCTGAAGGAATCCTCAGCCAACCTAAAACAGAAACCATCGCTGAAGAACTATATTCATTTAATTGGGAACTCACCGGAGAAAAAAAGCAGATAGACAGTCTTCTGTGTTACAAGGCTACTACAAATTTCCGATGTCAGACTTATGAAGTCTGGTACGCTCCTGAAATACCCATCAGTTCAGGACCTTATTTTTTTCACGGCCTTCCCGGCCTGATTATTGAAGCTAAATTGGGTGATCAGGACAGAAAGTCCTATAGGTTGCGCAAAATGGGAGTGCTCAAATCTCCAAAATTAAATAAAGAAAAATTGGGATTTGTCAATTTAGACACGAATGTCCTACCAGATCATTGCGACCTGGAAGAAAAATTTTCCAACTATGTCAGAATTCTGATGGCGAAGGCAGGTGATCCGGATTGTTTAAATTGTGAAACCATTATCAATAGTGTAAACTGGTCGGAATGTTGGGACGATTGTAAATAGAAAATATAATTACCCATGACAAGACAATCAATAGGCTTCATCCTCTTATGGGTCTGGTTTATGGGGAGTCAGGCACTCAGTCAGGATCTTACTGTTGTGGTAAAAGACGAGAGAACCTTGGAACCGGTCTTTCACGCCAGTGTGGTTTACACGGTAGTCCTAGACCATGATACTACCCGGAATTTTGGTTTTACCGACCAAAGCGGGCATTTTGTTATTCCCGAAGTTCACAGTCGTGCCTCCGTCCAATTGGATATTCACCATCTCAATTATAAAAACACTCCCTACCTGATTACAGATCCTGAGGACTACAATTTTATATTGGAAATTCACCTGCCAGCACGGGACCACAACCTTCAGGAAGTTCATGTCCAATCACCCTCTCTTTACGGAGATGGCATTCCGGACACCCTGACGTATGGAGTAGATTCTATTCGAACACTGAGTACCCCAGGAATTGAAGAGGTATTGGAGCGCATCGAAGGAATTCAAATTGAGGGCGACAAAATCTTTTTTAAGGGAAATGTGGTGTCAAAGGTATTCCTCGATGGAGTAGATTTGGCCTCAGACTCCTATATGACCGTGGTGGAAGCCATCGGTTCGGATATTATCGAAGAAATTGACATCATCTCTAATTACCAATCCAATCCGGTACTCAAAGCCTTTAATTGGGATGAAACCGTAATTCAATTCAGATCTGATGAGGAAATGAGGTATCGATTGAGCGGAAATGTTGGATCGGGGCTGTCTCATGAGGAATTGCTCTCTTTGCATGCCGACCTGGTGGGCATATCCCCCAGGGTAAAAAATCTGTTTAGATTCACTCACAATTCTCTGGCATCAACCGTTTACCGGCCCAGTTCACAAAATAAAACCCACGAACCGGGAAGACTGCCCCTGGGACTATTGGATCAAACCTATCAACCCAATGGACTGTACGCCCCCATTAAATCCTCGTTATATAGATACAATCGGGATATAACAGGAGGAGTTTTGCTCACCGGTATTCCGCTGGGCACCCGGGGCAATCTCAGGAATTCCAATTACTTCCAGAGAACCACTCTAATGCAGTCCAATTCTATGAAAAACACCCACCTTTTACCCGATACTACCTACCACTACTCCCACATCGATCAATTTTCATTTGACAACTATTTTATTCGCTCTGAACTGGAATTAGACTACCACACCGATCAATCCTTTATCAATTTTTTTTTAACCGGAAATTTGCCCTTTGCACAATCCACAGAACACAATAATTTCTCCGAACAATTGCAAGACACACTGGCCAACTTCTTTGAATTCAATGATGGCCTTCACATTGACGAAGGGTTTCAATACACCAGAGATGCGGGCGAATTCATTCTGGATTTTAATCACCACCTAAAGAGCAGCCACTTTACAGAGTACTGGCGCAATTCCAATAAAAGAACTGATAAAGTACGAATCAAAAAGGCGAACCATTTGGAGCAATTAAAAAAACAAAACTTTCAAATAACTAATGCCTTGAGCTTCAAAAAACCTATGAAAAAGGTAAATTTTTCTATAGGTGTTTCTCACGAATTTCAAAGGGAGGATAAAAACCTGGAGATTCACAGTGGGTTTGTGAATGAATTGCCAAACCTTAATTCAAGGTCAAAATACACCAGACATTCCTATAGTGTGCTGACAGAAATCCAAAATGCGAGAAAGCACACACCCCTCCTTTACCATTTATCTCTTAAAATGGGCCACACCGATATTCGGTGGTTTACTAGTACAGAAAATAAGGAAAGAAATAAATTTCTGCATTTTGAACTGAACGGCAACCTGACCAAAAGGTTTTCGAGAGGAAAACACGCCATTGTGAGGTACAAATTAGAAAGAGCGCCCATAAATCCGAAGACGATAATGCCGGATTCAACCCTGAGTCCCAATTATTTATTGTATTTGGGTTACGAGGGGCCGGGGATAAAATTCAACCATCAACTATCTATAATTTACATCGACCAAAGAATAGATAAACTTTTCGATTACGACCTGAATCTCACCATAAACCATCACCCCTCTGCGGTAGTTATGGATGTGTTCCAATACCTTCAATTCAGCGAATTGAAATACACCCATCGTAAAGTGTGGTCAATAACCGGGCATTTCAACTGGACACAGCACTTAATCGACTCCCATTGGCAAATAGAGGGTACCCTTTCTTCCAATTATCATCAACTAAATAAAACTCTCAACAGCATTAATATCAGTACCCATTTTCAATCGTTTACCACAGAAAATTCTGTTGTTTACCGAAAGAGATCCATCGAACTCAAGCTAACCCATGAACTCTATTATACACGCATACGTACAAATCCAGGATTTAACCGCATCGACAATTTTCAGTGGTCTCAATCCGTAAATTTTAAATACCTCGCTCAAAGTGAAAAACTTCATCTCAATCTACGTGCCAAATACCACCGACTAGGGGGAGGAAATCACTCTCTACCCACACTGGACATTTCGATCAACTACCACCCCTCCAATAATCTCCAACTTCGCCTCACGGGGCATAACCTTCTAAATCAAAAGTACTTTGAGCTAATTCGGTTTACTCCCCAGTCCACCTCCTTACAGCGATATGGAATTAGGCACCGCTTTGTCGGACTCTTCATCCAATACTTTTTCTCCTAAAAAAAACCGGGGAGGGCGCAGCCACTGAATGTGACATTATTTCGTTTCTCGACCTGCTAATCATAAAATTAACAAAAAGTCGGTATTTTTTTACCCGTTTTCCAAAAATAGTTTTCACCTTTACGAATAAGCGAAAAAAGCAAATTAATTTTTTTACCAAATCACTGTATCATGAAACTGATTTTTTCATTTTTATTGACCTTTTCACTCGGCCTCGGCCTACTGTCCGCGCAGGACAATGCGGATTCCACTGAGACATCGGGTCCCGAAATTACATTTGAAAGCACGACCATCGACTACGGCACCATAGAGCGAGGAGCAAATGGTGTCAGGGTATTTAAATTTACCAATACCGGCACGGAGCCACTTATCATCACCAATACGAGAGGAAGCTGCGGATGTACCGTACCCAAGCACCCGAAGGACCCCATCCTGCCCGGGCAAACTGAAGAAATTGAAGTAAAATACGACACCAACAGACTCGGAAAAATCAATAAATCTGTCACGGTGAGCACCAATGCCGGAAACCCCGTCAGACTGCAAATTAAAGGGGAAGTCACCAAATCGAGTGAGTAACCCTTTATCGGCATTTTAAAATTATTTATAGAGGACGGCCCGTGGCCGTCCTTTTTTTGTTTTAACCCGGATTATTTATGAGGGGTTCGTCATGAAAGCTTATAGGCCAATAGAAATGGGTGTCTTATGAAAAAAAATTCCCGCAGGCGTAGCCCAGTTACGGTGAGGAGAAAAAATCGAACAAGTGCCCATTTATGAAGGTATATAGGCATGTAATAGAAGCTCTCATGAATAATCCGGGTTAATTCACAGTCCAGGTAGCTTTTAATTAATTATTGGGTTTCCAAAGGGTACATTTCTACCACTAAATACACTATATTAGCAGAGACTTAAACAAAAAAAACATACCCTTGTCCGACCTCAATTCAATCCAACAACTCCAAAAGATCCGGGACCTTCTTCCGGAGCTGGCTCACAAACTTCGCGGGGAAAACCCGGGGATAAAAAGCGAGTTGGAACAGTTGTACCAACTGCTGCTGAACTTGCTCATCGGCGAGGACGGAATGTATTTTTCCACAGGTTTTGCCGCACTCTCTTACCTGGGGGTAAAATACAAACTGGACGGCAAACTCTTGTTTCGACTCCACGCCTTTAGGAAACAACTCGACTCCGACCGGCCATCCAAAGAACCGGAGCCGTGGAGGTCAGGCTTTCACTCCATGGCTACTCTGGTGTGTAATCTCACCAACTCAAAGCTGCCCAAAGACTTTGAGGAATTCTATGTCGCCGACGATCAGATGCAGTCAGAGTCCGGAGAAATAAGCGACTACCTCCCCTGGGAGAAAGTGCTTTTTACCGGAGAAAAAACAGAAGATGGTTGGGCGGTGTTGCGCGAGGAAACAGGGGGTGAAACGGTAATCGTGCAACTCGACCGGGCGGAGGTATTTGAAGTCGGAATGCGGGAACTACAAGAAATAGGAGCCGCCAATATCAACCTTTTGTTCAAAGAAATTCAAGTGGATTCGGAAGGGATCTGGCATCCGGCCATCGTCCTTATCGAGCCCGATTTTATCCTGGATGTAACTGCTGTGGCCTCTTGTATCCAACCCGATGGCAATTTCCCCGCCATTCACCTGTTGAAAAAATTTTTACCGCCAAAAACCACCAAATACATACTTGGCGGGCACGTGGCCAATTACTTTTTAGACCGCCTCATGGCCAACCCCTCACTCAAATACGAGACCCTTATGGCGGAGGCTTTTTTTATAGACCCCATAGCCTTTTGCACCCTTTCTAACGAGGAGGTGCATTACATAGCCTCCCAGGCGAGGAATTACTACCGCAACCTCAGCAGACTGATAAGGGAAAACTTCCTCGCCCGCGGCAAGGACCTGAACGATTTTTCCATAGAGCCTTCCTTTTATTCTCCCCAAAATGGACTGCAGGGCCGGCTCGACCTCCTGTACCGCGATCCCGAAAACCGGAGAATTGAGATATTTGAATTGAAAAGCGGAAGCGCCTTTCGACCCAATGCGTATAAGATCAATCCTTCTCACTACGCTCAGACCATGCTGTATTATTTAATCATCAAGGATTTGTATTCCACCGGCCCCAATCTGTCCGCCTATATAATCTACGCTAAAGACGGGGGGAACACCCTCCGGTACGCACCGGCGGTTAAGGCAATTCAGCAACAGACTCTGGCCGTGAGAAACCAATTGTTCATCCGAGAATTGAAGATGCAACGACTCGATAAGGCGACACCGGAAAAGTGGATTGACTACACGGGTTTAGGCCTGCTGAAAGGCCTCAAAGGGTTTACTGGAGAGGATGCCGGGCGAGTCCTCGCCAAATGGGAACAACTTGACCCCCTTGAAAAATCCTATTTTAGACACTTCTACGCTTTTGTATCGCGGGAGTACCGCAACTCAAAAATCAACCACCGGCCGAATGAAGACCGCAACAGCGGCCTATCTGCGCTCTGGCTGGACTCGCAAAAAAACAAGGAGGAGCGATTTACCCTTTACACACACCTGAGAGTCACTGAAGACCGGAGTACAGAGGAAAATCCCCTCCTCACCTTTTCCAGAGAAAACTGCCCGCAAACACTGGCCAACTTTAGAATGGGGGATGTAGTGGTGCTCTACACCACTGAAAATGAGGGCAATGGAACTCCCTTTACCCAGGTGTACCGAGGCACATTGGTCGAATTGGACGGACACTCTCTGACCGTCCGTCTCCGCAGCAAGTTGTCGGAATCCGACCGCCCTCCCCGCGGGGCGGAATGGGTGTTGGAGCCCGATGTACTGGAAAGCGGCTTCCATCACTACTTCCGGTCTCTCGCCCTCTTTCTCCACGCCCCTGGAGAAAAGAGAAAACTGTGGATGGGGCGCAGGGCACCGGGCAAAGGTGAATTAAAACCCTTCCCGTCCCTGCCCGTTTTGACGGAGGAACAAAACAGGGTCATTCAAAAAATAATAAGCAGCCAAGATTACTTCTTGCTGTGGGGCCCACCGGGAACGGGAAAAACCAGTATGGTTATAAAGGAACTCATCCGGCACCTGGTCGACAGGGAGG
>JAGTVA010000189.1 GCA_018224445.1 Saprospiraceae bacterium
CGATTGGGCCTTAATAAAAGAAGACTTGAGCAACCATATAGATGAAAAAGTTACTTTGCGGATTGTTTCTTCACATGCCCCTTTTAATACGAAACGAGATATGGGGTACGGGTATTTATCTGATATTTGCTTGGATTGTGGTGGGTATCCGATGTGGGAAGTCGATTTGGGAAATACATCTGTAGAGTGTCCATTCTATTACCCAATAAGTATTTGCAATTCAATTTCCTTTAACGATTCTATTTTTACTATAGAAGATTTTTACCTTCAGATCGTTAATAATGGAATTATTTACCAAACCATTACAAATGGAAGCTATGACCCTTTATCTGGTGATATTTGCTTTGAATTGACGAAGGATATTATAAAAAACCTACCAAAAAAGGGATATGATATTTTTACTTTTGCTAAATTTAGGAATAATATAACTGACTCTGTATTTATAATAAAGTCAAAATCTTACACACCGAATACTTTAGAAGATTTAAATAATGACTTGATAGTCACCTGCTGCCCAGAGGTCATCCTGGACACTCTGGACCTTTGCGAACCAGAGTTAATAGATTTATGTGGTGAAATTGATTTGGATTCCTGTCAAATAGAAATTCTTAATCTAAACTTAGAAATTTTTGGTATTGACTCAGTAAGCACTAAGGTGGATCTAACTTTAGATTCCTTGAATTCCTTCTGCTTTCATATATCTGACAGTTTAATATCAGAATGGGAGGAATATTGTGTTCGAATAATCGTAGAGTTAATGTATTATGACTCGACTAAGGGAGACACAATCACGATAATTCAGGAGTTTGAAAACAACAATGGCGACTGCCTTCTGGATGAAGAATGCTGCCCAGATGAGGAACCAGTTCAATTCACCCTTAATCGGATACTGTGTTTAACAGGGAGTAACTATTCACATGCTACTTTTGATATCGAAGGTAGTATGCATTTAGGTAACCTACCAGATGGCTATAGTTATTGTGGAGAGAAGCCCGTTTTCAATGGAGGACATATAGACTACACCAAGTACCATGTAACTTCCCACTTCATTCAGTTTAGTGGGATTCTGCACATAACTGACACGAGTCAATTGATATACAACAGTAGCACCAACAGATATTGTTTGACCGGTACCTTAAAGGTGTGCGATGAATTTGAACAAGAGTGCGAAATTGACATTATTATTTGTTTCTCAACCAGTCAGCCTGATATGTGTTTTGAAATGGAAGGATTGATGTGTATGAACTTCATAGTGAACACCTCCCCTTATTTTCCACAATCGGGAAATCCACCGATTGTTTTTGGAGACGATGTATGGTTGACTTTGGTACTCGGGGTTCCCTTTATTGATAAATACATAGGAGAGGGAGATACCTGTTCAATAGATACCTATTGGTTTGAGGTGTATGGCGTGAGTTCCACTAGCATTCCATCACATGACCTTTTGCATCAAAGTGTTTTACAAAAGCAGGGCAATGAAACCAGTGGAATATTCCAGGAGCAACTTTACATTCCTGTTTCAGATTGGAATAGTTATGATTATATTGAAGTTAAATTCTGGAATAACTGTGGCGATACCTGCACTGCCCAACAAATACCTGTAGTGCCTGTGCCCGGAGATGGAGACCGTGCCATTATGGAAATAGTAGAAGAGGAGGTTGAAGTAACAGCCTTTCCTGTACCATTTTCGGATGAGGTGATAATCAATTACCAATTGACTATGGAAAAAACAGAGTTCAGGGTATACGACTCAATTGGAAGGCTGATAGACGAGGGCTTATTCTCTAATCGCGAAGGAGAGTATTTACTAAACACTCGACAGTGGAGTTCGGGTTGGTACATCCTTGAAATTAACGATCCAGAGCTTAAAGACCGTACTTTGATCCTCATTAAAGAATAGCCGGGTATTGGATTTAGATGTTGATATTAACAGGAGGTTGGGACTCATATCCTAACCTCCTGTTTTTTATGAATGGAGAGGGGAGAATGGCCTTTAAGCAATTGATTATAACAGGAAAGTTATTCCCAAGTATTCAATTGAGGGGTGATGAATTATTTAGATATAATTTCTGATATTAAATCACTCCTTCGGGTTTGTTTTTCTTTCCCTTCTATGCACTTGCCAATAAGATGGCGATTTAGCCCCCCAAAGTTTTGGACCACGGGAGCCCCAAAACAGCTTGCAATTTAGTTACTGAATTTTTTTTCATATTTTGTGCAAACAAATAATTTTAAACCAATGAACTACATTGTCCTTCTCAGTCTGTTTCTGATGGCGGGGTTCCAGTCAATCCACAGCCAAACCCTGCCCCAAATCACCACTCCGTTGGTCGATACCCTGCAGTATACCATTACCGATTCGGTGTACTTGTCGGTTCACGGCAATGACGGTGGAGAAGGCACTGCAGACGATCCCCTGAGAACCTTTTCGGAGGCGGTTAACAGGCTCCCATTTGGTATCGAGGGCGTCAATGGGGGACACGCCTATGGGTTGATTATTTTTCAGGAGGGGTATTACCCGGTGGAGGGATCCCTTCAACAGACCACAAATCAGTGGAAACAGGGCAACACCTATAAAAACATAAGTGTAAGGGGCGAGGGGGAAGTGATTATCGGAGGGACACAGCAACAGCCCGCTCAAAACACCCTCCTCCTGCTCAGGGGTAGCCATATATATGTCAAAAACATTCGACTGGAATACGGCTTAAATATAGGTCTCCAAATTGCCGGGCCGGCAACTTATCCGCGACAGTGCAGCAACATATACCTCCAAAATGTAAGTGTAGACAGTGTAGGAAGTCATGGAATTTTAATAAGTTTCGCCGAGTACATTTTGGCAGAAAATATTTCTGTTTACCACTCCGGTGCTTACGATCCCCCCATTCCACCCTACCCCTGCCGTACCTGGCCTTCCGGATTTAAACCCCATATGTCGCAACACGTTACTCTGAGAAACTCCAGTGTAGGCCAAAACTGGGGCGAAGGGGTCAATTTTCACAATTGCCAATACGTGCTGGCCGAGCACAACGTCATCCACGACAATTTCGGAACAAATTTGTACAACGACAACAGCAGCAATTATATAGCAAGAAACAACCTCATTTTCAATACCCCCGGTGCGGATAAATTTTGGAGAGGATGCTACGGCTTTGAATCTGCCCCGGTCGCTGCTGCCGGAATTTCTATTGCCAATGAGAGAAGTTGTCCTACCAGTGCCGGATTTATCACGGATCGCACCCGGGATTGCGTCCTGGAGTGCTACCACCCTATCAATGGCACATTTAGGGTCAGCAATGTAGACAGTATGTTTGTGTACAACAACGTCATTCTCAACGCCAGTGCAGCCCTGACTGTTTGGGAAGGAGTTACTGAATTGGGACGGAGCTGTTTCCAAAATATCTGGATCGCGCACAACACCTGTGTGGGCTTCGAAAGCGATTCAGCCATCGCAAATTCCGGTTTAATTTCCTTTTTCTTTCCCTCCGGTATCACCATTTTTGGAAATCAAATGTCGAGCATTACCCAAACCCACATCACCGATAATATCTTCAGCTACGAGCCGGAAAATCACCCCAATATTAGCATCGTAAGAAGAGTATTGGACAATTTTTTTCCCGCTCCCTTTGAGGTCTCTTTTTCCAACAATCTATGGAGTAGTGAACCTCCGGGTTATGCGATGGACGATGAAACTGTAGTCAATAACTCCATTCCCACCTCTTTGGATTATCAGAGTGTTTCAGCGGACTGGGTTTCACTCTTCGAACCTCTGCCGACCGGCTCGGGTTACGACTTTATGAAAACTGATTTTTTTGGCAATGCGCGGGTGGAATGGACGGCCGGAGCCATAGAGATGCAAGCGGTAAATACGGTTGACTTGGTGATGGAGGAAAAAAGCAATTTTCGATTGTTTCCCAACCCAGCTAAAAATCGCGTTTTCATAGGATCGACTGCAGTCCGCACTGAAAAGGTAAAAATATGGGTGACCAATTCAGCGGGGAAACCGGTATATCATTCTACCTTTAATGGTTCCTCCGACCAAATCGCAATGGATATCAGCCATTGGAATGCAGGAATATACTTTGTCATTCTGGTCTCGCCATCCGGAATAGAGACCTTGAGATTGGTGAAGTAAGGCGGTGGGGAAAATAGAACTGTAGGTTGCCAACAGAAAAATATAGGGATGGAATTCTAACCCCTCATAATTTAAATTTAAGTTTTGTGAATGATAAACAAGTATTTATCGTTATTTACTTACAGGATTTAAACACACCTACTGTTTAAATTCAAAAAGCAATTTTTTAACTCATAAAAAAACTCACTCATGGTACGCTATTTAACCACTCTTTGCTCCTTTTTTCTGATGGTCACTATTCTTCACTCCGCCGATATCCCCTATATGGAAAAAGATCCACTCCTTCCATATGTTTCTCAGAATTCCAATGACCCTGAAGTCTTTGTGGATACACTTATAATAGTAAATCC
Source organism: Saprospiraceae bacterium (assembly GCA_018224445.1). GTDB lineage: Bacteria > Bacteroidota > Bacteroidia > Chitinophagales > Saprospiraceae > PWJY01. The sequence continues at coordinate 4,483 of JAGTVA010000189.1, forward strand.
GGAAACCTTTAAAAAAGAAACCTATTTCACCACTCGAATCACCAATTTAAAAACAGACTGCGACTCCGGAAAAAGAATTAATTTTTCCCTCACAGCTAAGCAGGAAAAAAGTAAAGATATAAAAAGCCTATCCCACAATTTCAGAAAACACCTTCTGGATAAAGGTTGGATTAATTCCGGGGAGACTCAGGTTATTTTAAGACAGGACAAACTCACCATCGGTGGGGTAGACAAACCCTCTAAAATGCACCGAGAAGTGCTGAATCAATTCCACCAATCTCTCGGTGAATTTCACGAAGTCAGTTTAAAGGTTTTTTAGAGGTGGCTTTTTGGTATTGCATTCTTAACTGCTTGGATATCCAATTAAAAAGAAAGTCGACCCCATATTAAATCGCCCTTAAAGGACTCTATTTCACAGTGAGATTCATAGCCTAAACAAAAAAAAACCGCATTACCCACCCAATCAGGGATGAATAATGCGGGCTAGTTTTATCATCCTATACTATAATTTCCTTACTGCAAATCATACCTGAGGCCGATAAAAGCTCTCCGTCCGATAGTGGGCATATACGCCAGTGAAGCATCGAAAAAGGGTCCGTAAGGGTCGTCACTTGCCAGGATGGGATTGTCCATGGTTTTGTCGGTGAGATTTTCCACCCCGGCGTAAAACTCTATCCAGCTGAATCGTTTGGTCAATTGAAAATTAATTGTGCTGAAGGGTTTCGGATCTCCTGAAAAATCGTTTAAGACCTCCTGAGGAACACCGCGTAGGTGTGGCAGTCTTCCGGGTTTTACCCAGTGCCAGGTCAGGTTAAACATCCAGTTTCCATTGTCGCTTTCCCAATCCACCGCTTTCAGAAAATTCCATCGGGGAATCATGGGTGCCCGATCCAACTGGCCGTTCATAGTGGTGTGCACATCGTTGAATTTTACTCCTGCCTTGGACGCCAGATTTTCGTTCCAGGCGATTTGGCCCGCGAGCAACAAGCTGTTGGCATAGGACTTGCCATCTAGGTTGTAGACCCGGATCTCCTGTACATCGATGTCGCGGTCAGCTACGATCTGGTTTTCAAAAAAGGAGTGATAGGCATCAAAAAACAGAGAAGCGTCCTTACTCCCGATTTTAAATTCTTTGGCGAAGTTAAAGCCAAAGTTCCACCCTTCCTCAATTTCAGGCTCTTCCTCTATGATGAATGCGCGATTGCTGGTCATGAGCGCCAGGTTGTCGGTAATGACGTGAGGAGTGCGAAAGGACCTCCCGGCATTCACCCGCAACACCGTAAATTCATCGATATTGTACTTGGCACTCATGGTAGGGGTTAACAGCCAATCGTACTGGTTGTGGTGATCCAGCCTCAGGCCGGCCATCAACCCAAAGTTTTGCAAAATTGAGGAGTAGAGGTTGTGTCCCGTGGCGGCGGGATTGAAACTGTATTCGGTAAAAATACCCGCTTTTCTGTTGATGCGTGAATAATCCTCTCCATTCATTACCTCGTCTATGTCGTCGTAGGAATAGGATACTCCTGAGAAAAACTCATGGGAGGCATTCCCTAAATCCGTTTTAAACAACAGATTGGCATAGGTGCTGTTCTGAATGCCACTGTGATGGCGCTCCCCAAATTGATTTTCGTTGTCGTAATGGGTGTAACTCCATATAAAGCCGAGAGACTGAGAGGGATTGGTAAATCCCGCATACCCGAGCTTACCAAAAATTTCCCAACGGGTGAGTTCCGAGTCGATCCGGTAGGGATTTTCAGATTGATTGCCGAGTTGACCGCCCTGAATTTGGTCATCCACCATAAAAACATTGAATTGTCCAAACACATCCTCGCTCTCGTAAAAAAGCCTGTACATAAAAGAGTAATGCTCTTTCAAAGGCATGTCCAAAAAGCCGTTGCCCGTTTTGTCTATCTCGTTCTGCATCCGGTTGGAATGCATGAGTATACCCGTACTCCAGTTTTCATTAAGTCGGGTGTTCAGGTGCACATTGGCTTCCATTCTCCCGGTCGTAGCTGCGAACAGGTTGACGAACAAGGTGGGCGAATTGAATGGCTTCACCAATTCGGTATTGATTTTACCTGTTAAGCCCTCCGTTCCCGAAAGGACAGTACTGGCGCCCTTGGCTATCTGAATTCCATCTATCCAGGGTCCGGGAATGAATTCCAGGGCCCAGGGGTAAGACAAGTCCTGGTAATTGGGACGGTTCTCAATCTGTAGCTGGGTGTAAAGCCCTCTGAGTCCCAGCATTTCCATTTCCTTGATGCCGATAAGCGAGTTACTCGACCCCACATTGATGGAGGCATTGGTATCAAAACTCTCGGAGAGGTTGCAACAGGCCGCCTTTTTTAATTCGCAGGAACTGATGTGCTCAATGTTTTGATTGGCCAGGGTGCTGACCCTGTTGTCGGCCAATCTCGCACGCACCTCCACCACTTCAAAAGAAGCGCCTTCGTGCAACTTCAATTCCATAAATTCATCCCCGGGATTGACAAGTACGGTGAGCGTTTCATAACCCACATAGGAAATAATCAATTCGTGAAAATGATCTAGAGAGGGCAATTCAAACGCCCCGTTCTGGTCGGTATAGGTGCCATTGTCGTGGTCCTTCCACCTCACCGTGGCACCGATCAGGGGTTCACCTTGCTCGTCCACCAACTTTCCACTGAGGGTTTGCGCAGTGATTTCCACTGCCATAAACATTATGATAATAATTAATATATTGTATCGCATTTGTTTGGTTTTTAATTAAAAAAATTCTACTCTGCGGGCGCAGAGCCAAGAGGGAAAAAAACAAATGCAAAAATTAACAGAGCATCTCACCGTATAGGAGGTACCTGAATCCAGGGGGTTTGACCTCGGAGTCAGCATCGAGGGGAGCCGATGCCACCTGATCGGCATGGGGAATTTTAAGGGAGGAAAATAAAATGTATAAAGGCAAATCAAACCCTTTGGTCAATTTGTCCAATTCGCTGATCGGACTGTTGACCATTGCACCTTCTAAATCAATGCCCAGTTCTATGGCTGATTTAGGTGCGTGACAATCCTTTTCGGCATGTAATTCATCGGCATCCGCTGTACAACCCTCAGTGGGATTGTCACAACAACTCAATACATCCGACTTACATTCATCCGAACTGCATTCCTTTTCTGCCGAAAGTGCAAAATGGGTTTCACCTGTACATAAGCAGTGGATCGCATATACAGAAAGGTGCATCTGCGACAACAACAGTATGGTCGAAAGAAATACCAACAGGCTTTTTTGAAATACATTCATCACTGCAAATATATGACTTTCAACGGATCAGGACAACAATTGGTGCCATTTTAACACCATTTTTTGGAATTTGGTCGGTCAAAAAAAGGTTGGTCATTGAACCCCCGATGAAAAATTGAGTTTAAAACTCATAATAAAATAAGTTTTGCAGGTCCATTACGATGTGCGAACGAGTTTTATTCTTCATAAAATTTAATCTTAAAGAGTCGGATTTTTAAGATTTCTTTTCAATAGGAATTTACTTAGCTATTACTCGTATATTTAATATCCTGAACATTAACTTTGTAGAGTTTAACTACCAGACTGCCCACTGGGTGGGCATGCCCACCCGCTTTGAGGTTCGCTTATTTAAAAATTGTCAAAATGCCGGTCCGGTAGGTATTAAGAATGGGTAGGGGAATAATCAGTTCTAAGTAAGTAAACCAAACGATTATTTATTCTTCACTTTGAGACCCTCCACTAATCCTAAAACGGGCCTTTTGATTTTTCTGAGGCTCCCTCGTCTAAGGACAAGGCAAGCTATTCGATGGTGGAGCCGAAAAGACTCACTTACTGTCTGAGCGTTGGCGCATCCCCGGTGGCCAATTTTTGAAAACTATTGTATTGGGATTTCCGGACTATAAACGGCAAATCACCCCCGAAGGATATGAACATCAGGGATTGCCTTAAGCGAGTTTAAGTGAGTCCGGCGGAATCATCGCTTAATGGATCAGAAAAAACAAACAGCCCTAGACCTTTTTGGTTACTTTTTGGGGCAATGCCAAAAAGTAACATCCATAAAAAATCATTCTATCATTTTTTTAGAAAAATGTCGATCCGATGGAATTTAATGGTAGAGAGTTTGC
>JAGTVA010000190.1 GCA_018224445.1 Saprospiraceae bacterium
ATAGGAGGGTTTGAAAGCCTTTAGATCCAGATCGGTGCCGCCAAACTTTTTGTAAAAGTTGCGGATGGTATGCAGGCGCACTTTCTCGGAGCCACAGGTTATCGATTTCAGGCAGGAGAGGTCCAACTTCTCTATTTCAGAATCACTGGTTTTTTTACACAATAAATCAAAGGAAAAATTGGGAGCCACTGTGTATTGTCCCCGGTATCGGTGTATGGCATCAAACCACCGAATGGGTTTTTGAATAAAATGAGCCGGGTTCATAAAATAACAACATACATCGCCCACAAATATATAGGTCAACATACTTATTAGTCCCATGTCGTGAAAGATGGGAATCCAACTAACTACCCTTTTTAAGTTGGGAGGGAGTGCGTGAACACACCCTTTTGCATTAGTCATCACGTTTTCATGACTTATTTTTATCCCCTTGGGATCTCCGGTTGAACCCGAGGAATATTGAAGATAAGCTATGTCGTTCTTGTCCACCGGATGGGGTGTCCATTTTTTCTCTGATCTCAGCAGATCCTCATAAATTAAAAAGTTGTTTTCGGAAACCTCTTTTGATTTCTTTTTAAAAAAATTGTAAAGGGACTGATCCGCAAGAATAAAATCTGCTCCACTGTCTTTAATTATAGTTTGCAATCGCTCCATATTGCGATTGTTGCTTGGAGGGTTGGAGGGCACAGCGATTACCCCGGCATAAAGGCAACCAAAGAAGGAAACAAAATACTCAATACTCTGGGGAATGGTGATGAGTATTCGTTTGCCCTTTAGGTTGAGACTCTGAAAGTGTCCTGCAAGTTTTTGTGCAGACTCGTCCAGTTGCCTGTAAGTAATGGGTTGTTCGTCTTGTTCCCCATCCCTTAAATAAACCAACGGAGTGAATAAAGGGGTTTCGGCAGATCTCTTTCTGAGAAGAGATACTAAATTATTTATCTCTGGCAAAGTATAGCTGTTTCAATCCAAGCATCAAACTTACGAAAAGGTTAACAAAAACTTACCATGATGCAGTGTCATATTTTAGTCAACAGGATATAAAGAGCTGCAAGTCAATGGATAAAATTTAAATATTTTTTTAGTCCTATCGTAAGTTTTTAAAAAAAATAAGTTAATGAAATATTAATATATCGATTCCAGCAGTGGCAATAAAAAATAATTTCCTTTGGCATTTAAACCAAATTATGAATGAGAGAATATTAATTTTCATTGAAATTTTGAAGAATAAAGGGGGAGTCAGGATAGTGGAAATTCATTCCGGAATGTTTGTTATAAAATACAGATTTCAATTGTTTTTCTCTAAATCTGAGATATACTATTTTTTTACCTTTTGACTGAGGTTGTAAAGTGGCATAGCAGAAAGTGTGGTCACTATGGCTACCAGGACTAAAATGGCGTATAGGGAGTAGTCAATCAATCCGTACATCAGACCAATATTGGCAATAATGAGTTCCATCAAGCCCCGGGAGTTCATTAGCGAGGCGATGGAAAACGAGTCTTTGTAAGTGTACCCCTGAAGTTTCATGAGACCGAAAAGGGGAAGTAATTTACTGGCAAAGGCAAAAAGTAGTATGATCAGAGCCGGACCGATAATTCCTGCCTCTGTCAATATAGCCAGGTCTGTATTTAAGCCTGAAAAGGCAAAAAATACAGGGAGAAATAATACTACCGTAATGTCTTTTATCCGCAAGGATATGCCCAAAAGAAGGTGTTTTTGTCGCGGCATGGCGAGGCCCAGCATAAATCCTCCAAAAACGGAATAGAGACCTAAGTAATCCGTGAATACTGCACAACCTATCAATAAAAAAAGCACTACGCTGAAAATGGAATTGTCCAATTGCTGAACACCTTGTCGCTTAAACCAATAGGCCAACAGTGGGTTAATGACGTAAAACAAAAACAATACCAGGGCAGTGGCACCTACAATCATAAATACTACACTGTAAAAATTGTCACCCACCGCCAGTGCCGTTACAAGTCCGAGCAGAATCCAGCTCACCACATCCTGTATACTGGCAGATACCATGGCTAGTCCTCCAATGCGGGTCTGGATGATTTGGCTTTCCTGAAGAATTCTTGCGAGCATGGGAAAAGCAGTAATGGCAAAAGCGGTACCCATAAAAATAGTAAATCCAAAGGGGGTCAAATCGTATGTATTGAGCAGGTCATTAAACAAAATCATGGTAAAAAAACCGCAGATAAAAGGGACTATCACTGCACCGGCAGAAATGACCCCTGCGTCTTTCAATAATTTTTTATTGAAGAGCGAGAGGTTGATCTCCGTACCTACAATAAACATATAAATGGACAGCCCTATATTGGCTATGACAAATAAAAACGGCATGACTTCTGGTGGGAACACCATAGTGTATAAATCCGGAAAAAGCTTACCGAAAAGTGTAGGACCCAGCAGCACTCCGGCTATCATTTCACCTACTACACGGGGCTGTGAAATGAATTTGGCGAGACTTCCCACTATTTGGCAAACGGCCAAAATGAGGGCCAGTGCAATGGCCACTTCCACAAATATTTCCAAATACGACATTTCTATGGTAAATTAAAATAGTTGAATGGTGAACATTTCACTTAAAAAAAGGTCAAATATACAGATTGGCTAACTGTTCTATGTCGCTCAGAGTATAAAATTGTTTCCAGGCCCCCTCATTTTTTGTCAATCGGGACGCCAGTTTTTCTATTAAACCTGCATCGTAGTTCTTTGCCAGGTTTTTATTTTCCAGTGATTCCCGCAATTCTTTTGCTCCGGGGTCTATTTTTGTGAGAGCCACACCGCCGCTGGTGGTAATTTCCTCATACCTGATTATTTCTTCGTCGCAAAGAATAGAATAGGTCGAAAAAATTTCGTCCAGCAGCTTCAGTTGTCTATCAATAAGATCAGGTATATCTTCCAGTCTTTTGTATAATTCGGGGTCGATTCCCTTCAATACGGTTAGATTCCCTCTGGAAACCGGCGCATTGATGGAATTCCAGGAGGCCATAGTGGCCAATGGGTTGCGGATTACGGTATAACAGGGGTATTGTTCCTTTAGCTCTTTAAGAAGAAAAGTAAAGTGAGCGTTTTGCTTGATGATTAATTTAAAATCGGGAGATAACTTTTTTTCTATGGTAAACCTGCCCTTTCTAACCACACTCTCTCTATTCTTTTTCCCCTCGGAAAAGGGATTGGTGGGAATTTTACCCTCTTTTATTTTCGAAATGGCTTGTCCTTCATCCATAATCATTGTTCGCATTTGGGCA
>JAGTVA010000191.1 GCA_018224445.1 Saprospiraceae bacterium
GTTGTCAGCGCCACGGCCGGCACCTCCAATGAGTTGACCGCAGTATTGGAGCAGTGCTATAATGGCAGATTGAGTGAAGCACTTGTTCTTTTGGATGAAATATTGATGCGCCACATCGAATTGGCAGAGGCTTGCGGTTGTTCCACCGAGGTAAAAGAAACAGTGAGTGGTATTTTTCAGGAGGGCCCGGTGGTTTTGAAAAAATTGTCAAAGGACACCGGCAACTATTACCGATACGCTGACCATCTGTTGGGGATTGGAGAAAGAGTGAGTTCCCTTATTTTTTGTGAAAGGGCAAAAGTGCTCAACATGGAGGTGGAATTGGTAGATGTGACCACCCTTATTATGACCGATGAATTGTACGGAAGAGCCAATCCTTTGTTAGAAGAAACGCAGCGGAATATTGACCGTATACTCAAGCCCATATTGCGCAAGAAGCGCGTGATTACCCAAGGTTTTATCGCGCGGGACCTCGAGGGCAATTACACCACCCTGGGGCGGGAGGGCAGCGACTATTCAGTGAGTTTGTTGGGGGCCATGTTGGGAGTCGATCAGATTTCCATCTATAAAAGGGAGGTAGACGGCGTTTATCAATTCGATCCGGGGGTACTTGAGGATGTGGAGGTAATTCCGGAATTGAGTTACGAGGACGCCATCAATATGACTTATCTTGGGGCCAAGGTACTCCACCACAAAACTGTTTTTCCGGCATTAGAGAAGGGCATCAAAATATGGGTGGATTCCTCTGTATCTCCTTTTAAACGCGGCACCCTGATTTCTCAAAAGAATGGGAATAAATTGGTGGGCTTGTCCAGGAGGCCCAGTCAAACTCTTTTGTATTTAAAAAATACCGGATTTCTGGACACTTTTTCCTTTGTAGAAAAAACAGCGGCTTTATTTTCGAAATACCGGTTCAATGTCGATTTGTTGACCATTTGTAAAAACTCGGCCTACGTGGTCATCGACGACTCCAAAGGAGGTACTTTGCGCGGGTCTGTCCAGAAAAGTGTATTTGAAATTATAGATGTTCAAAAGGACCTCTCGACTTTCTGCACCTACAAACTTATCGACAATCTCGAGTTGGTCTCCATAGTGGGAAAACACGACAGGGAAATATTGAAAACGCTATTAGAGGCCATCAATGGCCTGGAGGTGAAGTACTTTTTTGCCTCTCCGGACAGGAATACTTTTTCCGTACTGGTGGATCCCTCTGAAACTTTGAAGTGCCTGCGGGTATTGAGAAGTTTTTTGACTAAATAGAGAGACTAGCAACAATCTCCGGAGGTGAGTTAATCCGGAATATTGAGGTGAGTCTAGGCGTGAAGACCGAGACTGCATCGACTTCTGCTAAGCGCATCGAAATAGGAATGCGATGTATTGAGCCTGTCGGGATAAAGACACGTAGATTAATTCTTTAAAGAAACAAATAGTGACTTTGTGTAAACTCCGTGTGTTGTGTGGCCTCGGTGGTGAATCAAAACAGATTATAATTGACCCGATGATTTTCCTTTAGTTATTAACTAAAATGGAAACAGGTGTAGAGTTGATGGGTTTTTTACTCACCACTGAGCGCACAAAGCTATGTATTGGGTTAAAATCGGATCTTGTGAATATTATTTAAAGGTGCTTAGAATGCTCATTATACCACATTTAGGCATGTATTAGAAGCTCTCATGAAAAATTCAAATTAATCCCAAAAGCAGATCAATCGCTTTTGAATATCGACTTTGCGGAACTTGAAAAACTCCTTGATCCACTCCAGCGTTTCCTCTCTGTATATAAAAACATGGGTGGGATCGGTCCGGTAATACCAGTTTTCAAATTCGATGCCCTCCCTGAAAATATGGGTCATGCAAAACAGAGCGCCTTTTGGTTTGAGCAACTTTCTGAGCAGTGTAAATTCTTTGACGGGGTCAAAAAAATGTTCCATTACTTCGCAGCAGGCGATATAATCATAAGTCCTGTCCAATAAATCCGTATCGGGATGAAAATACGGATCGTACTGGAGGATGGAATACCCCTTTTCTTTCAAAACGTGGGAGATGACGGGGCCGGTGCCCGCTCCGAAATCCAGGCCGATGTGCTCCGGTGTAAATTCCTGTAGTACCGCATGGGTAATGGGGGAGACAAATCTCTGATACCGCTGGTCGGTCACCACATTATTATGCGCGCGATAAACGGTTAGTTCCTGCTCGGGATCGGGGTGCAGGTTCGGGGGCAAGAAAATTCCTTTGCAGTGGTGGCAACTGCGATATTTGCCATCGGCAAAGCGACTGGAGTCTGATCGGCAGAGGGGGCAATTGATTGGGTCCTCCATGGTGGATTTTTTGGATTTAGGTAGGTAAACATTAATTTTGAACATTTTCCTACCTTCTCTTCACGTTTACAAAAGTATGAAATTTTGTGTATCGTGATTCTGCTATGTTTAAAAAAAATACTCACCTCATTTGTCTATAATTAGTTAGTTGAGAGAAACTGAGGGCCCAGGTGTCCCCGCAGAGTTGGGGATGGATTTGCTGGAAAGAAATTAGGCGGAATTGTTTGCACTAAGCGTTTTAGACTGCTTAATTGCTAAAGCTCGTTACAACTCATTGCGCCCTTCCTCTGCGTTTACTCAGCGTTCTCTGCGCCATTGCGGTGAAATTAACTTTACGCCCTCCTTTTTTCAGTTTGCAAGAAAATTGATTCAATATTGAAGGGTAGTGAATAGGTTATAAATAATACAAACATTAAAAGAATAGAGAACAAACATCCCCACCTACCGAATTGGGGATTGGCGGAGAGATATATCGATTTCAGTTCTGATTACTCTGGTTTAAAACAGCCAATAACAACTCATTTGGGGAAATTATCTAAAAATTCCTCCACCTCCTCGTGGTACATCATAGCCCTGAAGTAGCGATAGGATGCTTCAGACAGCAATCTGGACAAAGAGGGATAAGCGAATTTCCATCGGCGTTGCCGGTCAGTCATGTGCTCCGCATTTTGTTCTTGGAGGAATTTGTGAATGGCAGAGTCGATTCGTTGGTTGTTGTTTTCGATCCTCTCTAAAATGAATTGTATGGCTGCGGTGTCCTTGGGATTCGCTCCCCAAAAACCGGTGATGTCACTGTACCGCAAGCGATAGGGCAGGTATACCATCTCTGTATCGAGTTCAGGATCGTGTTCTTCGCTGTAATATTCAGCGAGGTAGGCCGGCAGTTCAAAATTGGACATCGCCCCTTTCATAACAGCTCCGAGGCCGGATATTCCGTCAAATTTCAGGTGGATTTTATGACTGAAACTCTCTTCCGTATCGCGGATGAAACGGTTGATGAAACCGCCCATATCGTTGTCTATTACAATCAATTTGTCCTGGTAATTGGTGGAGGTATCTCTTGAATTAATGTATTTTCTCAGGTTCATCAGGCTGAGGATGCCGGAGTTTTCAAAGTAACCGCCATCTACAAAGTGCCCCCCGTCGTTTACGAAAGCAGTAGCACTGAATATAGGGAATCGCTCTGTGGTAGATACTCCGTCAAAGAAACTAAGGGACTTTTCGTTGGCATTCAACAGCAGGTTGGTGGAGTAGGGAAAAATGCGGTAAAAAAGGTTTTCATCTGCGTAGAGTGAAGATGCAATGCCGTATCTCCGGTTAATATTGGTTGCATTGGTGATGAGGGCGGGGTAGTAACCCATCTGGTCGAACCCCTTTTTCCAATAAGTTTGAAAGGGAGTGGGATCGATGCAAAACCCGGGTCCGCCACTTATCTTTCTCCAGTAGTTTTGCATGGCGATACCGGATCGATTGGGAAAACCCCATTTGCTTTTTCTGATTGCATCTGCACCCAGCAGGTAGACCAGGTCCGTGGTGAGGAAATTACCCTTTCCAATTTCCGAAATTATCCGGGGTGAGTTCTGTGGGTCCTCTTTTTGAATGGCGAAGTAAAAAGCCTGGCCGAGGGCTCCACCGGAAACTCCCGAAACAGCCACTATTTTTTCCAGAAACGCGCTGTCACTTTGGTGCATCTTTTCCATCAGCAAGAGGTTCCACACGGTAGCCCTCAAGCCACCTCCAAAGCTGGAGATGTACACCCTTGTATTTACACTGTCTGCTGGTTTCAGGTCCTTTGATAAATGATTTTGAATAAAGGTATCTACAGGCATGCTGCTTTCAGAGTGAAACTCTCTTTCCGACAACAGATTGAGGTTTTCTACGGGTATCGATCGGGCTGCAATAAGCAAAATGACGACTACAGGAGCAAACCTGAAAATGTTTTTTATAAGCTTAAATCCCCATTTAAAATTGGATTTCCGGTTCTCTTCAGACCTAATGTCCTCCTGATTGAAGTACAAATAGCTTTTAACGAGTATCGTTAAAATTCCGTAAAATATATGAAGATATAGCATGAGAACCAGAATGGGATTGAGGTTTTCGGCCATGGGTGGATGATGGGCAGCTATCAGAACCAAAAGCGCTGTAAATCCCGTCCACTTGATGTAGGTTTGCTTTCTGGGAACGAAATTTCCCGCGCTGTCTTTGTTTTGAAGAAGGCGCCTTTCCAGGCTTTCCAAGTTGCTCATAGTTGCTAAAACCCCTCCATAAGTTCTGTCTTTATCCCTCTTCATCAACCTGCCACTCATTTCAATAAAGGACCTGAGAATCAGAAAAGAAAGTACCAACAGGAAAGTGACGAGTTCCCAGCCGTACAATAAACTCGCCACCACACTTCCAAAGAGGGCCACAACAGTAAGAAAATACCCCCACAGGTAGATAGCTTCCACGTCCCAAATTCTTCTTCTTTGTTCGGTGATTTCTCCTTTGGAAGTAGTCCTTTTCCTCAATATGGAAAACAGGAGTAATTGCGCGATAAATAAGACTGCGATTAGCAGATCATACCTGAATCCCTCCCAGATGTATTTCTCGTAGGTAAAGAGGAGTATGTAGAGAAATGCGAAATAGATCAGACTACCCAAAAAATATCGCAGGGGTTTTGCGTATTCATCCAGCTCGGGCTGTTGGGTAGAGGTGTCCCCTTCTTCCAATTTTTTCTCTTTTTCAAAATACACTATTCCGTGTCGGAGAAAGCCACCTGCCATTTTCCAGTGGCCCTGGCTTCTCTCCTCCCGGCTCTTATGGAGAAACAACAGGGTCGACGGATGGTGAGAGAATATAAGGCTGATAAGGGTCAGTACATACAGGGTAAAAAAAAGATTAATGGGATTGCTCAACAGGTCGATGACCAGCGAACTGCCCTGGGGCATTTGAGTCAGAAGTAGGACGATGACCATCAAACCCAGTATACTGATGGACGAGGCTTTTAAAAACTTGAAAAACAATGCTGCATTTTCTTTAAAATGTCGGTCGTATGCTACTGCCAAAGCTACCACCAGGACGATTCCGTAGAGGGAGAGTTTGGAGAAATAAATCCATTTCAAGGGCTCTGCGAATTGCAATTGGAAAATGTAAATGGTGTTTTCCAGGTAATCGAATAAAAGAGCTGTGGCCAAAAGGACTTCATAAATCTGCATCCACTTCGCTGAAATCCTCACATTCTTACCTTTTACCAAAAGGTACAGCATCCTCACCAGTACGAGGGGCCATAGAGTATCTACAATAAAGTACAAATAATACATGGCCTCGTTGAGTTTGTCAGCTAAACCCTGTTGGTAGAAATAGGTGAGGTGTTCAAAATGATTGAATTGGGGATGGGTTATATAATCGTTGAGGTGAAAAAGTGAAACGGTCCCCACCATCATCAGAGACAACAGCAACCACACTAAAGTGAGGCCGGTTAAATTATTCCAAAGACCTTTGGGCAGGGATGTTTTTTTGTTTACCATAGCGATCTGATAAGTCTTCATAAATTTTTTCGGATAAAGTCAGACAATCGATAGAGCAGCAACTGATCACCTTTCTGATATTGAACCCATATCGGAGACCAGGTTAGAGATGTGGTAAATTCCCGAGCCTGAAACCATTCATCTCAATGGCTTATTCATCTTATTGGGTTCATTTTCCGGCAGTAAATTTAAAAAATACTATCAAAATTCTATGAACTTAAAGAAATTTAAACAGATTAAATATTTTTTATTCCGGATATGAGAGAAACTGTTTATCACCATCTCGACAAGTCCTTATAATCTGAGCTCGATTATTCCATCTCGCATAAAAAGTATAAATCAATGTTTTGTCGATATAGTAAGACTAAAACTGTATTTATGAGTCCACCCCAAAACCCCTTTCTAATCCTGATGGCTACATAACCCAATATCTTTGTCATCATGAAAAACGATTTTTCAACGGAGCGCAAATAAAATACTATTTAAAATTTTTCTAAGTTCTCGTACCCGGAGAAAATCAGGCTTTTGTGGAAGAAGCTGAATTGCCAACTTAAATACAGAAATTGAATTTCTGCGCCTGGCGAATTATTTGTGAAATCAAAATGAATACCCCAGGCCGAGTCCCACGTAATAGGGAATAACAATTTTGTCGATGATTAGAGGTGCAAAACCAGCTCTCCACATGAAACCGCCATCCTGGGGTTGACTTCTGTACATGAAGGTCAGAGAGGTGGCAATTCGATTGTCGGTATCGAAGAAATCCCCGCCGACAAATGTAAATCCTGCTCCAACCTCAAAGTACTTTCCGTTGTTGCCCAATAAAAAATTGGCGTTGATGGGAATAGTCAAAATTCCACCCTCCCCATCAAGCGACCCGATGTAACCTATTCCTCCCCTTATCCCAAATCTGTTTGAAATTCGGGTGTCGTAATTGAGGGTGAACAAAAGTCCGTTTCCGAGCAGTTCTGCAAAAAGGGCGGACTTGGCCCCGTCAAAAGGGGGCCTGTCTTCAGCCTCCAAAGGAGAAGTTGAGAATACAATAAGTAGGAGCGCAAACAGTGCAATGAGTGTATTTTTCATGGTATCAAAATAAAGAATTTATTAAAAAAACTGCAACTCTTATGGAAAAGAATAAATATTAATAAAAGAATAACGCAACGTTCAGCTCATTGGCTGCCTCGGGTATTTCAGGTTGAGGTTAACTTGCAAAATGGGAGTCCAGTGTGATTCTGATAGGATTCGGCTATTTAGAATTAATCTAAATATGGAACTAAGGGTAAAATTACAACAGGTAACTTATTGGAATGTCAAAGATTTGTATCTTTGCAATGCTTTTGAGATGGCTGATTCTCTTACTTATTCTATAACTTTTGCAAAGTATACTTATGAGAGATATTTTATTCAGAAACTGGTCTAAAGGAGTGATTTTATTTTTTTCTTTAGCAATGTTTCCCACGAATATTTTTGCACAATCTTCCTCCGGTTCTTTAGATCTTTTGAGCAGCATAATAATAGCGACGGTCATTATAGTATTTGGCGCAATTATTTTTGTCACCGACAGTCTTTTACAGATGGAGGGCAGAAGGCAGTTGGAGGGAAAAGATGCAAAAGTCGATTCATCGCTTTTTCCCAAATATATAGGTGATGCCTCTGAACTCCCCTCCTATATTCCCAAGGATAGGTACTTCAAGTTAAGGAGGGGTTTTGATATCAATTTAGAGGGAAAACCGGAGAACAAGATTGTAGAAACGCCATTTGTCTCTAAATATTCTGTATTGCCCACGGACTTTAGAGGCATTGCTCCCATTCCAAAAATAACTCCCGAAGAGGGAGACGGGTTGTTGGCAGGTGACGAATTGTTTTTCGACAAAAGGAATCCGGAAATAAAATTTGTCTCTCCGGTAAGTGGAAAGTTTGCCGGGATAGTCCGGGGGCCAAAAAGAGCCATTCACGAGGTGACGGTAATCGCTGATGAGGAGATCAAGTACAAAGAACTCCCGGAATTAAATCTGGACTCTGCCGAGCGGAGCGATATTGTCAACTTTCTCAAAAAATACGGTGGTTGGGTCCATTTGAGGCAGCGCCCGTTTGACATCATTCCGGATCCGGAGGATGTTCCAAGAGATATTTTTATAAGCACCTTTGATACGGCACCACTAGCACCCGATTTAAATTTTGCAGTGCAGGGGGAGGAAGCGGCCTTTCAGACGGGTATTGACCTGTTGAACAAACTCACTGATGGCCGAGTGCACCTTGGAATGGATGGCCGCGGAAAAGAAATCCCTTCAAGGGTATTTTTGGAAGCCAAAAATGTGGAAAAATATTGGTTTACGGGCAAGCATCCCGCCGGGAATGTGGGTGTTCAGATTCACCACATCAATCCCATCAAGAAAGGCGATATGATTTGGTATCTTCACCCGCACGATGTGATAGTACTGGGTAAAATGATTACGGAGAGAAGGTACAATACCGAGCGCCTGATGGCCATGTGCGGTGCTGAAATTGAGACCAGAGCCTACATGCGGTCGCGTCCCGGAGCTCAGGTGGGTGAATTGCTGTCCAATATCACTTTTAAGAATGAAAACGTGCGGTTGATCAGCGGCGATGTGTTGACTGGTAATAAGAAGGAAAAAGAGGGTTTTGTCGGATTTTTTGACGATCAGGTAACCGTCATTTTGGAAGGAGATTACTACGAACCATTCGGGTGGTTATTGCCACAGGAAGTTCGGCCCTCGCTTTCTCCGACTTTCCCCGGATTTATATTTCCCGATATGGAGTACAGAGCGGATACCAACAGTCACGGAGAGCGAAGGGCTTTTGTGGTGACCGGACAATACGAGAAAGTATTGCCGATGGATATCTATCCTCAGCATTTGATGAAGGCCATTTTGACCAATGATTTTGAGCGAATGGAAGGCTTGGGAATATATGAATTGAGTGAAGAAGATATTGCTATTTGTGAATTTGTATGTACATCCAAGATGCCTTTACAACAAATATTGAGAGAGGGCTTAGAAATTGTCAACGAATAGAGTTTATTACCTAAGACTGAATAACGGTTTTCAGATATGAAAGATAAAATGTTAAATTTATTGGAGAAGTTTGAACCGAATAAGGAGAAATCGCCTTTTTTGTATACGCTTTACGATGGTTTTCACACTTTTCTGTTTGTGCCCAATCATGTAACCAAGGGCGGTGTTCATATTCGCGACAATATGGATTTGAAGCGCACCATGGTTCATGTGGTACTCATGCTCCAGTTGTGCTACCTTTTCGGTACCTACAATATCGGACATCAACACTTCTTAGCGCTCGGTGAATACACCGGTTTTTTGGAGGGTTTTCACCTCAAGCTGTTTTACGGGTTCTGGCAATTGCTACCCATATTTGTGGTGGCTCATGTGGTCGGCCTGGCTATTGAGTTCTTTTATGCAGCCAAAAAGGGACACGGCATTGAGGAGGGCTTCCTGGTTTCCGGGGCTTTGATTCCCCTGATTATGCCACCGGATATACCCCTTTGGATACTGGCCGTGAGTGTGGCCTTTGCCGTAATTATAGGTAAAGAAGCTTTTGGAGGTACCGGAATGAATATTTGGAATATAGCCTTGTTGTCCCGAGTATTTATATTCTTCGCTTACCCCACTGTAATATCAGGCGATGAGGTATGGATAGCGGGATTAGAATCCACTTTTTCAGGAGCAGCAGTAGAGTATGGGTGGGTCCATCTCACCTTATTTAACGGGATATTCGACTGGCTGGGATTGGCACTGTTTGACCCCCATTTGACGGTGGTCGATGGCTATACGGGGGCGACCCCGCTTGCGCTGGCTTTCCAAGGCGGTTGGGAGGCCGTGACGGATGTTTATACGCAGTCCCAGATGATTTGGGGTACCATTCCTGGATCGATAGGAGAGACCTCCAAACCATTAATTCTTGTAGGGGCTATATTTCTTGGAATTGTGGGAATTGCGAGTTGGAGAATTATGTTGGGTATGTTGATAGGTACCGTTTTTACAGGAGTTTTACTCAATATGTGGGGTGCAACCGATTTCATGAACGTACCTTGGTATCACCACATTTATATAGGTAGTTTCTTATTTGCCATGGCTTTTATGGCTACAGATCCGGTGACAGCAGCCACGACCAACAGAGGAAAATGGATTTATGGATTTTTGATAGGATTTTTTGGAATCATCATACGGGTACTCAATCCCGCTTATGCTGAAGGTTGGATGTTGGCTATCCTTTTTATGAATACTTTTTCGCCATTAATTGATCACTTTGTTCTTCGTAAGAACATTCAAAAACGTTTAGCAAGTGCATAGTACATCATATGTTGTTAAGTTTATTCTGGTTGTTTCTGTAGTGGTGGCATTGGTGTTGTCTTCCATGGCAACTCTGCTAAAACCTATACACGACAGAAACGAAGCACTGGCCAATAAGAGGTCTATCCTTCTGGCTGTAAATGATTACCTGGAAACCCCGGTTCGACAAATGTCAGATCGAGAGGTTATGGAGGTATTTGAGACGAAAATCGACCAGTTTGTGGTTGATATTGAGGGCAATGTACTTTCCGAAGAGGAAGTTAGGAGTATTGGATATTCGGGCGGCATGGCAGAACACATAGATATGGGGAGAGAGCGAAGAAAACCTGAGAGTGACCGAATTTTTCCCGTTTTTAAATTCAACGCTGCGGACGAGTCCCTTTATGTAGTTTCTGTAAGAGGAAATGGACTTTGGGATGAAATATGGGGCAATGTAGCGCTGAAATCCGATTTCAA
>JAGTVA010000192.1 GCA_018224445.1 Saprospiraceae bacterium
CAGGTTGCGACAGTATCTTTATTTTAGAAATTGAAGCGCATCAGGTGGAGGAATCCACGGTGGAGGTTGGAATTTGTGAAGACGCAACATTTGTGTGGAATGGGGTAGAGTACTCAGAACAGGGCTTGTATACGCAGGTATTTACATCAAACATGGGATGTGACTCCACAGTTATACTGGATCTGTCTGTTGGCCCCCTTCAAAGCGATACCATCTCAGCGGAAATATGCGAGGGAGAGCATTATTTGTTTTACGGCAATGAGTATTCAACCACCGGACAATATACCCATTCAATTGAGGTGGAAGACGGGTGTGACAGGGAAGAAGTTTTACAGCTTGCAATAGCCCCGATCAACAGGGATACCATTCCTGTAGAAATATGTGAGGGAGATGAATTTAATTTCCACGGTCAGGATTATTCAGTATCCGGACAATATATTCACCTCATAGAAGCTGAACAAGGGTGTAATACTGAACTTATTTTAGACCTGGATGTGAAACCCAATGACTTGATTGTTGATCTGGGTGAGGATAAAACCATTAATCTCGGGGACGAAGTCCAAATTAATGCCTGGGTAAATGATTTGGAATCCAATTTAGAAGACTATTACTTTTCACCGGGAGATTGGCTGAATTGTACATATTGTATGAGTACGATAAGTAAGCCTCTGGAGACCATTACTTATGAATTTACCGTGGTTGGTAAGGACGGTTGTGAAGCCAGTGATGAAATTACTATTTTCGTCGATGACGATGTCAATATCTATGTACCCAATATTTTTTCTCCGAATAAGGACGGAATAAATGATCGCTTTTACATTTTTGCCGATAGTGGAGTCAGGGAAATTGAAGAGTTTAAAGTATTTGATCGTTGGGGAAATAAGGTGTTTGAAAATTATGAATTCCAGCCTAATGATCCGCTTCACGGATGGGATGGTACTTTCAAAGGCCAGGATATGAATCCTGCGGTGTTTGCATTCTACGCTATTGTATCATTAGAAAACGGAGGGTCTGTTATGCTCAAAGGAGACGTGACCCTGGTCAGGTAATAACCCGATTCTGATTATTATTTTTTGGATAAAAGATGAATGGAGTTTTATTTACCCGCATTATACATGAGGGGTTCGTCGTGAAAGGCTATAGTCCGATAGAAATGGTGGCTTGAGAAGATTTTATACCGCAAGCGTAGCTCCAGTTACGGGGAGGACAGAAAATCGAGCAAGTGACCATTTATGAAGGGATATAGCCTTGTAATAGAATCCTTCATGAATAATACGGGTTAACCCTTGTATTGACTCAGTTTCCACAGGTTGAAAAGCAAAAGAGAGGGATTGTGGCTTTTTAATTGCATCAAAATTAATGGGAGAGATAACCCAATGAGGAATTTGACTGGCAGATGTAATTTCCATTTTTTTAAAAAATAGTAAGTTCTTAAAAGGGGAGTGGCCTCTCGTTCAATTTTACCCTTTTTGACCAAAAAAGCAAGGTTGTCCATAGCCTGCTTCGTTTTTTCTAAAAATACATCGGTTGTACACAAATCCTCGTGAACTACGGGATTGTCTATTTGTTCAATTCGCTGGTTCCGGCTCTTCATATCCAGTGCCCAGAGCAAATCCTCGTATCCGTATTTGGTCAGGTGTTCATCCATGGGGTATTTTTTATACAGAGGAGCGGCTACCGTAAAATTATTGGACATAAAGGTATTGTAGGGTCGCTTTTTTCGATCCTCCAATGGAGAGGATTCAACCTTCCTGCCGTACTTCCAGTGAAGACGATTACTTCTTTTGGGCTTATCACTTGGGTATTTACGACCACCGTAAATAATTGGATGCTCGTTTAGTTGGCTGAGGTAGTTTTGTAAAAAATGTTCTGTCGGAATCCCTGAATCACAGTCCAAAAAAAGCAAATACTTTCCCCTGGCCAGTTCGGCTAACGCATTCCTGCTTTTCGCTCTTCCTTTATTTTCCTGCCTGTGATATGGAATTCCCAAATCTTCAGCTTTTTGTTTGTTTTCAGAGGCAAACTCAACAGACCCATCGTCCAGACAGAGTATTTCTACTTTTTCATCCGACCGCTTTGCCTGTGACTCTAAATTCATTAAAAGGACAGATACAGGCCTGTTGTACACCGGGATTAATACAGAGAGTTTCAATGATTTTACTTTTTTAAACAATTGACTACGGACGGCAAAATTAATAATCTAACCCGCCTGTTTCCATAGATATCTCAGTTATGGACTATTGCGACATTTATTTAACAAATATACTTTTATCTGCCAAGACTCCGGGTTTTTTCACAGAGGGGTTTGAAATTTATTTAGTTTTGCAAAACCTTAAGTGTGAGAATCGGTTAGTTTGAAGGCGTAAAATTTCCTGTTTTGCCAATCGAAAATTGTATTTAAAATTCAGTAGCCAGATGATAGAAAAATTACTCAGTGAGAAAAATACGGACCCGACGCTAAGAAAAATTGGTAAAAAAGTAGTTGAAGGTGAAAGAATTAGCGAGAGTGACGGTGTGTATTTATTTGAAAATGCGCCCCTATCCTCCGTTGGGATTCTAGCCAATTACATCAGGGAAAAAAGGCATGGAGACCTTACTTATTTCAATAGAAATTTCCATATAGAACCTACCAATGTATGTATATATTCCTGTAGCTTTTGTTCATACAGCAGACTGATAAAAAAACGATCAGAAGGTTGGGAGTACAGTATGGAAGATATTATGGATATTGTAAAATCCTATGACGATAAACCTGTAACGGAGGTTCACATTGTCGGTGGGGTACTTCCCCAATACGATGTGAAATTTTACACCGATTTATTTTCAAAAATTAAAGCGCACAGGCCGGACTTGCACATTAAGGCGCTTACTCCTGTTGAATTTCATTACATCTTTAAAAAAGATAAAATTTCCTACACAGAGGGAATGAAATTGATGAAGGACTCCGGTCTGGACTCCATGCCCGGCGGTGGTGCCGAGATTTTTGATGAGGAATTGAGAGATCAGATAGCCGGCGGAAAATGCTCATCCGATCAATGGCTGGAAATACACAGGGTCTGGCATCAACTCGGCCAACGTTCAAATGCCACCATGCTTTACGGGCATATTGAGAATTACCACCACCGCATAGACCACCTTCAGCGCCTTAGGGAACTGCAGGATGAAACAGGGGGGTTCCAGACTTTTATTCCGCTAAAATTTAGAAATAAAGACAATCAAATGTCCCATGTGCCGGAGATCAGCGTTATAGAGGATTTAAAAAATTATGCCATTAGCAGGATTTACCTGGATAATTTCGATCACATCAAAGCGTACTGGCCTATGATCGGGCGCACCATCGCCCAGTTGTCTCTTTCCTTTGGGGTGGATGACATTGATGGAACCATTGACGATACTACCAAAATATACTCTATGGCGGGCTCAGAAGAGCAGTCTCCTGCATTGAGCACATACGAATTGGTTACCCTCATTCGAAAAGTTAACAGAAAGCCGATAGAGAGAGATACGTTGTATAACGTGGTGCGTGATTTTACGGATGTAAAATTTGAGCAGGATAAACAATTTCGAGGGTATTTTGATTTGCCGGTGGTAGGTTAATTGATTTTTATTGACGTATCTGTAGCTGCTCTAAAATTAGCCAAAAATTTATGCCAAAAATAAAACTTGCCGCTGTAGAGTATTTGAATACCATCCCTTTTATTAAATCTATAGAAAGGTCCAGCCTTTTTGAATCAGTGGAGTTTATACTGGATTATCCCTCGCGTTGTGCAGAGCATTTCAGGGATAGACATGTAGACCTGGCATTGGTGCCGGTAGGAGCTCTTCATGAATTTTCCAATTATCAAATTGTGACAGATTATTGCATTGGCTGTAATGGTAAGGTGGCCACAGTCCTGTTGGTTTCTGAGAATCCGATCCAGGATTTAAATACCGTATTTCTAGACTATCAATCCAGAACTTCAGTGAGGTTGATCCAAATTTTAATGAGAGATTATTGGAGAAAAAATATTTCTTTTTCCAGGGCAGAAAAAGGCTATGAAAAAGAAATTAAAGGAGGTGTTGGAGGGTTAATTATTGGGGACCGCGCCTTTAATGCCTCCGGGGAGTTTCCATTTGTATACGACCTGGGGGAGTGTTGGAAAAAATTGACTGGATTGCCTTTTGTTTTTGCAGTTTGGGTTTGCCATGCCGGCTTGAACAGCGAAGTCCCCTTTAAATTAAATGAGGCCTTTCAGTTGGGACTCTCGGATTTAGATAAAATGAATATCCGGTTTGGGGGATTGGGAGCGAAGGAAATTGAGAGGTATTTTTCTGAAAATATTGACTATTTATTTGATGAAAAAAAGAAGTTGGCAATGAAAAAATTCTTAAATTACGAAATTGATTTATAAACTAAAAAAAAAATAATTATGGGTAGGTTATTAAAAATTCACGCGGAAAATCCGGAAGGTCGAAAAATTGACCAGGTTTGCGAAGCCCTGGAGAAGGGCGAAATGGTTATTTATCCTACAGATTCTGTTTATGCTATAGGTTGTGATATACTGCGCCAGGATGTGGTCGAAAAAATTTACCAATTTAAAAATTTAGATCCAACCATAGCCAATATGACTTTCCTTTGCAAAGACATCAGCCAGGTGTCTGAATACGCCTCTCAAATTAATAATGAAGTATTTAGAATCCTTAAAAGGAACACCCCGGGCCCTTTTACCTTTATTATCAAAGCCAATAGCGAAGTACCCAGAATTTTTAAGAATAAGAGAAGGACCATAGGGGTGAGAATCCCGGCAAATAAAATAGTACTGAGTATGATCGAAAAATTGGGCCGTCCCCTATTGAGTACCTCGTTGAAGAGAGACGATGATTTACTGGAATACTATACCGACCCCTCTTATATATATGAAAAGCACAAAAATAATTTCGATATAATTGTAGATGGGGGGCTGGGGCATACAGACCCGAGTACTATTATAGATTGTACAGAGGCCGTTCCTGAAATTATCCGAGAGGGGTTTGAAGAATTGAGATAGAGTTTAAGCGGCTTTGTAATTCGGGTTGAGGAGGGCAAATGAGTTAGAATACTACCTTGCTCTCCATAATCTCTCCATCCCGCTTATATTGAATGCTGGTTTCATCACCGGAGGTAAAATCACTCAGGCCGTCCATATAATCGTATATGTCATTTACCCGGCGATCGCCCAATTTTATAATGATGTCGCCTCGTTGGAGCCCCGCCTTCTCAGCTGGATTGCCAGAGGTAACTCCCTCGATTCTCAATCCACTGCCCGAGTAGAGATAATCGGGCACAATACCCAAAGTGACTGAAAATCTGGGCGCTGATCTCGATTCTTCCACCACGGTTTCAGAAAAGGTAAGTTCCGGATATTCATTTAGGGCTCCAATGAGATTAAAAACAAAGGATCCAATCTCCTGCATTCCGAGGTAATTGATTTTGTCCGGAGTATCTGAAGGCCTGTGGTAATGCTCGTGTGTGCCTGTGAAAAAATGAATGGCCGGAACCTCCACCAAATAGAATGAAGTGTGATCAGAAGAGCCAACTCCTGACTGTGAAAAAACCAAATTCAAATTTGCCCTATTGGCCCTTTCAAGCCTCCGTTCCCATAAGGCTGAAGTCCCTGTTCCATTGATGGCTAAAGTCCGCTCATCATTGAGTCGGCCCACCATGTCAAAATTAAGCATGTAGTTGACTTCCTCCACTTCAACGGGAGTTGGGTTTTTGGTCCAGTAGCCCGAACCCCATAGGCCTTTTTCCTCTCCTGAAAAAGCAATAAATAAGTAATTGTTACCGGGGTGGGCTTCCCTTAACCTCTGTGCCAAATATAAAATCATTGCAACTCCACTGGCATTGTCGTCTGCTCCATAGTGGATGGCTGCGGTGTCGCTTCTGTGTAGAGACGAATTGCCACCCCAACCCAAATGGTCGTAATGAGCGCCAAGAACTACAGTGTGTAATGCATCATTATCTATGAATCCAATGACATTGATCCCAATTACAGCTTTACCTTCCTCTTCATCGGCATGAGGGTGAGGTAATTCCAATCCTTCAAATTCTTGATAATAGGTTCCGTGGTCTCCACCGGGTTCCAACCCCAATGATTCAAATCGCTCAGCAATGTAGGCAGCTGCCAGATGTTCGCCTCTTGTCCCTACTTCTCTGCCTTCCAATTCCTCAGATGCAAGGTAAGTGATATCCGACCTGAAACTTTCTATGGGAGTGATGGGTGTGTCGGCTACAGGGGCTTTGATTGAACAGGATTGAATGAATAATCCTGCAAAAACTAAACATGCAAATGTCAAATGCTTGTAAAATACCGTCATAGTTTGGTGCTTGTTTTAATTTAACACCCTAAATTTACGAAAAATTTGGATTTATGAACCCTTTTAAGTTTGTTTTATTTGTGTCATTTGTATTTGGAAGTGCATGGGGTCTAACCTCCTGTGAGGAACGCGGTAAAGAGTCCCCTCCGATTTACGTACCCAATGCGGATGAGCACATTCACAGTGATGAGCAACATTTTAAAAACTTGCATCAAATGACTTTTGGAGGATCCAATGCAGAGGCTTATTTTAGTTTTGACAATTCCCAACTGGTTTTTCAAGCCAAAAACCCAGACTGGGAGGTGGAGTGCGATCAGATATTCCTTATGAACCTGGCGGAAACTTATTCCAATGAAAAAATGCCGCCCAGACTAAGTACGGGAAAGGGCAGGACAACTTGTTCCTACTTTCTCCCCGGCGATTCACTTATTTTGTACTCCTCTACCCATTTGGGAGGAGATCCCTGTCCGCCTGAACCGGAGAGAAGAGTAGGGGGACGTTACAGTTGGCCCATATACCGCACCTTTGATATATTTATAGCAGACTTGGAGGGCAATACCGTTGCCCAACTCACAGACAATGTGGGTTACGATGCCGAAGCTACCGTTTCTCCACTTGGAGATAAAATTGTATTTACCTCTTTTAGACGTGAAACCGGAGACCTCAATCTGTACACCATGAATCTCGATGGCAGCAATCTTCAACAAATAACGGATCACAAAGGATATCAGGGAGGGGCCTTTTTCTCCCCTGATGGATCTCAGATTGTTTTTAGGGGATCTGCCTTTACTACGGATGAAGAAGTTGCAGAATATCAGGAGCTATTGAACGAAGACCTGGTTCAACCCACTAAAATGGAAATCTTTGTGGTCGATGCAGACGGAAACAATTTGCGTCAGGTGACCAAATTGGGGGGAGCCAATTGGGCGCCTTTCTTCCATCCCTCCGGTGAAAAAATCATTTTTTCTTCAAATCACCACACCGAAAGAGGGCACCCCTTCAATCTGTTTATGATCAACATAGATGGCACTGGATTGCAGCAAATTACTTTTGGTGAAACATTTGAGTCTTTTCCTATGTTTTCACACGATGGAAGGCATCTTGTATTTTCCTCTTCCCGAAACAATGAGGAAGGGACCAGAGACATCAATGTATTTATAGCTGAATGGAATGAAGAATAAGGTCGATAGAAACAGTGGAAATCTTGGAGAGGATTACAACAATACCTCCGTTTCTTGCCGTGCAGAGGAGTTTGAAAAACCACTCAGTTGGAAGCCGAAAAGCCTTAGAAGGTGGGTGCTCGCGGGAATAGGATTGTTCGCAGTGGGCCTGGGGGCATTGGGAACAGCGGTACCCGGACTCCCGACCACTATTTTTGTGATTATTGCGGCCTGGTGCTTCTCTAAAAGTTGCCCCTGGCTCGAAGAAAAATTACTGAGAAATAAAATGTTCGGCCCCTCCATGGAAATTATCGATGGCAAAAGGCCCTTTACGCGAAAAGCCAGGACCATTGCTTTCAGCATGATGAGTGTTTCTGGATTGACAAGCATAGCCCTCCTGTATTACACAGAAGCAGTATCCTCTTACGTTTTGTGGATTATCTTTTTTGCCCTGATCGCTGGAGGTATTTCCATTGTTAAATTTAACCCCCGATCCCCTGAGGACCATTAAATTGATTTTTTATTACTTTTGAACCTCTTTTATCAACAAAAAAAAGCACGAGATTTATTTTCGAGTCGTTATAGTTCCTGTTTGCAAAATATAAAATTTATGTCAAAGTACTTTCTTCCACTGATATTGCTCGTTTCTATGGTTTGGACCTCATGCTCCAATGACTTCGACCTATTTACAGAAAAAGAGGAAATCCCCGTCGTATATGCCCTCTTGTCCAAATCCGATGAGGTCCATTACATAAGATTGGAAAGAGCTTTTCTCGACGAAAACAGAAGTGCCTTATTGGTGGCTTCAGAGCCCGATTCAATTTATTATAAAGACGCAACAGTTGAACTTATTGACTTGGTCACTCAGCAGGTTTTTGAGTTTCAAAAAACAGATCTGGCCCAACAGGATTTACCCAGAGACGATGGATACTTCCCATCCGAACCCAATTACCTCTACGCCATTGGGGCAGAAGAAATTGATCTTCAAGGCAATCGCAATTACCGCCTGGAGGTAAAGAGAAATGGGGAACTGCTCACCACTTCATCGGTTTTAATAATCGATGACCTGAGAATCCGTTCCCCGGTGGAAGGACAGGGCCTCAACCTTCAGGGAGAAATTCGTACCAATGTGCGTTGGGATGCAACTGCCGGAGCGGAGTTTTTTAATTTGAGACTCTATTTTAATTATGAAGAACGAATTATTGATCAGGGAAATACCTATGAACCCAGAGTAGCCGTATGGAATGTGGTGACACGAGCCTCCGGCAATACGATTGGCATTCGGGGAAATGAGTTCCTGCAATGGGTGGGAGGTGCCCTCGAAGAAAAGGGCAACGTTCAAAGAAGATTTCAATCCATTGACCTCCGATTGGACGCCGGTGGACTGGAACTGTTTAATTACGTGAACGTAGGCCTCGCCAATACCGGGATTACCTCGTCCAATGAAATTCCATTGTATACCAATATAGAGGGTGGACTTGGCGTACTCAGCTCAATTAACCATACCGAGGTCGTAGACTTTCATCTGCGCCCCGCAGCTATGGACAGCTTGATTATGGGAAGATTTACTCAGGATTTGAATTTTACCAGATAACATCCTGCCTTAATGTCAGTCAGCCTGACAGGATATCCCCTTTTAGTGTTCAACTTGGCAGTATATTTCATATGGCATAGTGGTTGATATGATTTAAATAATAAAAATCTTTAAATCAAATCTAATCATTATGAGTAAAATAATCGGAATAGACCTTGGAACCACCAATTCTTGCGTTGCCGTGATGGAGGGTAACGAACCACAGGTGATATCCAATGAGGAAGGAAGAAGAACGACCCCATCTGTTGTCGCATTTATTGACAACGGCGATAGGAAAATAGGTGACCCTGCCAAGAGACAGGCCATCACTAACCCGGAGAGAACAGTTGCGTCCATCAAAAGATTTATGGGATCCCGGTACGCGGAAATGAAAGAGGAAATTGATAATGTTTCCTACAAAATTGCTAAAGGAGACAACGATACGGTTCGTGTGAAAATCGACGATCGCACCTATACGCCCCAAGAGATTTCTGCTATGATCCTGCAGAAAATGAAAAAAGTAGCCGAAGATTTTCTGGGACAGGAGGTGACCGAAGCAGTGGTTACTGTGCCCGCCTACTTTAACGACTCCCAGAGACAAGCCACCAAAGAAGCCGGTGAAATTGCTGGATTGAAGGTGAGAAGAATTATTAATGAGCCCACAGCAGCGGCTTTGGCTTATGGCCTGGACAAAAAAGGACAAGATTCTACCGTTGCGGTATACGACCTCGGTGGTGGTACTTTTGATATCTCTATCCTGGAATTGGGAGACGGAGTTTTCGAAGTGAAATCAACCAATGGAGATACTCACCTCGGTGGGGATGACTTCGACCGCGTGTTGATTAATCACCTGGCCGATTCATTTAAAAAACAGGAAAATATCGATCTGCGAAAAGATCCCATGGCGCTACAGAGACTAAAAGACGCTGCGGAAAAAGCCAAGATAGAATTGTCTTCCTCCACTGAAACAGAAGTAAATCTCCCCTATATTACTGCGGTAGACGGAGTGCCTAAGCACCTCGTACTTAAAATTACCCGCTCTACTTTTGAACAACTAGCAGATCATCTAGTCGAGCGAACACTCAAACCGTGCGAAATCGCTCTTAAAGATGCAGGAATTTCCAAAAGCGATATCGATGAGGTTATTCTCGTCGGTGGTTCGACCAGAATACCTAGAATACAGGCCGCTGTGGAGGAGTTTTTTGGTAAAGCACCCAACAGAAGTGTAAATCCAGATGAAGTGGTGGCCATAGGTGCTGCCATTCAGGGAGGTGTGTTGAGCGGAGATGTACAGGACGTTCTCTTGTTGGATGTAACCCCCCTCTCTATGGGTATTGAAACTATGGGTGGTGTGTACGATGTAGTCATTGAAGCCAATTCTACTATTCCCACCAAAAAATCCAAGCTCTATTCCACTGCGGCTGATAATCAACCGAGTGTAGAAATCCACATCCTTCAGGGAGAAAGACCTATGGCAAAAGACAACCGAACGGTGGGGAGATTTATTCTCGATGGAATACCCCCCGCACCACGTGGAGTTCCTCAGATTGAGGTTACTTTTGATATGGATGCCAATGGTATTCTCAACGTCAGTGCGAAGGATAAAGGCACAAATAAAGAGCAGAAGATCAGAATTGAAGCTTCCACTGGTTTGAGTAAGGAGGAGATTCAAAAAATGAAAGCCGAAGCCGAGGCCAATGCCGAATCGGATAAGGCCGCCAGAGAAAAAGTCGATAAGCTCAATGCAGCTGATACCTTGGTTTTCCAGACAGAAAAACAACTCAAGGAAATTGGCGATAAAATCCCGGCGGACAAAAAAACTGCGATTGAAAATGCCGTGAGTGAGCTGAAAGAAGCCCACAAAGAACAGGATCTGGCGAAAGTAGATGCTGCTTCCGAAACACTCAACGCGGCATGGCAAGCTGCCAGTCAGGATATTTATCAAGCTCAGCAAGAAGCGCAGGGCGGTCAGGAAGGTGGAAATGGCGCCGCAGGCGATGCCTCCTCCGAATCTGCAGATCAATCCTCGGGAGAGGACGATGTCACAGACGTTGAATTTGAAGAAGTCGACGACAATAAAGACGACAAATAATTTATATTTTTAAGTGTTACAAAACAAAAAAAGGGAGTCTTCGGATTCCCTTTTTTTGTTTCATTATACGGCCTATAGGATGCAGTGAAGTCTTTTTCTGGCAAGTTCAGCACTTTTTCTTCCTTTTTTACAAAGACAGCCATCGATTTTAAACATACCTCGGATCAGCGGAAAAGGGCAGCTTTTCCATCTGGGTAACTTCCAGGTTGCAGACGCCAAAGTCAACAGTTACTTTTCCTCTGAGCAGATAACACCCCTTTCCGCGCAGATAAAACTTTTTCCAGACGGGAGGGAAATGTACGCTGTCAAAAAAATATCCCTCTGTGTCAATCCAGGTGACAAAAGCCATGCGTTTGTTGCCGACGGTTCGCACCGGTTTGTAAGTAACCAAATAACCACACATCCAAATGCTTTTTCCGACGCAATGCTTCATCTGCCTGCTCGTGACAGTTTGAGGCGGCTCCTGCTTCAATAATTCAAAAGGCGAACAGAGGGGAAACCCGAGCAGATCCATCTCGTCAAAGGCCTGTTCCTTGGCATCTGTGGTAAATGAAGGCAGTTGAGCCAGGTCAAAAGATTCGGTTTGAAACAGCGTTTGCTGACAGGGATCGAATTGTTGCATTTGTTTCCAACTGCACTTTTCCCACATGAGCTCGTATTTACTCACTCCTGTAAACCGCAGGGCACCAATCCGGATGAGAATTTGCAGTTGATCGCTCGATGGGTCCACGCGCATCATGAAGTTTTCCAGATGGGTAAAGGGTCCATCCGCTTTTCGCTCATTGAAAATCTGAACGGCCAGGGACCTCTCCAGCCTTTTGATATGAATAAACCCCATGTAGATAACATTCCCTTGAATGCAGGTGAGCAGCTCGCTGTGATTGACGCACGGGGCCTCAATATGAGCGCCGCACATGCGCGCCTCGTGTACGTAAAACTCGGTGGAGTAAAATCCGCCGAAATTATTGATTACCGCCACCATAAACTCCAGTGGATAATAGGCTTTGAGGTAGAGAGACTGAAACGATTCTACAGCAAAACTGGCCGAGTGAGCCTTGCAAAAAGAGTACCCGCTAAAACTCTCTATCATGCGCCATACTTCTCCGGTCAGTGCCTCGCTATACCCTCTTTTTTTGCAATTCTGAAAGTACTTGTTCCGCAGGCGGTCAAAAGTATCCCCGTTTTTCTTTTTGCCCGTCATAATCCTCCTCAGCACATCAGACTCGTCCAGGTCCAGGCCCGCAAAGTGGTGGACTATTTTCATGACGTCTTCCTGATATACCATGACTCCAAAAGTCTCCGACAGGTGATCTTTAAATACCGGATGTAAATATTCGACCTGATCGGGCCGGTGAAACCTCTTGATGTATTCGCGCATCATTCCCGACTGAGCAACGCCGGGCCTGATGATGGAACTGGCAGCCACCAAATGCACATAATTGTCGCAGCGCAATTTGTGTAGCAACCCCCTCATGGCCGGGGACTCAATGTAAAAACACCCCAGACAGCTTCCCGATTGGAGTTGCGCCTTCACTTGTTTATCCCTTTTTATTCTTTCTACGTCGCGTATATCGACGCGGACTTTCTTGTTTTTATAGATGAGCTCTACCGCGTCTTTGAGGTGCCCCAATCCCCGTTGACTGAGTATGTCGTATTTGTGAAACCCCATGTCTTCCCCATCGTGCATATCAAAATGAGTGATGGGAAAACCCTTGGGCATCATCTTGAGGCCGGTATGGTAGAAAATTGACCGCTCGGAGATTAAAATTCCACCAGCGTGGATGGACAGATAATTGGGCATGCCGTCCATTTGGCGCGCATAGTGTAAAATGTGCCTTCCGTAGTCGTGGTGTTTGTGCCCGGCCCTGGGCTGCTCCAACAACAGTTCGATATCGGCCGGAGGTAACCCAAATACCTTGCCGAGCTCTCTTACTGATGACCGAAACCCAAAGGTGTTGTAAGTTGCCAGTAAAGCGGTGTGCTTTTGTCCGTATCGCTTAAATACGTAATCGGTGACCCGGTCGCGCTCATCCCAGGAAAAGTCGATGTCGAAATCGGGAGGAGAACTGCGATGGGGATTGATGAACCGCTCAAAATACAGATCCAGTTCCAGTGGATCCACATCTGTAATGTACAGACAATATGCCGCAATGGAATTGGCCCCGCTGCCGCGGCCCACATGGTAAAATCCCGCCGCCCGGGCATACCGTACAATGTCCCAGGTGATGAGAAAATAAGTGGCAAACCCGAGTTGATCAATGACCATCAATTCGCGCTCCAGTCGGTCTTTGGCCCGCTTGTGGCTATGGGAATACCTCTGCGCCAATCCCTCTCTGCACAATTTAAATAAAAGGGCCCTGTCGTCGGCTTTAGACCCGGTAAAACGCTGTCGGTTGTTTTGACTGCCGATGGATAGGCCGAAGGTACAGCTCTCCAGTAATTCTTCAGTGCGCTTGAATATTTTGGGAGTATGCTGATAAGCTTGATTAAAGGCGTTAAGCGATAAGGGGCAATCTGTTGAATCGGCCCTGTCTGCTTGAGTCAGTTTGCTCCCCACTGTATTTAAATCCACACACCTCAGCAACCGGTGAAGCCGAAATCCATTTTCATCCTCGAAAGTAAAGGGCTGCATAGCTACCCATTGGCTTTGTGGAATTGATTTTTCTGCAGCAGAGAGATGGGGAGGTGGAAAGGTGCGCACCGACAAAAATTCATTCTCCAGCAGGGGCCGGCCGGGAGCCCGCTCATAAATAATGTATACATCTTCCAGCGGGGGAGCCGTGCGCTCGGCATGTTTGCCCCCAAAAGACAATTTCGTGAGATAGGCACAAATGTGGTAAAAGCCGTTTTCATTTTTTGCTACCGCGGTAAAACAATGACTTGAACCCCTCCTGAAATCTACCCCAACGATGGGTTTGATCCCGTGGCCTTTACATGCTTTTACAAATCGATAAACACCGGAGGTATTGTTGATGTCTGCCAGTATCAATGCAGTGATCCCCGCCTCTGCAGCCACCTCCACAAGACGCTCAGGGGAGAGTGTGCCGTAACGCATACTGAAATAGGAGTGGCATCTGTAATACATGTTGCGCGACCTTAGGACGCAAATGTAATAAATGTTTAAAAAATAAACTCTTTATGATTAAAAAATAAACATTATTTAAAAATTTGGGAAAGCGATTTACAGGGTATTTGGAAGCGCATTAAAATAATGACAACCCGGAGACACTCATTGATCAAATTCTTTATTATTATTGCGGATTCCTAACCAAAAAATTAAATTGTATGAGCGCAATTGTGCATTTTCTGAATAAACGCCCCTCTGAAATGGGGTACAATATTACTTTATTGATTGCGAGGATTGGATTTGGGGGAATGATGCTGCCTCACGGATGGCCTAAATTGACTAATTACGCAGAGCGGTCATCCACCTTTGCAGACCCGTTGGGCATCGGCAGCGAATTGTCGTTGATCTCAGCCGTATTCGCAGAGGTTTTCTGCGCCGTATTATTGATATTGGGTTTGGGGAGCAGATTGGTGTTGATTCCGTTGATGTTTACCATGTTTGTGGCGGGGGTAATTCATCACGCCGACGATCCTTTTTCATCCAGGGAAAAAGCATTGCTTTACCTGGTGGCCTATTTCTTGTTATTTATTACCGGCCCCGGAAAATACTCTCTGGATTCTCTGCTGTGGGGAAAGAGAAAAAAGGCATAGCCGAAAGTATAACCGGCTAAAGTATGCTTGACTTGACACTGTGGTGAGTCATTCTCTGCGAAACCTTTCCACCAACAAGTTGGGGACACGTGCGTCCATTGCGACTCGGCGGTGAATCATTCTCTGCGCTCTATGTTATCTCTTTCCATCTAATTGGTCGATTGGTGGAGGACACGCAAGGTGAGCCTTAAAAAGTAAAAAATTTAAACAGATGAAACGAGCATGAACTTTTTTAATCAAAAAATACCCAAAGGGGAATGATTAAAACAAGTTGCATGCGAGTTCCTGAATGTATTCCAATTTTTTGCATATTTTATGCAAGCA
>JAGTVA010000193.1 GCA_018224445.1 Saprospiraceae bacterium
AGATAAAAGACCTGACAGAGAGAAAACCAAAAAATCATGCACACCACTCTCTAATTTTCCGGCTTTTTTAGGATTTCGCGATTGTTGATGGAGTTAACTCGGGTAGAATCATTGACTACGGAAGTTGTGTCTCCTATGCAATTGGTAAAGTAAACGAAATTGCAACTGTCCCGGAATCGGTAAACTTTAAATCCCTCGTGTTCAAAAAGATAGTAACCTGAGTTCGATTGTTCTAACTCGCATAAAATATTGTAAATCAATGCCTTTTAAATATCGTAAAGCTAAAACTGTATTGATGTAACATATTTTTTAACCTTTTAGTCATTTTAAAGCTCACTATCCATAGAATTCCTCCCTATACGTCGTTATTTTTCCTTGGTTTAGCCCACTAAACCTTCAGAAAAGCGCCTAGTATAAGGAGTTTTCTATGAATTATGCGTCGCGATAATAATCGAACTCAGGTTTGTAAACTTTATAGGTAGGATTGTTGTCGGATTCTTGTTTTGAAATAGGTATAGAGGTCGTACAAGAGTAAAAAAAAAGCAGAGAGGACAAGAGAAGCAATAAAAATTTTCGGCAAAGTTTTCACTTGTTTGTGTTTTAGATAAGCTTAAATTTTAATTTTGCGTGCACCTAAATATAAGACGAATACAGTCGAATACTTTCCGTTAAGGACGACTTAAAAAAGCCTTTTTTAGGTGTTAAACCCCTAAGAGTCGCATCAGAGAGTTAACTTCCAAATTCAGATTACCCGATGCAGAAGTTTTTTGTCCGGCAGTTGGTCAACTACCAACCAGGCTTTTAAAAATCCTCTTCAGCAGGGTCTCGAAATGGCCCGTAATAAAAAAATAGGGTGATTATTTAAAAAGATTACATCTTGGTCGCTGTCATTTTGTCATATATCTATCTGTTTTTGTATCTTTGCAATCCAAAATTTCAAGTATGATGTACAACGACAATCCCACACTGGAAACGACTCCAAAAGTCCTGGATCCCAAAAGACAGGGGGAGGTGTTTTCGGAAGAGGCCGACAAAAACGGATCCTCAACAGAGGAGAGGAAGTTCTATATTGAGAGTTACGGCTGTCAGATGAATTTCAGCGACAGTGAGATCGTTGCCTCCGTGCTCAGTGAGGTGGGTTTTGGAGCCACCAGGGACATGGAGGAGGCGGATTTGATTCTGATCAACACCTGTTCCATAAGAGAAAAGGCGGAAGATACGGTGCGCAAAAGGCTTAGGATTTTTGACAAGGTGAAAAGAAAGCGGCCCGGGACTATGGTCGGCGTATTGGGCTGTATGGCGGAGCGTTTAAAAACCAAATTGCTGGACGAGGAAAAGCTGGTCGATTTGGTAGTGGGTCCCGATGCTTACAGAGACCTTCCCAAGTTGGTGGACACTGCCGGGTCTGGGCAAAAGGCAGTCAATGTTTTTCTCTCCAGAGAGGAGACCTATGCGGACATCAACCCTATGCGATTGGACACCAGCGGGGTCACTGCTTTTATATCGATTATGAGGGGTTGCGACAACATGTGTTCCTTTTGTGTTGTGCCGTTTACCAGGGGGCGGGAGCGCAGCAGAAATGCTTTCACCATAGTTGCAGAGGCCGCCCAATTATTTGAACGCGGATACCGGGAGGTAACCCTTCTCGGTCAAAATGTAGATTCCTACAAATGGGAAAATCCGGAGAACAATGAAGTTTACAGCTTTGCCCGAATCCTGAGAATGGTCGCGGACATACATCCGGATTTGAGGGTGAGGTTTTCCACCTCGCACCCCAAAGACATTACGGACGATGTAATGTACGCCATAGGGGAGTACGAGAATATTTGCAATTACATTCACCTGCCGGTCCAATCGGGCAATACGAGGGTTTTAGACCTCATGAACCGGACTTATACCAGGGAGTGGTATATGGAAAAAGTCAAGAGGATTTATGAACTGATTCCAGATTGCGCTATTTCCTCAGATATGATTTCCGGTTTTTGCACGGAGACCGAAGAGGAGCACAGAGATACACTGAGCATTATGAAATTTGCGCAATACTCCATGTCTTATATGTTCATGTATTCAGAGCGCCCGGGGACGCTGGCTGAGAGAAAGTACGAGGACGATGTACCGGAAGATGTAAAAAAGAGACGATTGCAGGAAATTATAAAGTTGCAGTCTGAAATTTCACTCAGACACAACCAAAAGGATATTGGAAAGACCTTCAAAGTGCTTATAGAGGGGGATTCTAAGAAAGATCCAAACGATTTCAAAGGGCGAAACTCACAAAATAAAATGGTTATTTTTCCCAAGGAAAAAGGATTCCAACCTGGGGACTACGCGCGGGTTAAAGTTCGCGAAGTCACCAGTGCCACTTTAATTGGCAATATGGTGAAGGAATTGAGTTGAAAGTTTAAAGTTAAAAGAGTGGTGGAGTGAAGAATGTGGGGTGTGTAGAATTTTCTTTAAAATGCATGCGGTTTTTTGTAACTTTAAGATTACCTTTTTTGAGAGATTAGTTTCGCGCTAAGACGCGAAGGCGCAAAGTGCGGAAATATAATTATACAAAGGATTATGCCTTCAGGGGATAAATTGAGTTGAAAGAGTGATGGAGTCTGGGGTGTGGAGTTTGTCTATTTTTCTTTAAAAATGCATACGGTTCTTTGTAATTTTAAGATTACCTTTTTGAGAGATTGGTTTCACGCCAAGACGCGAAGGCGCAAAGTGCGGAATTAAAATTATACAAAGGATTATGTCTAGAGGGGGTGAGTTGAATTGAGTTGAAAGTTTAAAGATGGTGATGGTTAGAGTGTGAGGAATAACCTATAAAATAAACAGAACACTTTTGACTTTCGACTTTTGACTTTCGACTTTTGACTTTTGACTTTCGACTTTCGACTTTTGACTTTCGACTTTCGACTTTCGACTTTCGACTTTCGACTTTCGACTTTCGACTTTCGACTTTCGACTTTCGACTTTCGACTTTGGACTTTCGACTCTCGACTTTCGACTTTCGACTTTCGA
>JAGTVA010000194.1 GCA_018224445.1 Saprospiraceae bacterium
AGCAGGATTTTTTACAATTACTTCAAAAGCGGTAATTTTTCTTTCAGTACGGAGCTTTCCCAAGCGGTTCTTCTCATCGGGGATAAAAAGCAGATATTAAAAGCACTGGACATTCTGCAATTCAATGAGTACAAGGCCAAAAACATCATTCCATTGAGTTTGAGAGAAAAAGACGACTCTTTTTACAAAGGTACGATAGAGGACATCGGGGAGGTGGTCCACGCCTATCGTCCCTCTGAACTCATCTTTTGCGACCCGGAAATGAGGTACAACCTGATGATGAAAATCATGTATCAATTAGGCAATAAGATAAGGTACAGAATTTTAACCCCTGAGGGCGATGGACTCATCAGCAGTTTTTCCTCCTCGAGAAGCGGAGAACTGTTTAGCAAGCAAATAGTGCATCGGCTTTCACTGCCTCACATCAGAGCCCAAAAAAAGGTGCTTGACCTATTAATATGTATTACAATGGTACCCGTTTTACCGCTGTTGTTTTTGTTTGTAAAAAAATACTATAAACTACTGGCGGATTGGTTTGCAGTGCTGTGGGGGAAAAAAACCTGGGTGGGTTACCACCCCCGGGGAATGATTTCGCATCTTACTTCTAAAATACCTCCCGCTTGTATATGGGAAAAACCCCCGGAAAAGGCGGCAGATCCATTTTTACACAAGTACAATTACAATTATTCCATGGACTACCGGGTTGGAACGGATCTTGAAATATTTTTCAATCATTTTAAAAGAACTTACCAGTAAAATATGCTAATAGATACCCACGCACATTTATTTGCCGGACAATTTAGCGAAGACCAGGACGCTGCTGTAGAGAGGGCTCAAAACGCCGGAGTAGAAATGGTGATTCTACCCAATATAGACAATGAGTCCATTGACCCTATGTGGAGGTTGCACCAGAAGTACCCCGATTACTGCTTGCCCACCATGGGGTTACATCCGTGCAGTGTGAAAGAAGATTATCAAAAAGTACTCAATGGGATGGAAAAGCAGTTGAGCGATTCCAGATTGGTAGCCATAGGAGAAACCGGAATCGATTTGCACTGGGACACCTCCACTTTAGACCATCAACTCTCCGCTTTCAGACAGCATATATCCTGGGCAAAAAGCACTCAACTGCCCATTATCATACACTCCAGGGATGCATTGGAGGAAACCATCAGAGAAATTGAAGCCGCTCAGGATGGGTCGTTGACCGGTGTATTTCACTGCTTTACGGGAACCGGGGAGGAGGTACAACAGATCAGGGATGTGGGATTTACAATGGGTTTGGGCGGAGTGCTCACTTTTAAAAACGGCGGCCTCGATAAAATACTGAAAAAAGTGGGCCTGGATAATATGGTGTTGGAAACGGATGCCCCTTATTTGGCTCCCGCTCCACATCGGGGGAAACGAAATGAACCTGCATACGTGAAAATAATTGCGGAAAAGGCAGCGGAAGTTTTGGGAATTTCGGTGGAGGAGGTAATTCGCAAAACCGGTGAGAACGCATTGAAGGTCTTTAGAAAATAGATTGGGAAAAAAAATATCCAAAAAATAAAATTAATTTGGGAGCTTATGATTTTACAATGTTTCACATTTTTTTTCGTAATATTGATCTTTATTTGAGGAAGTTTATTTCCTTTGAGGTAGAAAAGATTATTGGAGAGTTGGCCGAGCGGTCGAAGGCGCACGCTTGGAAAGCGTGTATACCTCAAAAGGGTATCAAGGGTTCGAATCCCTTACTCTCCGCAAATTATTTAAAATTAAATTAACCTTAAAGGTTTTACCTTTGGGGCATTGCAATAGAATACTTTAACTAAATCAGCGAAAATCAACAGATTATGAATCGAAGATTATTAACAAATTCTGCCCTGATGATTCTGGGTGCATTATTTCTGGCAACTACGCCAGCATTGGCTCAAGAGGCAAACGAGGCTGCCGATGTCGGTGTCTTTCAAGTCATTAAGGAACAGTTTATTCAGGGTGACTGGCGGTTTATGAGTTTGGTACTCGTCTGTCTAATTATTGGCCTGGCATTTTCTATTGAGCGCATCATCACGCTTAATATCGCTACAGTCAATACCGACAAACTGGTGCATCGAATAGAGGAGAAAGTGCAGCAGGGAGACATTGAAGGCGCCAAGGAAATTTGCAAAGCTACGCCCGGCCCTACAGCGAGTATTCTCTACGAAGGGTTAAACAATCACGAGCATGGAATTGATGGGGTTGAAAAAGCCATTGTCTCTTACGGAAGTGTTCAAATGGGACTGCTCGAAAAGGGATTGGTTTGGATATCACTTTTTATAGCCATTGCCCCAATGCTCGGTTTCATGGGTACGGTTATTGGTATGATCTACGCTTTTGACAGAATTGAAGCTGCCGGTGATTTGTCTCCATCCATTGTGGCTGGAGGTATTAAGGTTGCACTTCTCACCACCGTTTTTGGTTTGATCGTGGCCATTATTCTCCAGATTTTTTACAACTACATCGTATCTAAAATCGATGGCATTGTAAACAGAATGGAAGATGCTACCGTTGCATTTGTCGATGTGATGGTGAGAAACCAAAAGTAATGAATTAACAGTTATTTTTTGTCCAACTTAAACATGAATTCATGTCTAAATTATATAACATACTAATCAAACACGGACAACTGTTCGCCATTATTCTGTCTGTACTTATAGTGGGCATTTTTTTCCTTATCGTAACTTCCGGATCGGAAACCTTTGATCAGTTGCCCGAGGAGGAACAATACCTATCCACTATTTTTGATTTTGGTTTGTACGCTGCATTTTACCTGATTATAATCAATGCCATTATTGCATTGGCCTTCGGAGTCTGGTTTATCATCGCTGAGCCGAAGCGATCACTGAAACTCATAATAGGACTTGTAGTCCTGATCGTTTTTGGATTAATTCTGTACTCCACTGCTGATGCAGGACTGGACGGCCCCATTGCAGGCACCCTCAGTCGATTTGATATTTCAGAGGGAGTCAGCAGATTTGTTTCGGCAGGTCTGTCCACTACCATAGTGCTCATCGCACTGGCAGCACTCTCCATTGTAGTTGCTGAGGTGATTAATTTGATTAAAAACTAACTATAAAACAGTACCATGGCAAGAAAGTCAGCAAGAGAACGGATGACCAACGAAATCAATGCAGGAGCAATGGCTGATATCGCATTCCTGCTGTTGATCTTCTTTTTGGTCACTACCACTATCGTAGAAGATAGGGGAATACTGGTGCGACTGCCGCCCTGGTCTGATGATCCACCGGAAATCGAACAGTTAAATGAGAGGAATGTATTCTCTATCCTGGTCAATGCTCAGGATCAATTGCTGGTAAGGGGTGAACCCGCTAATATAGATGACCTTAGGGAACGGGCCAAAGAATTTATTCTAAACCCAGAAAGGAGATCAGATCTTTCCGAAAGTCCGGACAAAGCCATTATTTCATTAAAAAATGACCGCGGAACCAGTTACGAAATGTATCTCGAGGTTTACAATGAGATCATGGGTGCGTATAACGAACTCCGAGACGAAGCCGCCAGGGCTAGCTTCGGCAGTTCTTACGAGGACCTCGATATCAATCAGCGGAGTGAAATAAGAACCCAGATCCCAATGATCCTTTCGGAAGCTGAACCCACCGATTTTGGGGAAGAGGGGTAGAGTTTTTATTTGCGGTATGAATATTAAATTTTTGATACAAGACAAGAAACAGTATGTCCAGATTTAGAAAAAAAAGAGGTAAAGCATCGCCGGCCATTCAGACGGCCTCCCTACCCGATATCATTTTTATGTTGCTTTTCTTTTTTATGGTGGTTACCGTCTTGAGAGATGCTGAACTCATAGTCGAGGTTCGCACTCCTGAAGCTACGGAATTGTCCAGCCTCGAGAGGAAATCACTGGTCAATTACATCTACATCGGAAGGCCTTTTGAAAGACATCAACACCTTTACGGCACTTCTCCCAGAATACAAATGGGGGATGCCATCCGGGGCCTTGAACACATCCCTCTGTTTATCGGCGAACACCGCCTGCGTGTTCCAGAAAATCAAATCCCGGCCATTACTACTTCCCTGAGAGTGGATAAAACTGTTACCATGGGAATCGTGTCAGATGTAAAAACCGAATTGAGAAAAGCAGAACAATACAAGGTGAACTATTCTGCCAGACCCCGGATAGATTAAATCGTTTTTTACACCACCTCCTTTACCTCAGGCTGTTCATCGATCTGATGAGTTTTTCATCCTTTTTGATAAAATGAAATGCCAACGCTGTAAATACAATAGCGGCGAGCACACTTATAAAAGCCAGATCGTGCTCAACTGAGATTTCCACTCCGCTTTTCTCCTCCAGAGTCAATATTTTGTAAAAAGCAAGTACCGCCCAGCCCAATCCAAGAAGAGTGGTCAACAAACAGATCCTCTTTTGCAATTTTCTGTTTTTGAATAAAAAGATATTCACCAGGCTCAAAACTATGGAGAATATCGCTACAATCAACAACCAGATAAACTCGTAGGTTTCAAAAATACCGTCGGCCATAATCGTTCCGAAGGTCTCCTCCGAAGTGGCTACGGGTAAAGTAAACAGCGAGGCGTAAGCTGCTCCCGCCAACAACAGAAATACGGATTGAATCCTTTGTATCATATTATTCTTATTTTTGCAATTCAAAATTAAGCCCTTTATTCATTTTTATTGAATAGAAAATGGAAAAACTTTCAACTTTGAGTTACTGGGAGCGCAGTTTGTTTCCCCTCGAGTGCGATCTCTGCATCATAGGAGGGGGCTTTACGGGGTCCTGGGCCACCTTTCACTTGTCCAAATTAAAACCCGGCTTGAAGGTCATCCTCCTCGAATCTCAATCCAACGGCAGGGGAGCAAGTACCCGAAATGCGGGATTTCTATGCTATGGCAGTCCCTCTGAGATATTACAGGATGTTGAAAAAATGGGTGAAGATAGAGCCGCACAACTCGTAGGCCAAAGGCACCGCGGATTGCAAATGATAAAAAAATTCATTCCCGCCAAAGATGTAGAAATGAAGATGTCGGATGGATTTGAATTCTTTCCGCATAAGCTCGAAGAGTTAAGGCAACATACTTTGGCCAAAGTGGACGATCTCAACAACTTGCTTTCACCTCACCTGGGGTTTACTCCCTTTTATTTTCAAAAAGCACCTGCCACCTCCAGCCCTAAGAATCAACTGCACAATCACCGGGCAGACCGCATCATCTCCATTCGTGGAGAGGGCCAGGTCAATCCCGCAAAACTCCTTCAATACCTCAATTTGTGGAATCGCTCGACCGGAGCGGAGCTAATAGAGGGGGTTGAAGTAACTAAGCTGCAGGAAGGTGCACACAGCGTAAGGGTAGAAACCAACTTAGACCTGAATATCGACGCCAAAAAAGTACTGGTCGCCACCAATGGTTTTTACAACAGACTCTTTCCCAACTCGAATTTACTCAAGCCAGCTAGAAATGTAATTGCGCTGCTCCAATCCGATAGGCCGTTAGGTATTACAGGAAACTTCCATTGCGACAGGGGGTACATCTACTTCAGAGCAGTAGAAAACAAACTCCTGATCGGTGGGGGGAGAAATTGGGCGGGAGAGGGCGAATATACAGAGAGCATGAAAGTAAACAAAGATATCGAAAAGCGATTGATTCAATTTGCGGAAGAACAAATTTTCACCCACCCTATTCATTTTGAAAAGATTCTTTCCTGGGCGGGAATTATGGGAGTGGGGGATGAAAAACAGCCGGTGATGAAATGGGAATCCGACCGGGTTTACTCTGCAGTTCGGTTAAGTGGCATGGGAGTTGCACTCAGTCCCCTGATGGGGTACCGGGCTGCGAGGGAAATAGTCGATAAGTTGTAGTCGCTGCAATCCTCAGGGAATTGCTGCGTTTTGCATGTGGTGAAAGAGAGTCCACAGAGAATGGCTCACCACAGAGGAACAGAGGGCACAGGGAAATCGGAGAGGAAATTGAGATATACTGCCGGACAAAAAAAGTGTATTTTAAATTTGAGTCTGTAGTGAAGGGAACTCACTCTAAGCATCGGCAGTATTTACAATTTAACCCGCATTATTCATGAGGGCTGCGTGATGAAAGGCTATAGACCAATAGAAATGAGGGCTTGAGAAGATTTTTTCCCGCAGGCGTAGCCCCAGCTACGGAGAGGACAGAAAGTCGAACAAGTACACATTTATGAAGGTA
Source organism: Saprospiraceae bacterium (assembly GCA_018224445.1). Classification (GTDB taxonomy): domain Bacteria; phylum Bacteroidota; class Bacteroidia; order Chitinophagales; family Saprospiraceae; genus PWJY01. The sequence continues at coordinate 6,212 of JAGTVA010000194.1, forward strand.
TATAGCATTGTAATAGGAGCCTTCATAAATAATGCGGGTAAGACAAGTGCCCATTTATGAAGGTATATAGCCTTGTAATAGAAGCTTTCATGAATAATGCGGGTTAAGGAAGTAATTAAATTATAAATCTCTGTGTTTCCTCTGTGGGCTCCGTTCCTCTGTGGTGAGTATAAAAAAATTAAAATTACATACGTGAAATTTTTACAATTCTTAGCATATAACCTGATCGTTCTGATTTTGATGTCGGCACCGGATTTGGTCGCGCAATCCGGAGATCGGCCTGAATCTCGGGAGTCAGGCGCCAAAGAGAAATCCCCCATTCGGTGGATTGATGCCAAGGACGTAAAAGTAATCACTGAATCCGGGGAGAGGACTCACTATCTCAAAGGAAATGTAGAGTTGCGACAGGACACCATGTACTTTTTTAGCGACAGTGCAGTATTGAAGCAAAATTTGCTTTACGCAACGGGCAACGTAGTCATATTGCAAGGAGATTCCATTGCTATTTTTGGAGATACATTAAATTACAACGGGAACACCCGATACGGATACCTGACCGGAGAGTGTTTTATCGAACAAAAAAAAGGCGTTCTTTTTTCCAACTTCCTGGAGTACGATGCACATCTGAATAAGGCCTACTACAACCGCGGTGCCCTGCTCACCGACGGAGAATTCCAGCTCACCAGTAAACAGGGAATTTTCAATCTCAACACCAGCCAAATGTTGTTCAGAGACAGTGTAGAGATCATAGGAGATGACTTCCTTTTAAAATCCGACTCGCTCCTGTACGACCTAAATTTGTCCAGGGCTTATTTCATTGCCCCCACCCTTATCAAAGAGGGAGATGCTTCTATATACGCAGAGGGCGGGCATTACGATCTGGAAACCGGTGATGCCGTTTTTTACAAAAACCCTCAATACCAAACAGAAGAAGAATTGTGTCTGGCCGATACCATGACTTTTGACGGCCCAAACAACCTACTGCACCTTAAGCAAAACGTTTTTTATCAAAAGGACAGCCTCATCATCCGTGCCCACTCCCTGCTGTACGATCTCGATACCGAAATAGTCACCATTACAGACAATGCCCTGGTAGAAGAGGGTAAAAGAAGGATTCAATCCGATACGATAATATACGACTTAAATTTGGATAAGTTTTATACCAGGGGAAGGGCCAAAGTATCTGAGGAGAAATTTGAATTGGAAGCCGACAGTATTTACTACGGTGAAGAACAAGGCATAGGACATGCTTATGGCGAGGTGGAGTGGCACGACCTGGAGTCGGGCATGAAACTGTACAGCGAGCAGGCTATTTTTCAGGATTCAAGTAGTGTAATTAAGGCCTTCGGGAACAGGCCGTTGATGAGCTACCCCTCCGATACCGATACCATGTACCTCGCTGCCGACACCATATTCAGTTTTACTCAAATGATGCAGACAGATACGCATCGGCTCACTTTAGCCTACTACGACGTGCGGATATTTAGTCGGGAAATGCAGGCCGTATGCGACTCTCTGTCCCACATGGAAAATGACTCCTTATTTCGCATGATGTACCAACCGATGATTTGGATGGACACCACTCAACTGACCGGAGATACCATTGATGTTCAATTGTCGGAGGGAAAGATATCGGGTGCCTTTATCCGAAAAAATGCCATGGTGCTCACCAGCCCCGATTCCATTCATTTCAACCAGATCAAGGGAAGGGAAATCAGGGTAACCTTCAGGGAGGGAAGCCTCAGGAAGGTTCGGACCTATGGAAATGCAGAAGCCCTGTATTTTGCAATGGATGAAGAGGACGCCTACATCGGAGTCAATAAGTCGGAGAGTTCAGAAATTAGTTTAATCTTCGAGGAATCGGAATTGGAATCCATCAAGTTTTACGGCAATTTTACTTCTAATCTAACGCCCATGGATATGGCTACTCGCCAAAGTTTTAGATTGAAGGGCTTCAACTGGAACGTAGACCGGCGCCCGCGAAGTGTAAGAGATTTGCGAGGACTCCAAAAAGGGGGCGAACTACCCGTTGATCAAATACTGGGCAGGAAAGAGTAATGCAAAAAAGTGAGGTTTTAAAAATTTAAGCCCCCTATAAGAGAGTTCTACAGTCGAAAACTGTATCCGG
>JAGTVA010000195.1 GCA_018224445.1 Saprospiraceae bacterium
GACAGGGTGGAAGGTTCTAAAGTGAAAGGGGCCCCACTAACCCCGAATCCATTTTTTCTATCTGTAAGTGTAAAAAAAGATAAAATGAAGGGTCTCAAAATTTTTTAATCCTTAAAAGAAATCTTCCAATTTATCTTAACTTCAAGAATCCGTTGACTTTCAGCAAATAATTATAAATCCCCTGCATTGTTAAAAAGCAATTCGCTGACAAAAAGATACCAATTAGCTTATAATGAATAAAAATCCAAAGTTAATAAATTCAAATAAAATGCTATTTATCTGTCATTTAAACATGTATATATAAAATATTTAAAATAAAAGTCTATTTTTTTTTTTTTTTTTTTTTAATTAAATTTTTTTTAACTTCACTTTGAAAAGTACTTTTGCGCAAACTAACTTTTTGTGGGCCATCCCGAAACCACCCAATAAGAAGTAGGGATTACTTAAATTATTTTACAATGAAAACTTTATTAATAACCATTTTTGTTTTATTTGGGTATCTCATTGGAAATGCTAATGTGCATGCTCCTGAAATACAACAGGATCCCAAAGTTAAGATCACTGTGAATTATACTACAAGTGTTCAAGTCCATGAAGTACGACTGTCAGAAGTGAAAGCTACGACTGCACAGATTCAGTCCGAACCCGATGCTTGGCAAATCACTACCTGTTCGTATCAATTTTCGAATGGAGACTGTAACACTGGTCCTCACCAAACTTGCGCAGAGGCGGAAGAGGTGTTTTGGGAATGTGCCTGTGCAGAGTATGCAGTTCCTGATCACGTGCACGATTGCGATAACTAAATTGAACTTGGCAAAAAGTAATGGGACAATCTTGGTCCCATTACTTTTTACTTTATCGTAGTCAGATAAATATACACTTGACTTTTTAATGAAAAGCATAGTAGTCGTCATAGTTTTTTTACTGCCAAGCGGTTATTTATACACGCAAAAATTAATTCTAAAATGTTGTCTCACAGTCTGTTTTTCCTCATTGCCTCACTTTTGGGCATATCACTTCTAGCTCAGGAAAGCATCATCTATCAGGTGGAATACCGGTGTGAAACCAAAATTAGGAAGGGAAAGTCTCATGACGGGGTGAATACACTCTATTTTTCAGGTGACAGAAGTCTTTATATACACAATGATTTTCCAAAAGAAACAAAATTTATCGGTGGGAAAGGAGACCCCAACAGACAGACTTTTCATGTTATAAAGGGAGACAGTGAGGGAATTCCAGTTTTCATGAATCTAAGCACGGATTCAATGATCTATAAAACAGTATATGGCTCTGGTAGCGGGCCCAATTTTATACTTTCGACTCAAATTCCACAAATAAACTGGGAAATTTATCCTTCGGAAAAGGATATAGGGGGCTATCCTGCCCGGCTTGCTGTTGGAGAATTTGGAGGACGCACCTATGAGGCCTGGTTTACCGAGGGAATTCCGGTCCCCTATGGACCCTTCATGTTAAATGGGTTGCCGGGACTCATTCTCGAAGCTTTTTCCAGGGATGAAAAAGTACACTACTGGTTTATGTCCTTTAAACAAATCACAGATCCAGAATTTGATATTGCCCCTCCCACTGATGGCATAAAGGTAACCATGGAGCAAATTGAAGAAATTCGCATTAAATCCTTATACCAGGCCGAAGCTAGAGGTGCTACCCATAACGATCCCCATCCCGACTGGGAAATTGAGAAAAGTAAATGGACCATTTTTGGGGATTATAAAAAAAATAGGAGGGAGAAACGCAATCAAAGACGATAAGTTTTGGAGATTCAAAAATTCTGAATTTGCTTGGAAAGGCAGAGAAAGTTAACTGGGATATTTTACAATTCAATGGACATAATAATTATAAAGAAAATGAAATCTGTTAAAGTTAATATGGCTATGGATAAACTTATAAAATCATCGATTGACCAACGCTGGGTATGTGGTCCAGAACACTTTAAATCATGCAGCTAATATTTCATGATTAAACCAGAAGAAATTTTCATCCCATTGCTTACAGTTTTATTCCTACTTTTAGGTACACAAGGATGGGGGCAAACCGGTGACCACATCAGAGGGGTCGTAATTGATAGCAACGAACAAATACCCCTTCAAGGGGCATCTGTGATGTTATTTGCAGATACTGTAAATAGTGAGGTTATCGATTTTACTTTCACCAACCAGATGGGAGAATTTGAACTCAAGGGGGCTGAGGGTAGAGATACCTCCTGGATACGATTTCGACACATCGGTTTTCAAACCATAACCATTCCGATTCACAGAGGATTGCACGGTGAATTAATTATTGAAATGGGGAGAACTGTCTCCCCATTGAGGGAGGTAGTGATAGAGTCAGCCAGGCTTCCCATCTTGCGAAAGGGGGACACTACCACCTATGACCTCGGTTCTTTTATAGACTCTACTGAGTACACTGTAGAAGATATTCTCAAAAAACTACCGGGAATAGAAGTATCGGAAGATGGGAAGGTTACTGTTTACGGAAAGCCAATTGAAGGTTTACTTATCGAGGGTGACGATCTGTTTGGTAGAACCTACACCATAGGAACAAGAAATATCAGAGCAGAATACATCAGCCATGTGCAAATATTCGAAAATTACGAAGAAAATCCAGTGTTGAAAAATGTTAGTATGTCAAATTCGGTAGCCCTAAACCTGATTTTGGATGAAAACATGGGTATGGAGTTCCAAGGGACAATAGAACCCGGGGGAGGGGCAGGTGTAAAAGGGGAGGGGAAGTGGCAACTTAATTCCAATATTTTCTCAATTACCGGGGGGCACAAAATGATCTATTTGGGAAGCAATGGAAATACCGGTAGAGGTTTTACCATGAATGAAATGGATTTGCGTTACGGTGGGTCGATCGGTAACCAGGGAGTAAGGGACAACAACATCGTAGTACCCCGACATCAACATTTTACCAGATTGGTCAATCCGGAACTCCCGGTATGGTACGTTGACAATTCCCGCAGGCTTTTCAATACCGTCCGCTCGATTACCAGACTTGGAGAACAATGGCGTCTTAGCGTTAACGGTTTATTGCACAATAAAAAAGGACAGCAATTCAGGACCAATGAACGCAACTTTTCTCTGAGGGACGATACTTATTTTCTTCAAACTGAACAGGACCACAAGCATTTCAATTGGATCGGGGATACTGACGTTCATCTTGATTTTATGAGTAACAACCAAAAGACAAGACTCGAATCGTATTTTAAGTGGGCTTCGACTAGTAGCGGCAACAACATTGGCTTGAGGCAGTTTGAAAATAATTCCGCAATGGAATTGAGCTCAATAATCGAAAGTGAAAAAAGTAGTGAATATTTTGGTAGTATCTTATTAACCTCCCAAGCGGGGGAAAATCAAGTTTTTCAGTTCCAGTTAAAATGGAGTCGATATATTAGGCCCCAACATTTGCAAGGTCGCAATTTCGACTTTCCTTTGTATTTTAATCAACAGGGGAATTTCAGTACTTTGCACCAGTCGCTCGATTACTATCAGAGGCGAATAGAAGCCTCTAGCAAGTACTTATACCAATTGGGCAAAATTGGACTTCGTGTGAATTTAAAATTCGAACAGATACAGTCTGAATTTAGCAACAAAAGCCATCTCACTGATGAGATCCAAAGCGGAAATATTGACAGCATTAGGTTGAGGAATACAAATGAGACGGTTAACACCCGCATATTAGGTTTGAACGTAGACACTCGTCTTAAACTGACCAGCAAATCACATATTCAACTAAACTTTAAGCCTGAAATTGTCAAACACCAAAATCGTGACACGGACCGAAAGTCTGTCAAGCCTTCCTATCAGGCTATTGCTTCCTTTCAAAAAGAATTGACGACCAGGTGGGAATTAAATCTTGGTTTCAATTCTACAAAACAACCTTTGAGTGCTTATATGCATTTTCTCAGTCCGTTTTTCAGTAGTCTTTATTCCGATGTAAATCCATCTTACCAGGGATACCAATTTGAGGGTCAGAGCCTCAATTTTTCCATGATATACCGAAATGTATTACAATCCTCAAGTGGGCAATTCAGGGCAACTTATGCATTTGGCGAAAGTCGGTGGAGCAATGCTTATGATTTCTTCAGAACCATTGTCTCCAGTGATCCAATTTACATTAAAAACTCAACTAGATGGAGTTTTGGCGGCAGCTACCAATGGTTTTACACTCCAATAAAAACCAACATCCGTTTAAATTCGGGCTACGCGGAATCTAGGGGTCAATCGGTTATCATCGGAGAATTGTCTCCAACTAAACACCAGAATTTTCACCTGAGACTGCTTTTTGAATCCCGTCTGGCACACGGGCTTACCGGCCGATTAGCTAACACTTTCCGCCACTTTAAAGTACATACCGATGTAAGTGGGTTCAATCGGCGATCGTCTGGTAAAAGCAACAGAACTGATCTCTCTTTAACCTATTCTGAAAGAGGATGGAGAATGGTGTTGACCGGAACTTATCACACCGCAACAGGAAGCGGGTTGACCAGTAGTCGTCTATTTGGTTCCCATTTTAAAATTAACAGGCAGATTACAATTGCAAAAAAGGATTTCAGTATGTCACTAAATGTTACCAATTTGACCAATTCCAGTTCCTTTGACATTATATCAACGGGCACCGAATTTTATTCCAGAACTGGAACCAGAGCTGTTCCACTTTTTATCTATCTCACAGCCTCTTTTACCATTTTTTAATAAAGATCCAAGTTTTGGATTTACTCTGTAATAATTATTCTTTTTAACCTAAGTTCGATTATTCTCGCGTAGCATAATTCATAGAAAATTCAAGCCCCAACCCCAACCACATTAACGACATAAATAGTTAGAAAGTAAAACCCTGACTATTGACAGAAAAAAAATATTTGCATGATGATCAGAGGCGTAAAAGGGAGATAGAAAGTACTGTTACCTAAATCCTCATTTTGGATCGCTTCACCAGATAGGACCGCAGGACATCGGTATACCCCTTCTTAATATCTGCTTCCACCATATCCATTCGGTATTGCAGGCATTTGGTTTTGAGGTCCTTGCGGTATTGATTAATTTTATTGAGGTATTCCTCCCTGACTTCGGAGGGCTGCACTTTGAGCTGCTCGCCCGACTCCAGGTCAATGAAAATATGAGGGCGTTCGGAAAATTCAAAATCCATTTCCGTGGCCTGATCGAAGACGTGAATGAGAATGACCTCGTGCTTGTTGTGTTTGAGGTGCTGGAGGGCGGAGAACAATTCTTCCTGACCGGTTCCGCGTTCAAACATATCCGAAAAAATAATGACCAAGGAGCGCTTGTGGATACTGTCGGCAATCTGGTGCAGGCTGTTGGCCGCAAAAGTACCCGCATTTTCGGCGGGCTGCTGAATGACATGCTCCAGGGTGGAAAGCAACAATTTGTAGTGGGTGAGGCTGGACTTGGGCTTGTAGTGAGTTTTTATGCTCTCGTCAAATAGTGTAAGTCCAAATGCATCCCGCTGTTTTCTCAATAAATTCATAAGGGAAGCCGCTCCGAGAGCAGAGAATTCAAATTTAGAAAGGGAGAGGTTTTTCCCTGCCTTTACCTTGGGGTAGTGCATAGAAGATGATCCATCGATGACGATTTGACATCTCAGGTTGGTTTCCTCTTCGTATCTTTTCAAAAAGAGTTTGTCCGTCCGGGCAAAAACCTTCCAGTCGATATCTCTGCTGCTGTCGCCTGTATTGTAGAGGCGGTGCTCGGCAAATTCCACGGAAAATCCGTGAAAGGGACTTTTGTGAAGCCCTATGATAAATCCCTCTACCACTTCTCTGGCCAATAAATCCAGTCGGCTCAATTCCCGCAGCTCAAAATTGTCAAAATAACTCATAGTTGGACAAAAGCTTTTATTAGATAGGTGGTTCAGTAAAAGAGAACCCTTGCATTTAGAAACTATGCAAGGGTTTAGATTATTGGACTGCCGAGACAGTTATTTTATAAATAAGCCCGCGCGAAATTATTTGTTGGCCTCGATTTTATCAGCCAGTGCCTGCTTGGATATTACTCCCACGTGCTTATCTACGATCTCTCCGTTTTTGATCAACAAAATGGTGGGTATGGACCGGATGGCGTATTTGCCCGAAACCTGTGGATTGTTGTCCACGTTTACTTTTCCGATTACCACTTCTCCGTCGTATTCTTTAGAAAGCTCATCAATAATGGGCGTGATCATCTTGCAGGGCCCGCACCACTCCGCCCAAAAATCTGCAACTACAAGGGAATCGGTTTCCAATGCAGTTTCTGTAAAGTTAGCATCTGTGAATTCAAAAGCCATATTCGTTATTTTTTGGTTTAATTTAAATATATTGCAAAAATAATACAATTTAGGAGGCCATTTAGTTTTCAATATGCTTTTTCCTGTGAATAAAAATTTAATCTATTTCTGCTTTTTCACCTTTTTGGTGTTGATAGTCTGCCTTTTCTCCCCAGAATTTGTGGAGATAATTTACGGGCAATGGATTTATCCTTCACTGCGGCTGGTAATGAATACGCTGCTGTTTATTTTCCCCTTACCGCTGTTTTTGATTTTCATTCCGTCTACTCTTCTGTGGTTTGGCTATAAATTGGCCGTTATATGGAGGTTTAAAAACACGGGATATAAAAAAAAGTGGAAGCGCTCGACTGCTTTTGTATTTAAAGTTATTCTTTTGGTGATTTGCTATTTTTACTGGATTTGGGGCCTGAATTATTTGAGGCCCTCCTATGAGGAATCTCTGGAATTGAGACTGGAAGCGGTGGAAATGGAGCGGGTATTTCATTTATTGGAAAAATGGACGGAGCGGGTGAATGCAGACAGGACAATTCTCACCGCTCTTGGGTATTTGGAGGAGTCCGACCTCTTTGATCACCGCACCAATTACCCCATATTGGTAGAGGGCCTGAATAATTTTTTAATAAAACACGATTACCCTCAATACCGTGAGGTCCCCCTCCGACATTGGTTTCCGCCCGGTATTTTAATGCGCAACGGCACGGCGGGCATGTATTTTCCCTTTACCGGAGAATCGACCATAGACCCCGGCTTGCACCCGATTCAAATTCCTTTTACCGCAGCTCATGAAATCGGACATGGAGTGGGATTTACAGACGAGGGTTTTTGCAATCTATTGGCGTTGGTGATTTGCCTGAATTCGGACGATCCATTTATCAGATACTCAGGGAGTTTGGTGTTTTGGAGGCATATTGCCCGGGCCGCAAGGTCGCTGGACTACGACAGATATGCGCTCTTTATCGACTATGCACTCAGTGAATGGGTGAGAGCGGATCTTCACTCCATTTACGCTCATCGCGATCGATACCCGGACTGGTTTTCTGGACTTCAACGGCGCCTTTACCACACCTACCTCCGCGCCCACGGTGTAAGGGAAGGAGTAGCCTCCTATAATCAATTGCTGATGTTGGCTGAATCGTATTTTGAATTACACGGCGAGGGCCATTAACATTTCCACCAGGGTTTCATTTAGAGACTTCACCGCTTTTGACATCTCCCAGTTGTCTTTGTTGCGCTCCTCTACAAAATTGGAAATGGATCGTATGGACAGGAATTTTACTTTTTCCTGCAGGGCTACGTAGAAAAAAGCCGCACTTTCCATGGTCTCCAAATCCGCTTCGGGGTACTTTTCTTTGAGCCTTTGGATAGTGGAGTTAGATCCGGTGGTTCTGGCGGTGGTCAGCCCCTGATGGGCCGGTAAAAAACCGCCGGTATCCGGATTGGTCAACAGTCCGCCACCGAATGGAAATTCATCGGGCTTGGCCAGGTTGGCCTCAAATAAGCTATCCCAATTTCCATCGGCCTGCTCGATTCCGATGTCCGCAAATTGGTCCTTACTGATCTGGATAACTTCTCCGGGATTTAAACCTGGATTTAAAGCCCCGGCTATTCCCGCGTGAATCATCAGGTCGGGACTCTGGTGTTGAAGGTATTTGGTCATGGAATAGGTGGTGGAGACCAAACCGACTCCGGTGATTAGTATTTGTACCTGCATACCGCGAAACCTGTAGGAAAAAGGGGAGACCTTCTCCGCCTGCTTTTCTAAAAAGTGGAGAATGGGACTTATTTCAGCAAGAGTGGCAGATACCAGGGAAAATTTCATATTATAAAGTTTTGATGGTGATTTAAGTGTTTACAGAAAAGCTATTCTCTTTTCTTTCCCCTTTCTGAAAAAATCAATCATTGACTTTTTCATAACTAAGGCCTGCAGAGGGGCTAAAGCCGAGAAACTGATGGTAAGAAGCCGCGGATTGAATTCCAAAATCACCAATAGTAAATTGAACGCCAAAAGAAAACCTGGAGGGATGACTCAGAGCCCCCATCATCAGATTGAAATTGGGATGAATTTGGTAGTGAAGGGCGCCTTTTACTCCAATATCTTCATCTATATCCTTAACCATTCCCGCTCCCAGCAGCAATTGGGAAGAGACTTTCCACTCCAGGTCAAAATTAAATACAGAGGGAATGGGATTGTTGTCGCTGATCTCCAACCCCAGGGGATTAGAAAAGTGAATTCCGAGAGTGAGGTCGGGAAAAATCCGGTATAATGCCCCCAATCTGAAGGACAGCTGATTGTTTTCACCGTATTGAAATATACTGGTCTGATACCAATCAATCTGCACCCCCAGTCCAAAATCATTGGTGAGTTTCATGCCGTAAGCCATGCCCACTCTGTTTTGCCTGAACTCCTCTATGCCGTAACTGCTGAAATTGAGGCTGATGCCGGAATGGGCTCCCGTCGAGTATCCCACTGCCAGCCCCAGGTTGCTGAATTCAGGCAACAGGTGAGTTTGTTCGGCATAGGCCGATGCGGAAAATCCCTTTAATTCAGCGAGCCCGGCCTGATTGGAAAAAGAGGACTGAATGCCCTTGAGAGTATACGCCCAGTTGGCAGACGCCCTGCCTGTAGTCGACATTGGCTCTACCTGTGCGCGTAGCTGGTCCGCTCCACCCATCGCAATAATCCATAAGAAGACAAGTAGCTTGTAATACATGCTTAAAGAGGATAGTTGTTGCAGCCAAAGGTACAAAGGGGCCGTGAAACGAAGGGAATTTTTGACCGTATTTATCCAGTTGCCGGTCCGTCAAAAGCTTGAAAGAGCGATAGATTCTAATTTTTATTTACCTTTGAAAATCAATAAGAGGCAGTCGTGCGCTTTTTTAAACAAAAAAAAAATCCTGCTCCACACATTAAAATTAATATCAGATGAAAATTTTTAGTAAAAAAACAATGATTTTTCCATTGGCCACCCTTTGGTTGAGTATTTTGGCAGTAGCAGTAGTTTTGATCTCCTGCGGGAGTCCAGAAAATCAGGGCGATGATGAATCCCCGGATAAAGTGGAGGTGGATCCGGTAGAGCGAATTCACCAGACCATTTTGACACTGGATACACACATTGATACCCCCATGCGATTGGGGAGGGATGATTTTAATATAGGAAAGCCAAACGATGCCCGCAGGGGCGGGGGTAAGGTGGATTTCCCCAGAATGGATGAAGGAGGATTGGACGCGGCCTTTTTTGTGGTTTTTGTACCTCAGGAGGAGCGGACTACAGAAAATTTTTCCAAGGCCTACGATCACGCTTTGGGTATTTTTGAATCCATAGATAAAATGGTTGAAGAAAACAGAGAGGTCGTTGGCCTCGCATTAACTCCGGACGATGCCTATAGGTTTAAGGATGAGGGTAAACGCGCAGCCTATATCGGTTTGGAAAATGGCTTTGCATTGGAGTACGATATAAACAGGGTGCAGGAGATGCACGATTTGGGAGCCAGGTACATCGGGCTCTGCCACACCCGAAACAATCAATTTTGCGACTCTTCTACCGATCCTGAAGGAGCGGAACACGGCGGCTTGTCGGCTTTTGGAAAGGAGGTCGTACGAGAGATGAACCGCGTAGGAATGATAGTCGATGTTTCGCATATTTCTGACGACGCCTTTTGGGATGTGCTGGAGGTGTCAGAAAAGCCTGTTGTCGCCTCTCACAGCAACGCAAGGGCACTATGTGATCACCCGAGAAATTTGAGCGACACCATGATAGTGGAACTGGCGGAGCAGGGGGGTGTCATTCAATTGACTTTTCTACCCTCTTATGTGAAAACCATCGAGCAATCAGAGGAGGTGATTCAAGCGAGAAGAGAAGTTCGCCAGCGCTACAACAATTTTACAGGGCTGAGCGACGAAGAGCGGGAGGAAGCCTGGGAGGCGTGGAGTGTCATTAACGATGAGTTTCCGGTTATTTTACCCACGGTCTCTGATTTTGTCAATCATATTGACCACGTAGTTGAATTGGCTGGAATAGATCACGTGGGGATCGGCAGCGATTTCGATGGGGGAGGAGCACTGGAGGATTGTTACGATATCTCAGAGATGAAAAACATCACCGCTGAACTGCTGGATCGCGGGTACAGCGAAGAGGATATTGAAAAAATTTGGAGCGGAAATTTCATGCGGGTATTTGCACAAGTGGCGAATTGAGGCATTTGACCGAAAAGAAACCAAATTCTTTTTTAGGAGAAATAAATTGATAAATATCCTAATAGATTTGAGTTTTTTATTCACCTCGCCGCGCCCCTCCACCTACGAGTTATGGCGGTACATGTGCGCCCTAAATCTGCGAGTTATCTGCGTTAACTGCGCGGTGAATAACACTTTGCGCTCTCTCTCTGTGTCCTCCGTTCCTCAGTGATGAGTTTCCTCCGTGATCTTAATTCACCTCCATCCATTAGTTTAGAACATGTATGATGGTAATAGCCAATGGAAGTAATTAAAGACGTTACACCTTATTTTCATTTATCAACTCCCGGGTGATGACCAGTTTTTGGATCTCCGAAGTACCTTCCCCAATTGTGCAGAGCTTGGAGTCCCGGTAAAACTTTTCCACCGGGAATTCTTTGGTGTACCCGTACCCACCGTGTATTTGAACAGCGTCAGTGGCCGCTTCCACACAGATCTCCGAGGCGTAATACTTGGCTGAAGCAGAAGTTTTGGTTACCTTTTGTTTGTTATTTTTGAGAAAACCAGCTTTGCGTGTGAGCATTTCCGCGGCTTGAATCTTAGTGGTCATGTCGGCCAGTTTGAAGGAAACCCCCTGAAAATTGGCGATGGGTTGTCCAAACTGATGTCTTTCTTTGGCGTATTTGACCGAAGCCTCGTAGGCTCCCTTAGCGATGCCCAAAGACAGTGCGGCGATTGAAATCCTTCCGCCGTCGAGCACCTTCATGGCTTGTATAAAGCCCTCGCCCTCCTTACCCAAAAGGTTTTCTTTGGGGATTTTACATTGGTCAAAAATCAATTCGGCGGTCTCTGAAGCGCGCATACCGAGTTTGTCCTCCTTTTTTCCCCCTGTAAATCCGGGAGTATCTCTCTCGACTATCAGAGCGGTCATTCCCCTGGAGTCCAGCAGCTCCCCTGTGCGGACGATGACCACGGCCACCTCGGCACTAATCCCGTGAGTAATCCAACACTTGGTTCCGTTGACCAGGTAGTGATCTCCTTCCAAAGAACCCACGCATTTCATTCTTCCTGCATCGCTGCCTGTATTGGGCTCAGTGAGTCCCCACGCACCTATCCATTCACCGGAAGCCAATTTGGGCAGGTATTTTTGTTTTTGCTCCTCGCTTCCGAATTCCAGAATATGTCCGGTGCAGAGCGAATTGTGCGCAGCTACTGACAGGCCGATCGAGGGGTCCACCTTTGATATCTCGTCCAGTACGGTGATGTACTCCTGGTAACCGAGGCCCGACCCACCGTATTTTTCGGGTACAAGCACACCGAGAAATCCGTATTGCCCCATTTTTTTCATTACATCTACGGGAAAATGCTGGGCCTCATCCCACTTCATGATTTGAGGCCTGATATGCGTCTCCGCAAAATCTCTGGCACTTTCTCTGATTATTCTGTGATTTTCCTGATCTAAAACCGGGTATGTTGATTCCATTTCTAAGCCTGTTTTTTTGGGTGCACAAATATATAAAATTTTTCAAAAAGGACATTCATTAAACCCCTAATCATCTATAGGGTTCAATAGTTTATCCAGGACCAGATAAAACCAAATTAATTTAAGGAAAATTCAATTAACAAATATCGTAGTGGAGCTGAGCTTTTTATTCACTACACATGTCCCCAACGAGTTGGCGGAGAGGAACAGAGGGCACGAAGTGGTGTAATGACATTAGAAATAGGTAAACTGAGACCTCCTTCAATACTGAACTTAAATCGTCATCGATACCTCCGTGTCCTCATTTCTCTGTGCTCTCTGTTTTTCTGTGGTGAGTTTTCTCAGTGCCCCCCGTTGTTTTCTACGTGTCCTCGGTTCTTTTTTATGAATAATGACCAAAAAGATTAATCTGAAATAGGGTAATTATAATTCCGGTTAAAAAATTATGGCAGGTATTGCATTCATTAAGGTGGATTTACGGTAAAGAATTCATACTTTTACACCAAATATTCAATGCATGGCATCCAAAATTTTTATTTTAACCGGGCAACCCGGAGAAGGAAAAACCACCGCCCTTCAAAAGTGGATCGAGAATAATGAAATCAGAGCACATGGAGTATTGATGCCGGTTATCGACGGCCAGCGTCACTTTTTAAATCCCTATATGGGGGTGGAGATACTTGCTGAGGCAGCGCCGGAAGTGGTCAATCCGGACATCTTACACGAAATAGGGGATTACAGGTTCAGCACCAAGGCCTTCCGCATCGCCCGATCGTGGCTGAGAATTAAGCCCCCCCTCAATGCCGATTACTTCATTATCGATGAAATCGGCCCATTGGAAATGCGCGGAGAAGGACTGGAACCCGAATTGTCTGAGGTAATACAAACTGCCCTTTCTGAAAAGTTGGATCAAAGACTCGTACTCGTAATAAGAGAGTCTATTTTGGCCGACGCCATTAAACACTACC
>JAGTVA010000196.1 GCA_018224445.1 Saprospiraceae bacterium
CACTGATACCCCACAAACCCGATGAGGAGCAGGTAAATAACCCCCCAAATGGAAAAGGCGTATCCGGCAGGGGTGATCAAAGTGGGGTATTGAGCACTTATCTCCCCCACAGTAGCCGTTCCCCACATCCCTGAACCATAAATAAAATTCATCGCCAATACCAGGACAAAAGTAAAAGAATTGGCGAGCAGGAGGACGGTATTTTTCATTATTGCTGTATTTCCGAGTGGTTTAGATTTTCAAAACAGCAAAACTTGTTTTTGGTTGTGAGTTGATTTCAAAACCCTATCTTTGAAAATCCTACAGATCAAAATCAAAAATGACTACTCATTTCTTCAGTACCTACTCCGGGATGGAATTAGAGGCGGGTTGTGACGAGGCGGGCAGGGGTTGTCTGGCCGGTGCGGTGGTGGCCGCTGCGGTAATTTTAAATCCCGGGGCTGCGCATTCACTGATTCGCGATTCCAAAACCCTGAATGCCAAAGACCGGGAAGAGGCTGCTGCATGGATTAAAGCAGAGGCCCATTCCTGGGCTGTTTCGTTCGTTACCCCGGAGGAAATAGACCGGATCAATATTCTCCAGGCTTCTATACTCGCCATGAATAATGCCGTGGCCCAACTCCCTGTACAACCCGATTTTTTGCTCATAGACGGAAATCGATTTTCCACTCCATCGGGCCTGCCTTTTGCCTGCATTGTCAAAGGGGATCAAAAAATTGCCTCCATCTCCGCAGCTTCAATACTGGCCAAAACGGAAAGAGACCGCTACATGTTCGAGCTGCACCAAAAGTATCCGCAATACCACTGGGATAAAAACAAAGGGTATCCAACCCGGACCCACAGAGCCTCCTTAACGAAATGGGGAGTCAGTCCCTTCCATCGCAACAGTTTTAAACTCCTCAGAGATTAAATTCAGCTAAACCATGGGGTGGCGATTACTTTCTCGAGTGAAAAAACGAAGCCTGGTCGAAGTGAGGTTTTTGCAACGAAAAATAAAAAAGGAAGTCGTTTTTCAAAACCAAAAATGATTTTTCTGCAAAAAAAGAGTTTCCGCTAAACCAAAAGGCCACCCAAATTATTACGAATAAAGTTGTTTTTCATCATAAAGATTAGAATTTTGAATAGTTTCGCGGCTGGACTTATTCCAGCTTGAGAATTTTCCTTTATTTTGCGTCCATATGTTGACTATCATACTCATAGGATTTGTACTGGCTATCGGAGCAATTGCTATTCACCGACTGCTCAAAAATTACAGTGGAATGGCCTTTGCCGTCTATCCGGCCGCTGCCTTTGTATGGTTTCTGACGCAGTATCAAACAGTGGCCAGTGGTGAGGTAGTCATGAGTTCAATGGAATGGCTTCCCTCTCTGGGCATAGCGCTGGACTTTAAATTGGACGGGCTCAGTTTACTCTTTGCTCTATTGATAACCGGGATAGGGGCAATAGTACTGACTTATGCCGGCACCTATATGAAAGGAGTGGACCACACAGATCGGTTCTTTGTAGCGCTTATTTTGTTTATGGCCTCCATGTTGGGGCTGGTGTTGTCGGACAACATCATCAGTCTGTTTGTATTTTGGGAACTGACCAGTTTCAGTTCTTATTTTTTAATCGGTTTTAAGCACGAGGACAAAGCGTCGAGAAAATCTGCTTTGGAGGCGCTCCTGATCACTGCAGGTGGTGGGTTGGCGCTTCTTGCCGGACTTGTACTCCTGGGCATTGGTGGGGGCAGCATGAGCATATCAGAATTATTAACCCGCGGGAACGAACTGGCAGACAGCGGTTTATTCAATGCGGCCATGCTATTGATCATCATCGGTTGTTTTACCAAATCCGCTCAATTTCCCTTTCATTTCTGGTTGCCCTCAGCCATGGCGGCACCCACCCCGGTGAGTGCCTATCTGCACTCTGCAACCATGGTCAAGGCAGGGATTTATTTGCTGGCCAGGATGAGTCCCGTATTTAACGGCGCGGACGGCTGGCATGCTACCTTACTGCTCTTTGGGGCGACAACCATGATAGTAGGGGCTATCATCGCCATACTTCAGACCGACTTGAAAAAGATTTTGGCCTATACCACAGTGAGCGCATTGGGATTACTCACCATGTTGCTCGGAATTGGCACCTCGGTAGCCATACACGCTGTGGTAATATTCATTTTGGCCCACGCGCTCTACAAGGGATGTCTATTTCTGGTAGCGGGCATTGTAGATCACCAGACCGGTTCCAGAGACATCAGGAAATTGGGAAGGATTTTTAAAGATATGCCCTATACGGCGATTACAGCTATTATAGCTTGTCTTTCCATGGCCGGCATACCCCCTCTTTTTGGATTTATCAGCAAGGAATTTTCTTATGAGTCCACCATAGGGATGATCACCAATTCTCCTTTGACCACCTCGGCCTTTTTTCTCACCGGCGTATTTTTTACCGCTGCTGCCGGCATGCTGTCCTATATGGTCTTCTTCGGCAAGCGAAATAAATTGAAAGTAAAAGTACACGAAGCTCCGGTAACCATGGTGGCCGGCCCCATTCTGATGGCTTTACTCTCCTTGGTTTTCGGTCTGTCCAGCGGATGGATTAATCCACTATTAGATCAGGCTTCCCTCGCTATTTTGCCGGGAAATGAGTCCCTTAAAATGGGTCTTTGGCACGGAATCAACACAGAGTTACTTCTCAGTTTAGCTACCCTATTAGTTGGACTCAGTGCTTTCTCATTTATTTATCTGAATCCCCGGCTCATGTCCCGCATAGAAATTTCTGAAAAAATAAAACCCTCCTACGCCTACGAGCAGGTAATGGAAGGAATAGCTGATTTATCAAAAGGGGTAACACGCTATGTCCAAAATGGGTACTTGCGGGTATACGTTTCCATGATGGTGGGTACGTTTTGCGTACTGGCCTTAATTATACTGCAGGATTTTGGTATTCCCAAAATTTCGATTCTCTGGAGCGACTTCAGGGTGTACGATATTGTGATCGGGATCATAATGATAATAGCTTGCTTTTACACCGTCATGGCTAAATCCAGATTACTGGCCATTGCTATGCTGGGAATTGTGGGCTATGGAGTAGCATTTGTCTTTATCATTTTTGGGGCACCGGATTTAGCCATGACTCAAATTTTGATTGAAACGTTGACGGTAGTGCTCTTTGTACTGGTTCTGTGGAAGTTGCCGAGATATTTAATCTTTGCGGAGGGATTTATCAAATTCAGGTACTTTTTAGTTTCTGCACTCTTCGGGGGCATTATGACCTGGATAGTCATGATTGTTACTCAATACCCACTCGATTCGCATTTAAAGGTATTTTTCTCGGAGAACAGTTATCCCTTGGCTATGGGAAAAAATGTCGTAAATGTAATTCTTGTGGATTTTAGATCAATGGACACCCTTGGAGAAATAGTGGTATTGGGTATAGCCGCCATAGGCGTCTATGGCCTGGTAAAATTCAATGGGGATAAAAAGGGAGGTAAAGCATGAATTCAACCATATTGTCGACGGGAATACGAATATTGATTCCGCTCTTTCTTCTTTTTTCCCTCTTTTTATTATTCAGGGGGCACAATGCGCCCGGGGGTGGATTTGTAGGGGGCCTGGTAGCCTCTATTGGATTTGCACTGTACGCTATAAATTACGGTGCAGAACGGGCGCGAAGGAGATTTTATCTACGCCCCTTGAAATTGATCGCCTGGGGATTGTTAATCGCGGTGCTCAGTGGTATAATTCCCCTCATTGCAGGGGAAACTTTCATGACGGGATTGTGGTATGATGAAATTTCAATTCCGTTATTGGGAAAGCCGGGAACGCCCATACTGTTTGACATCGGGGTGTATTTGTTGGTAGCGGGGACGATACTTGGGATTATTTTTTCACTTTGGGAAGAATGACATGGAAGATATATTGCCATTTTTGATTGGAGGACTTTACGCCGGTGGAATTTACCTGATTCTGCACAGGAGTTTTGTGAAGTTAATCATCGGTTTGATCATTTTGGGTTACGCTTCCAACCTTTTGTTATTTACAATCAGTAGAGTTACCAGAGGGGCACCTCCATTGATACCGGAAGAAGCAAGCCAATTGACCGAACCTTTCGCAGATCCATTACCACAAGCCTTGATTCTTACGGCCATCGTTATTGGCTTTGGGATACAGGCATTTGCAATAGTACTGATCAAAGTGGGCTACCAAGCAGGTGATACCGATGATCTAGACGATTTAAATACAACAGATAGATTGGAAGATTAATGGAAAATGAATTGTTAATTGTACTTCTGATACCCCTATTCGCAGGAATTTTGAGTATTTTTTCCTGGAAGAATACCCGGCTACAAAAGTATATCTTTATAGGGGGTACAACGGCTTTGCTTCTGGCGGCCATTAATCTGCTTAACAGTGTAATTGCCCACGAGGTAATTACACTTCAATCAGCCGGATGGGGTGCCCCTTACGGCATTACTATGGTAGCTGATTTACTCAGTACCATCATGATCTTGTTGACCTCGATTACCGCCATTGCCGTGGCGGTTTTTTCCCTGTCTGATGTAGACCAGTCGAGATTGAATTTTGGATTCTATCCACTGATGTGTTTTTTATTGTTCAGTGTTTGCGGAGCCTTCCTTTCAGGAGATGTGTTTAACCTGTACGTTTGGTTTGAAATGATGTTGATAAGTTCCTTTGTATTGATGGCTTTGGGCAATACCAAACCACAATTGGAGGGAGCCATTAAGTACGTAACCCTCAATATCGTTTCCTCCGCTTTCTTTCTCGCAGGTACCGGAATACTTTACGGATTGACAGGGACTTTAAATATGGCTGACCTGGCTTTGCGGTTATCCGCTATTCCCGACCAAAATCTGGTAACCCTCGCCGCCATCTTTTTCTTCATCGCTTTTGGAGTAAAGGCCGCCATATTCCCCCTTTTTAGCTGGCTGCCGGCATCCTACCACACTCCACCGGTTACTGTTTCTGCCTTTTTTGCAGGTATACTGACGAAGGTAGGCGTGTATGCATTTATTCGGTTTTTTACCATGATATTTAATCACGACAGTGTATTCATCGATAATTTACTTTTAATTACCGCGGGAACTACCATGCTTGTTGGAGTATTGGGAGCAGCTGCACAGATGGAATTTAGGAAAATACTGTCTTTTCACATCATAAGTCAAATCGGCTATATGATTATGGGGTTGGCTCTCAATACCAAATTGGCCCTGGCAGGTGCCGTTTTTTATATCATGCACCACATCATAGTAAAGACAAACCTGTTTTTAGTGAGTGGAGTTGTCAATCGACTGAAAGGAAGCTTTCAACTAAAAAAGCTGGGTGGCGTTTACAGCAAATATCCCCTACTTGGCATCTTGTTTGTTATTTCTGCTTTTTCACTGGCGGGTTTTCCTCCACTCTCGGGTTTTTGGGCTAAATTTATACTGATAAAAGCCGGCTTGGAAGTCCAGGATTATTTAATAGTTACGGTGGCTCTGGTGGTGGGCTTTTTAACCCTCTATTCCATGACCAAAATCTGGAATGAAGTTTTTTGGAAAAAAATGACTATAGAGGAGGAAAGTGAGAAGGAGATATCTCCTGTTGGGTTGTGGTCCATTACCCCCATGGTCATACCCGTTGTATTTTTAGCGACTATTACCCTGGCTATTGGATTGTTTGGTGAACCCGTGATGAAGTTGGCGATGATGACTGCTGAACAATTGCAGTCGCCGGAAATTTATATTAATAAAGTTTTAGGACTAAACGAATGAAGCTACTAATACCACATATCGCACTTGCCGGAATTCTCACCTGGGTTCTGTTTTTTCTCACCGGATGGGAATCGACAGCAAGCCGTCTGCTGGCTGTAGCACTCGGGATGTTCACCCTGTCCTGGCCATTGGCCTATTTTATAGCAAGGCAATACTTTTATAAATTACCCCGGTTAATGAACCTGATCCTATTTTTTATAAAAGAGCTTATAGTAGCAAATTTAAGGGTAGCCTACGATGTCCTCACCCCGACTACTTTAATGAGGCCCTGCATTGTTGCATTTCCTCTGGAGGCAAAAACAGATTATGAAATTACTTTACTCGCAAATATGATTTCACTGACTCCCGGAACCTTGAGTCTCGATTTGTCAAAAGACAAGAAGTACTTGTTTGTTCACGCAATATCATTCAAAGAAATCGATGTAGAGGAGATCAAAAGCGGTATTAAGAATGGATTTGAGAAAAAATTATTAGCTGTAACGAGATGAACTGGTTTGACATAGTACTATTGATAGCTTTAATATTGCTGAGTTTTTCAGCAATATTGGTCTTTATAAGGATCATCATAGGCCCTTCACTGCCCGATAGGGTTATTGCTTTTGACCTCATAGGTACCATCACCATAGGTATGATTGCAATTTACTCTCTTACCACCGGGGTGGAGTCCTATTTGGATGTCGCAATTATTCTTTCCCTCATTATGTTTTTGGGGGCTGTAGCCTTTGCCTATTACATGAGAAAAAGCCATAAACAATGATTGAAATTGTAAGTGCTGCAGTCATCATGACCGGAGTGATCTTTGTATTCATTTCCGCAATCGGCCTTGTGAGATTGCCCGATTTCTACATACGCGTGTCCGCCATCACCAAAGCGGCCACCCTGGGAGTGTCTTGCATCATGATAGGAGTAGCCATTCACTTCAACGAGGTGGGGGTAGCTATTAAAGCAGTTGCCATTCTGGTCTTTTTGCTCATCACTTCGCCCATTGCTGCGCACATCATCGGAAGAGCTGCTTATGAAGACGGAGTTCCCCTCTGGAAAAAAACCAAAATTAATGAATTCAGAGATTATAAGGAGGGCAAACTAAAGGAGAAGGAAAAGGACGAAAATGCTTCGCCAGACGAGGTAGGCGATCCGGATAATTAAAAGAAGGACATTTTTCTACCCGGATATTCCACAGCCCTTGAGACGGGACAATACTGGTTTACTTCCTATTTATTACCTTTGGGCACGATAACATATTCCTCTTAGAATATTTTTTATTAAAAACAGGCCAAGCCATGAGAGTCGTATTTTTTTTTCTGCTAGTTATCATGTGGTGCAATAGCTGCACCAACTCGAAAAGATCTGAACCAGAGGAATCTAACTATCCTCGAGTTATCGATGAGGATAAAGAAAAACCGGATACTTCTAACATTCCTTCACCTTTCACTGAGAAAGGAAAAGAAACAGATACTTCTAACTTTCCTTCCCATACGATTGAGGCAAGAGAAGAAACGGATACTCCTAACTTTCCTGTGTCTTCCATAGAAAAGGAAGCACAAAAGTGGTTTCGCAGCGCGATTGAAAAACACGAATTAGAAGACTACCGAGGAGCCATAGAAGACTACACCACAGCCCTTGAGATAAATCCATGGTTTATAGAAGCATATCACAACAGGGGACTTACTAAGGGAAGATTACTGGACTATAAAGGAGCCATTGAAGATTATAACAAAGCCATAGAGATTAATCCCTCAGACGCTCAAGCTTATTATTACCGAGGAGCTGCAAAAAGGAGAATAGGTGACCCCTGGGGTGCTATAGAGGATTACAGTAAGGCCATAGAGATAAACCCCGAACACGACCAGGCTTACGTGAACAGAGCAGCTGCAAAAATCGATCTTGGGAATTACACTGGAGCCATTGAAGACTGTAACCTAGCTATAGCGCACGAACCGGAGGATGCAGTAGCCTATTTTAACAGGGGAGTTGCCAAACACGAACTGGGTAACCACAGAGAAGCTATAAAAGACCTCACTTCAGCCATTGAACTCAATCCCGAAAATGCGCAGGCATACTTTGCCAGAGGGGTTGCTAAGCTGGTAATTAACGACTTAAGCAGCGGATGTTCAGACCTGCATGAAGCTAAAAAATTGGGTCATGAAGTAGCCGGGGATGCAATAAGGGATTTTTGCAATTAATACACTACTAAAAAAAACCTTACATGGAGGGTTCGTTAACCATTTGAGTCACATTATCCCTGGGGTAAAAAAAATGGAGATTGTCGGACCTTTATAGCCTCGACCCTTATCCCACTATGGAGGACATCATAGCTGGAAAAAGGGGAAATCATCATAATATGAAGTTCTTCCCAGTCCGGTAAGGTGAGAATTTCTTATATATTCAAGTTTCGCAGTTCTATTACGAAGAACGAATGATTTGTTTCTCTCGTACTATTTAATTTCCTGTATATTTACAAATTTAGACTTTAATTATTACTTTTATTTAAAATTTTAATTCTCTTTTTTCTTTTGTCTTAATACAAAAGAAACAAAAAATCAAGGCTGTTGATAATTTTCGGTCCACTTTTGAAGGTCTTGCTAAGTCGGCTTTAAAACTCGCTTCCTTTAAATCCGTATGGTTCCTATCCTAATGGTTCTCATAATGATCAATATGGGTTCTAAGAAAAGGATGATTAATAGGTGTCGGGATTTAAGGCGCTCAGACAGCTAAAGCCTCTTGACTAATTCATTGAGTAGGACTTTTATTTTCACTTTCATGAATACCGGAAATTAAACCCATCAAATCGCAAAACATTCAAGTGGATCCTCGAAAAATTATCAAAATGCCGATCCGGTAGGTAAATGAAGTGACGGGAACCTAGGGTCTGAAATACCATAAGCCTTAATACTTTAAGGAACAAGTAAGAGAATATTTTTATCTGATGAAGAGAAACTTTTGTAAACAATTGATTAAGTGTGTTTTAGTTATACCTATTATATAATCTATAAAATGCTTAAGTTAAATTGTTTATCAAGTACGAAACTTGAGTTATATAAAAAGGCGGAACACCATTCTCACCATTAGCAACTCCTACTCTTTACAAATTAAAAAACTTCAGGCAGCTTTAAAGCTTGACCATCGTTATAGGTTAAGATAATAAAACCTATGAATCTCTGTCACTCACTTCGGTACTGTTTTGTCTTTTTCCTATTTGCGTTCCTCCTGGCTTGTGAAAAAGAGCCTTTGCTCCATTCAGGTATGGGTAAAAAACCGATTTACATTCCGCACAATGAGTTGAATGACATTGCCAATCTCCCTCAGCAAGAAGTAATTTCCACCGGCACCATTTTTTTAAGAGAACCACACTTTTTTATGTTGGAAGACCGCCGGGGAATTCACGTATACGATGTCTCGGATCCCAACTTTCCCACTTATTTGACTTTTTTAAAAATCCCGGCGATTACTGATTTCTCCATCTCCGGAAATCGGCTGTACGCCGACAGTTGGAGAGATTTATTGACCCTGGATATAACCGATCTTTTCGACATAAAAGTTATTTCCCGAAATGAGAATCAACTCAACCCCATATTGTTTCCGGAATTATACAATGGAATTTTTGAGTGCGTGGATGAAAGTCGGGGTGCTATAGGTGGTTGGGAAGATGTCTATCTGGAAGAGGCTGCATGCCAAACGAATAATTAGCTTTTTTAACTATAAACTCCACACTTATGAGGAATGCTTTGTTGGTTATTTTATTGATATTAATTTTTTCAGCCTGCTCCAAGGACCAAAACATGTCCTTAGATAATAATGGACAATCCGGCTCGATTACCCGATTTGTGGTTCACAACGATTATATGTACGTATTGAATTTAAATGAGGTTAAGACTTTCAGTCTGTCAGATCCGGATAACCCACAACTGGTTAATGTGCTCACCACTGATTTCGGATTAGAGACTATAATAATTTACGATGAGACTATTTTTATCGGATCCACCAACGCATTGTATATTTTGGGGATTGATCAACCGGACAGCCCGGTTTTATTATCAAAAAGTGACCGGGGAGAAATCTTATTAGAAGGGTGTGATCCTGTTGTAGTAAAAGACCATTTTGCTTATTCTACTATCAAAATTATCAATAATATCTGTGGGATCATCAATGCAGTCAGTGCCCTGGTAGTATACGATATTGAGGACAAATTAAACCCCGTATTTATTAGTCAATATCCCATGAATCAACCCAACGGCTTAGGCTATAAAGGCAACTATTTGCTGGTATGTGATGGTGGCAACCATCTGGTTGAGGTATTTGATATTTCAAATCCCCATAAGGTGGTTTTGACAGACTATTCATTTGGTGTTTCAGACCCTGTGGATATCATCATTAAAGGAGAGCAGGCGATCATTTCCTCCAAAAAGGAATTTAGGTTATACGACATTAGTGACATCGAAAATATCCGACCACTGGGAGTGATTGGAAAATAGACTACTGCGTCATGATGAGATTAATTTTTGTATTTTTCATAGCTGTGTTTTTTATATCGACCTTGAATGGGCAGACCAAAGAAGACCTTAATCAAGGGTATACTATCCCAAAAATTTATCTTAAAACCAATTTTACCTTTTTGATAAATCCGATGAGAA
>JAGTVA010000197.1 GCA_018224445.1 Saprospiraceae bacterium
AGCCGTACCAGTTACCGAATCCGACGCTGGATTGCGGGCTCCAAATTTTGCTTTTGTGCACACTCTTACAATGTGGACAGGGCACATAGGTCCGCTCAAACCTGGGTTCATCCGCCGATTTGTCCTCCAACATTATTTTGGGAACGCGTTGCCCCAGCACCAGTTCGTTGAATGCCATGCCCGGATTGACCAACCAGTGAATCACCATCCAATTGGAGCTGTTGAAAACCTTGTATTTCACTTTGTCAAAATCCATTTTTTTCGGTTTTTTTCTTGAAAAAACACATAGAAATTACTTCCTTAAAACACCCAGGTGCAGAATTCTCCCTCCGGTTTGATTCACCGGATTGACACTTTTTCCGATCACCACTCCTCGCTCCGGACTAAAATACTCCTTTATAATAGTTCCAAAAATATCCCTTATCACCGCGATTTTCTCTCCCTTCTCCACTATTTTAGTAGTGGCTGGAAAAACGGTGAGGATGCCCCCTCTGTCGGTATACAACCAATAGGAACCCGAGCAGCGAATCACGGGAGTTTCATCTGCGACCAGAGTGCCCTCCATCATGCCCAGGTGAAATATCGCATTGTAAATGCCGGTAATGCTTGTATGTATCATGCTCTTCTGGAAGGTATTGGGGTTACCCACTTCCAGGGTAATGGCGGGGATGTTCAACGCACTGGCAGCACCGCGAAGCGTTCCATCTGCCGGTGGATTGTGGACGATAATATCGGGATTTTGAAGTTTGGCGAGTTTGGCTGTGATTTTATTTTTCATGTCCGCCCTGATGTAAAAAGAATTTATCCTTCCGGTACTCGCCGTATGGAGATCCAGCAGGTAGTCGATATTTTTGATCACTTTGTGAAAAAACCGATAGGCGTAAACCCCACTGACATTCCCCTTTTTATTTCCGGGCATGATGTGGTTGAGGTCTACATTGTCTACAAACCTTCTTTTGCGATTGGTAAAAGAGGGAATATTGACCACCGGAATGGCCAAAATATTCCCGTGGAACGCGGTGGGGTCTATTTCGTTGATCAACCTTTGAATAATTGAAATTCCATTGATCTCATTGCCGTGTAAAGCGGCGGTAATACCCAGGGTTTTTCCCGGGTGGGACCCCTTTACCAATATCACCGGTATGGCAACAGCATTGCCGAGGGGATCGTCAATGAGGTGTAACCACAGTCGGTGAGTTTTTCCACTCTCGTAAAGGTCAAAATCAATGTCCTGAATTAAATTCGCGGGTTTGCCTAACATAGTATTTATTGTTTTATATAATTCCAGATGCCCTGAGCGGCTTTTTCCAATATGGGTAATTTTGAATTCATTTCCGCGGGAGCCAATCCCCCCAGACTGAGGGTGTTGATCTCGGAGAGGTAGCGCAGGCCATCGTTCCCGGCAAGAGTGTCAACTCCAAACAGGACCACTCCCTGACTTTTCATATCGGGTATCAGGGCCTTCACCATTTCGATTTCCCTTTCATCCAGTTCCACCTCTGAAGAAGTTCCCCCCTGAGCCACATTGCACAACCAGGATCCGGGGGGTGGAGTGCGAAGAGAAGCCCCCAATATTTCTTCATTGCTGATCATTATCCGTTTGTCTCCCAGGTGGACATTGGTCAGGTATTTCATCCCAAGGTATCTGATATCTTTCTCCCTACTGAGTTTATCAAAAAACTTTTCCCTGTCGGTAAGTTCGTTCTCTTCCCAGACCTTTTTTCCGTCAATTCTCACCAATCCCTTGCCCCCGTAATTTTCCAGTGGCTTGATTACGATGGGAAACCGATCGGCAAACTCGCGAATGTCCTTCACACTTTCACAAAGCTTCATGGGCGGGCACCACTTCGGGTAATTCAACAAGAACAATTTACTGCCCGTCAATTCAATGCCCGAAGGTCGGTTGATGATTTTATCCTCATTGAAGTTCGCTCTCAAAAAGTCAAAAAAACCATCGGGTATAGGCCTGGGCAAACGCAGCAGTATCCAGTCAAAATCTTTCAAATTCATTATGATCCCGGGCTTCATGAAAAAAGCGTGATCCGGATGATATCTAAAATCCTCTACGCATCTCAGAACCTCTAACTCAGAACTTTTAAAGTCGTAAAAAAAAGGGTCGTTGACGCTCAATCCACGGGAGGCGATAAAAAACTGAGCACCCTTCTCCAATTTACTCATAGCCCTTACCAGGCCGTAAACTGAATTTTGTTCGCTGTGCCCGCGGTGATCTGTAAGTACAAGTACTTTCATCTGTTTAAATTTTTATAAACGATCAACTGCAGACGAGAATTTTAAACATCCCCCTTTGTGACCGGCAGTAATTGCAAGCCCACCCGCTATCGCGGTTCTCTCACTCAAAGGTCCCCTGGACCTTCGCCCTTCGGGTTCGTTCGTTCATGGACCGTTTCATCTGTTTAAAATTGTTTGTGAACCATTGACTGCCGACGAAGAATTTAAACACTCTCCTTTGTGTCCGGCAGTAAAGCAAACCCACCCGCTTTGCGGTTCTCTCACTTGGAGGTCCCCCGGACCTCCACCCTTCGGGATCGTTCGTTCACCTCGAAAAATTATCAAAATGCCGGTCCGGTGGGTGATTGGAATGACACTAGGGTCTAAAATACCATAAGCCTTGATAAGTTAAGGAAGTAGTAAGAGTTTATTTAAGCAGCTGAAGAAAAACTTTTGCAAACAATTGATTAGGTGCGTTTTGGTTTTATTTATTATACAATTATATATTTATATAGTTTATAACCAACTAATATTAAATGTTTTACCAACTGAGAAACTTGAGATAGTAACTAATAATTTTTTCAAATAAAAAAAATAAAATTTATGGACGAGTATTTTGACTCAGAGACTATTATTGTTACCGCCACAGAATTTGCGACCACCGTGTTGCTGGCTTTAATTACCCTGATAATCGGTTTTTGGCTGGCCAATAAGGTGGGAAATCTGGTAGCCAGGGGCATGAATAAAAAAGAAATTGACCCCACCCTCACTCCCGTTTTGTCTAAAATAATCAAGGTAACTCTCAAGGTATTGGTTCTCATCAGTGTAGCGGGAGTTTTTGGCATTCAGACCGCTTCTTTTATTGCAGTTATCGGTGCCGTGGCCTTTGCTATTGGACTGGCCCTCCAGGGGACCCTGGGGCATTTTGCCAGTGGGATTTTGCTGCTCACTCTGAGACCCTTTAAGGTAGGAGATTTGGTGACAATGCAGGGGATAGGAGGTACGATAAAAGAAATCGGCATTTTTCAGACAATGATTCACACTTTTGACGGGCAGAAAGTTTATTTGCCCAACGGGGTGGTTACCAGTGGAGCCATTACCAATATCGCTGTACTGGGAACCCTGAGACTGGAGTGGATTTTCGGAATCGGGTACAACGACGACATCGATAAAGCCAGGTCGGTGATCAAGGGTTTATTGGAAAACAACCCCAGGGTACTGAAAGATCAAAACATCGATATTTTTGTCGATGAATTGGCCGACAGCAGCGTCAATTTTAAGGTGAGGTGCTGGACACTTGCAGAGGACAGATGGGGCGTTCATTACGAGCTTATTGAACAGGTGAAAAAAGCCTTTGACGAACACGGAATCAGCTTCCCCTATCCGCAAATGGATATACACCACGATAAACTGGAGCAATAATATTTTTTTTGTGCTGTGATTTAATTATATCTAACTGGGCGCTGACTCCCCTTCAGGGATCGGGGGAGAGCGTGGGCATAAAACGTAAAGGGCTGCACGTCAGGCGTTCTTGTAAACGATTTCACCGCACCGCGAAATATAGCAGAGCAACGGGCAAATTGAATAATTAAAAAAATAGAGTAAATTTGGGGTGCGATGAGAAATACAAACTGGTTTAAAAACCTAAAAATCTACTGGGTACAGGATGTGAGTTTTGTGACCTTGCTTTTGATGCTGGTTTTTACTTTGTTTATCCTGCCCGTGTTGATCGAAGAAGATCTCTCATTTATCCCACTGTTAAACATCATGATGTTGGCCATTTTTTTGGTGGGCATACTCTCGGCCTACAATTATTTGCTCCTCATCGTCGCCATTGTATTTTTCACGATCAGCTTTTTCCTTCGGATGTATCACTTTTATGAGGGTTACGATGGATTTCCGCTTTTGGAAAGTATTTTTACCTGTTTAAATTTACTGGTCTTTATTATCACCAATTTCATGCTGCTTTTCAGAGATAGAAAATTCAATTTTTACCGGATTATAGGTGCCGTCAATGTGTATTTTATCATTGCGTTGCTCGGTGCTTTTTCTTTTTATATTATCGAATTAACCCTTGGGAATTCACTGAGTGGAAATATAGAACTAAAGGGAGACGAAAAGGATTTCACCCAATATATTTATTTCAGTCTTACCAGCCTGACCACCGTAGGTTTTGGCGATATATACCCTGTAAATCAGGCTGCAAAAATGCTGTCCACCTTTTTAGCTGCCTTGGGGATTCTCTATCCCGCTGCCGTAGTTGCCGGATTGTTTAGCCTCATTAGTATGAGACCGGAGGAATGATAAAAATCAACTTCACCCTTCAATCTGGACGGAAATAATTTTATTATTTTAGAAGATATTTATTGAAAATATTATAGTTTTGGTTCACTTATATATGATTTCAAAAACCCCTCGAATTCGTTTTTATTTACCCGGCAAATACAGCTGCGGCAGCGACCAGTTGTACTTAACAGCCAAAGTGCGAATGACCATTACCAGAAAACTGGTGAGCACGTAAATAATGCTTTGGGTTAATCCGGTACTTAACAGCAAGATAAAAACAGTTCCCCCCGCCACCGAGGCCAGGGCGTAAATTTCTTTTTGAAAGATGATCGGCACCTCATTGCACAACACATCGCGCAATACTCCTCCGAAACTCGCCGACATCGTACCCAGCATGATACAGACAATCGGATGTAAGCCCGCCTGCAATCCCAATTCCACCCCGGTAATGGTAAACAATCCCAAACCTATGGTATCGAAGAGAAAAAAAGTCTTTCGGAGGTAGACCAGGCGCTGGCGCAAAATGAAAGTAATGAAAATGGCGGCAATTATAACAAAGAGGTAATTCATGTCTTGCATCCAGCCTACAGGTGTTCGGCCAATGAGAATATCTCTGAGTGTCCCTCCTCCAATGGCAGTGGTTATCCCTATGATGAATACGCCGAATGGATCCAGCCTCCTGTGCATACCGGCCAGGGCACCCGATATGGCAAAAACGGCCGTACCAATAAGATCCAAAACATCAAAAATTCCCATAAAACTAAATTTTAGGAGTCAGATTGGGGTGGGGAGGAAATCAGGGAACCGGGTGGAATCAGTTCTTCTACAGGCATATCAGGCACGAGTTGCATTCCCGTCATACCGACTTTATCCGCAGCTATCACATTCTCCTCTATATCGTCGATAAACACCGTATCTTTTGGCTTCCACCCCAATTCATTCAAGACTTTTTCAAAACATACCGTTTCCGGTTTGCGACAACCCATTTGATGGGAATAAAATATTTTTTCAAAAAATTCCCTTTCAAAATCACAATCCGGGTGAGCCCTTTTTAAATAAGACCGCACCCAGGAAATATGAAGGTCGTTGGTATTGCTAAAAACGGCCATCCGGTGGTGTTTTTTCATCTCTCCCAACCAATCCATCCTCCGCTCCGGAATGCCTATCAACATGGCGTTCCACGCTTCAATCACATCGGCCGCCTGGACCTCTCGCCTGCTCAACTTCAATATGGCATTGATAAAGAGCTCGTCGCTGAGTTCGCCCCTTTCGTAGCGGAACACAATCCGGTTTATTTTATCTTCTGCACTCTCTGCATGCTCATCGTCGATCAAGGCCTGAAGCTTGCGATAGGTTTCCGGTATATCCAAATCAATCAGTACATTGCCGAGGTCGAATAGTATATTTTTTGCGGTCATTTCTGTTTTTTTTATCCTCGGTTACACTCAAAAATTCAATCCTCAATCACTTCCCAACCCTAAAGGACCTCAAAAGTAATACAATGTGAATTGCCGTGCAAGGAAATGGGGGTGGAATGGGAGAACTGCGAACCCCCGGATTCGCCGCTAATATTTTTTCACCACAGATTTCACAGATTACCACAGATAAAAAACCTGAATTTTTCGGATTATATGCTAAAACTGCCCATTGTAACAATTTTTAGGGAACGGACTGAAATTTTGTCGTCCATACTCTTCTGAATTTTATATTTATTCGTATATTTGCGAACAATAAGACTTATTTATTATGCCAGGTATTCTGAAAACAGACTATTTTTCAACAGAGCAAGTTCAAACAGCGAGGTTTGCAAAAGCGTTGGGACACCCCGTTAGAATTGCGATATTGGAGTTGCTTAATTCTCAGGCTTGTTGCTATCATGGCGATATGGCAGAGGAATTACCTATTGCCAAATCTACCTTGTCCCAACACTTGAAAGAACTCAAAGACGCGGGGTTAATTCAGGGCGACATTACACCCCCTACGACTAAATATTGCATCAACAAAGAAAATTGGTCGGCAGCTAAAAAGCTCTTCAACAAGGTGTTAGAATAATTTTTTTTAATAGTTGTTCGTATGTTTGCGAAATACGAATAAATATTCGTAAATTTGCGATCTAAAATCAATAACATAAAGATATGACACAGATAAAAGTTTTAGGTCCGGGATGTCCCAAGTGCAAATCCACCTACTCCAATGCTCAAGAAGCCGTAAAGCAATCAGGCGTTGAAGCAGAAGTAATTAAGGTCGACGACATTCAAGAAATGTTAAAATACAATGTGCTTACCACACCGGTACTGATGATTGACGAAGAAATTAAAATCAAAGGCAGGGTTGCTCAAGTGCGTGAAATTATTGAACTCCTCAAAAAATAATGCAATCGAAAGTCAGGTCCGAGTGAAAGAAATTTGCCCAACTACTGCACAAGAAGGAGTGAAAAATGGAGTAGTCTTTGTCGATTTCCGTAAAAAAGGAGGAATAGCCGATTATTTACGCGGGGATAATGCTAGAAACTTTATTAGAAATTTCAAGGAATAAAGCTGATGTTCGATTGGATACAAAATTTTTCTGATTGGCTCATCTATTCAGTACTTGAAATTGGAGCCGAAACTCATTTAGGAACTGCCCTAAACTTCTTTGTATATGACACTTTGAAGATTTTAATCCTATTATTTGTGATTGTTTTTTTAATGGGAATTGTGAATGCTTATTTACCAATTGAAAGGCTTAAAGATTTCCTGAACAGAAAAAAACTATATGGATTAGAGTATTTTTTCGCCTCTTTATTTGGAGCAATCACACCCTTTTGTTCCTGTTCTTCAGTACCACTTTTTATTGGGTTTGTTCAGGGGGGTATTCCACTAGGTGTAACTTTTGCATTTCTCATTACTTCGCCCTTAGTGAATGAAATTGCCATTGCGATGTTTATAGGCATGTTTGGCATAAAGGCTACTTTAATATATGCAATTTCCGGCATTATATTAGGGACTATTGGAGGCTGGCTATTAGGTAAATTCAAGCTTGAACCTTTGCTTTCTGACTGGGTAAAGAAGATTCTTGAAAATAAGCACCAACAACGTGAATTTGAAGAAGAAAAAAACACTTTTCTCCAACGACTACCGGGAATAACGCGAGGTGCCTGGGAAATTGTCAGAGGGGTTTTGCTCTATGTGATTATCGGAATTGGTATAGGAGCAGTTATGCACGGGTATGTACCTGAAAACTTTTTTGGACATTATTTGGGCGGTGGCCAATGGTGGACGGTTCCCTTGGCGGTATTTGTTGCCGTTCCTATGTACGCCAATGCTGCTGCAATTGTTCCTGTTATTCAGGTATTTGTTGCCAAAGGTGTACCGCTGGGAACAGCTATTGCCTTTATGATGGCAACGGTAGGACTGTCCATTCCAGAAGCTACTTTACTCAAAAAAGTAATGACATTGAAACTCATCGCCATCTTTTTTGGGGTGGTAACATTATTTATCATTTTTTCCGGATTTTTATTTAACCTGCTTTTAATCGTTTAAAATAAGTACAAACAGATGAGACGGTCCTTGACCGACATAATTACTGCCGGACATAGAGGGAGATGTTTAAATTTCTCGTCGGCAATTAATCGTTCACTAACAAATTTAAACAGATGAGGACTAAAACTCAAATATTAATAGAACTTTGGCTGGAAGCCCGAACTCGATTTTCTAATCAAATTGAAAATATTTCAGAGGGAGATTTACAAAAGCGATTAGGTAATTCCCCCAACTCGGTAGGTTTTCTCATTCGCCATATCGGAGAGGTGGAGTTGCTTTTTGCAAAAAACGTTTTTGGAGATACCACTGTAAAAGTTACTGCAAAAACCGTGATCCAGAAAAGGGATACCGGGGAATGGACTGATTTAGAAGCATTGAAAGACTATGTTTCTCAATCTTTTGAAAAACTCGAATCTATTGTGGAAAAACAAACGAATGAAGATTGGGAATCCACTATTTCCACTAAAGAATTTGGCGTGAAAACCAAAGCTGAGGCCTTTGGCAGAATTGTTTCACATACAGCCTATCACGCCGGGCAAGTGGCCATTATCAATAAATACGGAACCAACAAAATTTAAATACAATGAAATCAAATCACATCTTTTTATCATTGGCAACACTAACGATGTTGCTTTTTACCGCTTGTAACAGTGAAGCTCAAAATACGAGCCATTCACAAATATCTTCCGGCAATTCAGCTATTGAAGTCCTACAGTTTCACTCAGAACGCCGCTGTATGACCTGTAACAAGATTGAAGAACTCATCCTGGAAACGCTTAAAAGTTACTCATCTATCCAGTTTTCTTTGGTAAATGTAGATGAGAAGAAAAACGAGAAAAAAGCAGAAGAATTTGAAGCCACCGGCACTGCTATTTTTCTTTACAATCCCAAAACAGGAGAGAAAAAAGACCTCACGGATTTCGCCTTTATGAATGCGGGGAACAGCGACAAATTCATAGCGGGTTTAAAGCGGGAAATAGAACTCTTCAGAAACTGATTTAAATTGGAAAACATCAAATTATTTCATTTCCAAATTTAAAAACACAAGAATGGATTGGTTGAATGAATTAGCTCAAAACCGGGAAGCACCCATTTTAGCTGCATTTGCTTTAGGACTGCTTACGGCTATTGCGCCATGCCCTTTAGCAACGAATGTTACTGCAACCGCATTTATTGCTAAAACCATTACGGATAAAAAGAAAGTACTTTTAAGCGGACTACTTTATACACTTGGAAGAGTTCTTAGTTATACGACGATTGGGGCTGTTATTTATTTTGGGGCAAGCAAATTTCAGATAGCAAAACTCTTTCAGGGCAATGGAGAAAAGTATATTGGTTTTGTGTTGATCCTCATAGGTTTAATTATGCTTGATGTCATAAAGCTTAATTTCATCAAAGGCGGAAATTTTACCGATAAGTTTTCTGAAAAATTCAAGACCAAGGGTTTGTTGGGTTCATTCCTCTTGGGAGCATTGTTCGCTCTGGCATTTTGCCCTTACAGTGGTGCTTTGTTTTTTGCAATGCTCATCCCAATGACACTTTCTGCAAGTGCAGGATTGGCATTACCTGTTGTTTTTTCGGTTGGAACAGGCTTGCCTGTAATACTTTTTGCTTTTGTGATTGCTTTCAGTATGAAAAAGTTGGGAATGTATTTTAAAGCGGTGACGAAAGTGGAAAAAGTAATGCGAATCATAGCAGGCTTAGTGTTTCTACTCACTGGGCTTTATTATATCAATATTTATTTTAAGCTAATAACGTGAGTTTGCGAATTATATATAAACCTTGAAACACAAATATTTAACCGATATAGAATAATCGAAATCGGGATTATCGTTGGGTAAATCACTGTGTAGGCGGAGGTTTTTCGATCGAATATAATTGGGTGAGGGTTATCTTGTGACAGCGACCTTTAGCGAAGACATTTTTGAAGTTGTTTTCTTAAGTCCTGGCAAATTAATGCAGCATTTAAATCGGACTTTTAAATTATTTTATCGTATCTATCTGCAGAATGACCAAGATATATTTTCTAAAATATAACCTTAATCATAAGGATTGAGAGTAAAAAAGAATCTATTTTTATAACGAATTTAAAAAGAAAAAAACTATGAAAAAAAGAGAACCGGTAAGTAAAATAATGACCTCCAATGTGCGTGTGGCCAATGAAAGCGATTCATTGAGAGATATTATGGCGACTTTCAAGAAAGAAAAAATCAGGCACATGCCGGTCACCAAAGGTGGTAAAGTGGTTGGGATTGTAAGTGCTACAGACCTGAACCGCCTTACTTTTGGTGGATTGTTTGAAAACCAAAATGAGGTAGACGAAGCGGTATTGGATATGCTGAGTGTACCTCAGGTAATGACTTCTAACCCGAGTACCGTAACGTCCGAAGATGCGATTAAAGAGGTGGCGGAGATTTTTACAAATCAGGATTTTCACGCACTGCCGGTAGTGGATGGAAACAATCTTAAGGGAATCGTTACCACTACTGATATCATCAAGTACATGTTGGATCAATATTGATCCCTTTTAATTGATGGTTTTGGTTAGCTGAGGAAAGGAGGGCAGTTTAATTTCTAAGATTAACCGGATTGTTCTGTGTATAGATAAAAGCCAACTCAAGCCCATTTGCGATCGCAGTGTGAATAATGTCTTCATTCGGAGCTTATTTACCCTAACTCTATGCAACGGTAGTGCATATTGGACCCCTAAATCATCTATCTAGACCAAACCGTATTACCAATTAGAACATTTGGGAAGTAAATGAGCACGGCCGAGGTCTCCTTCGCTGAACGGAATTTCTATGTCCTTGTCAAGAAACTCTTCAGCATCCAATTCGCTGCTGGGGTCAATCCCCTTTTTTATCATATCGATACGCTCGGG
>JAGTVA010000198.1 GCA_018224445.1 Saprospiraceae bacterium
AAGTGTGCTGTGTCGGTTAAGTCACAGGTATTTTTTTTCTTTTTCAAGGCGGAAAAACGTAAC
Source organism: Saprospiraceae bacterium (assembly GCA_018224445.1). Lineage (GTDB taxonomy): Bacteria > Bacteroidota > Bacteroidia > Chitinophagales > Saprospiraceae > PWJY01. The sequence continues at coordinate 64 of JAGTVA010000198.1, forward strand.
CTAGCCGCAGCTAAGTGAGGCTTTTTTAACGAAGAAAAAGGAAGAAAGACCAAGACTTGGGCCGGCTAAAGTATACTTAACTAAACACTTATCTAGAGAGTTTTCTATGAATTATGCATCGCGATAATAATCAAACTCAGGTTAGTAAAACGATATACAGCTAAAACCGAAAGGAGGCAAAGATTTACATCCTATTTTCGGATGTGGTAATCAGAACTGATTTTCAAAAAGGTAGCCACGAAAAAAAATATTTAACCGATTAAGTATAAATTAGTTCACCAGGTTGAATTTACTTGCCTGGATCACTTCTGTGCCTTCTGATGTTCTCTCGGACACATAGGCCACTACCGTGCAGTTTTCCGCTACCCACCAGCCATCCTCGTCGGGCAAGGTAAAGGTATAGGATCGATTGAGGGAGTTTAAGGGACTGATTTGAGAAGATAGGACATCGCCATTAACGGAAGACAAAACAGCTCGCAGGACATTGTTGTGGACGTAATTATCGATTACTCCACCGGGGTTCTCCTGAGGATCTATAATTCCGGATTCAACTAAGTACACGGTAAATCTGAAGTCTCCTTCCATATGGGTATTGGACAGAATGCTGAAATCAATTTCCAGCTCCCTGGTAATTGAATTGTATTCGCGGTTACTTTCAATTTTAATCGGGGAAAAGTCTTCGAGTTCATCCAATACATAGGACGCCCATCGACCGAGATTGGCTATGGGGAGATATTCCTCACCGGGAAATAATTTTCTGTTGATACTGGCTGCGGGTTTACCGAGATACAACCCCAGTTGATTTTCGATCTGAATACCAAATTCAGTCCGGAAGTCGTATTTGCTATTAGGCTTGGGTTGGCCCAAAAAAGGAGTGTAAATAGATACCACTGCTATATTGTCGCCGAATTCAACTTTCATTCTCTCCAATTCAGCACTTCCAGCAGGACAATTGGGACAACTCACACCGGTGAGTTTTTCAACCAAAACCACACGGTCGGAATCAGGGAGGGTAAATTCAGGAATAATTACTTCTTTTTCGCTGCAGGTCCACAGCGTAAAAGTGAAAAACAACAGGAATATATAATATCTTAAAGACATGGCTTAAAAATTAGAATTTACAGTAAATCGCACTCCGCTAAAGGCAGGTTCCAACCGACATATGCCCCCGGTACATATCACTCCTTCCACTTGTTTCACGTAACTGAGAGAAAACCTGTTCGCACCCGTACTATACGCCACCGAGGCAGTGGGGTAAAAGAGCTTATCTGTCATGACAGGGTTTATGTTGTACATTCCAGAAGCTGAGAAAATCCAGTTCGGGGCTATGCTGTATTCTGCTAAGAAATACACCCAACTCCCGAAGTCTTCATTTGTATTCATGTACTGAGCCTCTAATTTAATGGCTTTCCTCCGGTCGAATTTATATAAAAATTCAGCATAGGGCGTAACAGTCTCCACAAAAGGTGCCAGGGGTTTACCCTCGAATCGCTCTTGATCGTATTCTTGTCTCTGCAAGCCGAAGGTCAAAGTCCATATCCTCTCGTGTCTGTATTTGGCTTCAATTAAAAATTCGCGATACAAGCGCTCCCCATCCAAGTCGGTAGTACTGGAAGTATTTGCCAAAAAATTCCACCTGCGACTGGGCGAGTATCTCACATCCAACTGGTACGCCCACTCTCCGAGTTCCTGAGTAGCCGGCACATACCTGGAGGTAAGACGATAGGTGTTTTGACGACTCATGGGAGGCAGAAAATTAATTTGTCCGAAGTTGAGCTCGAGTTGAGGGTCCGTTCGGAATGAAAAATGTTCGGTTCGCTTACCCTCTAAGGTTATTCCCCAGCCAGACCTGGAGTAAGAAAGAGAACTGTAAAACACTGTACCCGGTGACTGAATTAATTTACCCAAAAAGGTACCTCCGGTACCGTCTTCACGCACTGCGTAAGGGTCGAACATAATTTCAGGGGTTTTGTAGGCCCCTTCCACGTACCAGCTAATAGGCCCGGCAGTCAATAAATTATACAGTGAAAAGGCATAAGTATTATACGTGGGATCTAATCCCTCCCGGTCTTTAGGGGTGTAAAAACGCAAGGTATTCACTACGCGATCCATCGTGGCGTCGTCCAAGCCCCTGGCTACCACACCCAGTCCGGGAGCAAGGGTAACGCGATTGTCCTCCCCTAACTGGGCAAAGCCATCCACAGAAAGGCCACGGATTACCGATTCGTAATGTGAGAATTGTCTCTTCTGTTTCCCCGCAAAAACTTTTACATTCCAGTTGGAATCCAACTCGAACCCCAACCGAAGGCCAATCAGTGCATTGTCGATCAACAGTGGGCGTTCTTCATAGGCCCTGAAAATGATTCCCGACCCTATCTGGTCGTATATATATCCACCTGTAATCAGCAAATTATTGACCTTCCGCTGGATAAACCATCTGCCAATTCCGTGATCGTTATAAGATCCTGTGGGGTTGAGTAAAGCAGAATTATTAAACATATCGAATCTCAGTCCGAAATCAAATCCCCAATTGGAGTAATTTAAACTCAGCCAGGTATCCACACCGAAAAGTTGGTTGTCGTATTGGGGTGTATTGTCTGCTCCTATGGCAGAATCCCTGATATAGAAGCTGGAATTGGACTCGAGGTTTCCGTACAACCTACCACCTTCCTCCTGGGCGTATAAAGGAGCAGCAAAGAAGAGAATCAAAAAAAATGTTGCAAAAAAACTATGCGGTTCGGCATTACTCATATGGCCTGAAGTTGTTTTTAAATATCACTGTGAAGGTAAAAAAATCCCTAATTTCGTTAAAGAAATATTTAATTTTAATTAAAACATCTTTCATTTGTAGCAGATATAGTAGCTTTACTGTTAGATTGATGTTTGTTGAGACCGTCAAACTGAGCCATTAAGTAAGTGTGAAATACAACTAAAGCCATCAATCGGGATAATTTTTATTTCTCCATCTCACATTTATAGTTTAAAAATTATTTAAACCTATGAAAATTCTTCAAATTATATTTACTACTGTGTTTGCCCTGATCCTATCCACCTCATTGATTGGTCAAAGAACCCTTCCTGATGTGGATGTCCGTACCCTGGAAGGACAGGGAGTCAATATTGCGTCCCATGCAGAAAACAATAAAATCACCCTTGTCACTTTTTGGGCGACCTGGTGTGTTCCCTGTAGAAAGGAACTGGACGCCCTGACGGATATATACGAGGACTGGAAAGAAGAATTTGATCTGGAAATTGTGGCTGTTTCGATTGACGACACCAGAGGAATGGCTCGTGTGCGCCCCATGGTCGAACAAAACGGATGGGATTTCACAATCTATACGGATGCCACTCACGACTTAAAAAATGCATTAAATTTTCAGACCATACCCCAGAGCTTTTTGCTTGATTCAGATGGGAAAATTGTATATTCTCACTCGGGCTACAAACCGGGCGATGAGTTTGAGCTGGAAGATAAAATCAGGGAAATCGCAGGTAAATAAATGAGTCCACTCCAAAATGAAATTTTGGTTTTGAAAAAGGCTTTATTAACCTACCAGTTCCATCCACTTTTCCTCCAGGCTTTCAATTTCCGAATTTAGAGCTTGTAGTTTTTGAGACCATTCGTCTACTTCCTCACCGGGTATGGAACCGGATTCAAACTTTTTTATAATGCCTTTTTTCTCTTCTTCGAGATCCTTAATCTTCCTCTCGAGTTTTTTTATTTCTTTTTTGGTTTCCCGATCCATATCATTTTCAACAAAAGGCTGCTGTTTGGGTGTTGAATCGGTCTTGGGCTTTCCGGCTGATGAGGACCTGGCCTCCTGCACGCGATGGTCGAGCTTTTGGCGGTAGTCGGTGTAATTACCCGGAAAGTCGATTATTTTTCCCATGCCCTCAAACACAAACAAGTGATCGATGATTTTATCCATAAAAAACCGGTCGTGAGAAACAATAATCAAACATCCCGGAAATTCGACCAAATAATCCTCCAGAACATTGAGGGTGACAATATCCAGGTCGTTGGTAGGTTCATCTAAAATAAGGAAATTGGGATTTTGGATTAATATAGACAGCAAATACAATCTTCTTTTCTCGCCTCCGCTGAGTTTTGAGATATACACTTGTTGCTGAGCCGGCGGAAACAGAAATTGTTCCAACAACTGGCTGGCAGATAATTTTTTTCCCTTTTCCAAAGGAATGTATTCCGCAAATTCCCTGATGTAATCCAGGACTCTTTTATCGTCGGGAATATTTAATCCCGACTGTTTGAAATACCCGATGTTGAGGGTTTCTCCGTGAACTACCGAACCGGAATCGGGCGGTAGATGACCCGCAATCAATTCAAGCATGGTGGACTTGCCCGATCCGTTGGGCCCCACAATACCCACCCGATCTCTCTTTTGAAATTTATAGTGAAAATCTTTGAACAGTGTGAGGTCTCCATATGCTTTGGTGATGTATCTGAGTTCCAAAATTTTAGACCCCAGTCGATTGGGCTTTATATTGATGTTGATTTCGTCCTTTTCTTGAAAACCGGACATTTCCGACCTCAAGCTTTGGAATTTCTGAACCCTTGATTTGTCCTTGGTTCCCCTGGCTTTGGGTTGTCTTCTTACCCATTCCAACTCAGTTTTCATTAATTTTTTGCCCTTTTCGTATCGAATGGCCTCATTGGATTCCCTGGTGAGCTTTTTTTCAAGAAAATCTGAGTAATTGCCTTGATATTTATAGAGTTTTCCGTTGGTAAGTTCCACTATTACTTTGCAAATCCTCTCCAAAAAATAGCGGTCGTGAGTGATGAGGAAGAGCGTGAGATTCGGCCGGCTCAAATACCCCTCCAACCACTCTATCATATCGAGGTCAAGGTGGTTGGTCGGTTCATCTAGAATGAGTAAATCGGGTTCGTCCACGAGAATTTTGGCCAGTGCCAACCTCTTTTTTTGTCCACCTGAAAGGTTCTCTACCGTCAGTTCCAGGTTTTGCAAACTCAATTTATTGAGGATTTCGTTGACTTCTGATTCTTTGTCCCAGCCCTTGTGCAATTCCACTTCTTCCAATGCCTTTTGTATGGCATCGACATCATCACTTTGGGTGAGCATTAAGTTCTCGTAATTTTTCAGGGCTACAATGGATTTATTCGAGCTCTCATAAATGGCTTCGTAAACGGTGAGATTAGGGTCTAAATCCGGATCTTGTCGAAGATAACCCACTTTTATGGCAGGGTGAATAAACACCTTGGCGCGGTCGCCTTCGGGGGCCTCTTCTCCGGTAATAATTCTGAGTAAAGAGGACTTTCCCGCTCCATTTTCCGCTACCAGAGCTACTTTTTCTCCCTTGTTGATGTGAAGGGTAATATCCGAAAATAAAAGTCGATCTCCGTAAGAACGAGAGACATTCTCAAAGGTCAGGTAATTCAATAGAACTGTGTTTTAAAAGGTACAACCAATAAGAGATACTCTATTTCTTTACACCTACACCTTGAATCATATCGTCCATTATAGCGAGGGATTCATAAATGTAAATATCTTTTTGGAGATTTTCCATGAAGGATTCATTCCTCGCAATCCTCGAACTATCGGCTTCGATGTACTCAATATCTGCCATAATATTCCTGGTTAACAGGCATTCCAAAGGCTGGAACAAGTTTCTGTACTCCTCGGCTTCGCTTTCCCTGACGTTTAGGAAATCGCGGTATTCTTCCATATTTAATGGCCTGAGCGATTCCTCCCGAAGTTGACTTATTCGCTCGGCATTCTCCAACACCCTTTCGAATATTTCATTTTCTGAAATTCTCTGCTGGCTTCTGAGGTGAAGGTATTTGATCAAATGGTCATCCACTACCCACACGTTTTGTCCATAATCCACCGGTTCTATTTCCGACCACTCCATCGCATAATCGTAGTCTCTTTCACCGATCTCCATGTAGTGGAAGTTATCGGGAAAGACAATATCCGGAATAACTCCTTTCAGTTGAGTGGAGCCCCCGTTCACCCGGTAAAACTTTTGAGTGGTGACCTTTAATTCTCCCAGAGGTTTGTATTCGTTATTTCCCCTGGCCATCCTGTCGAGGTCGTAAAATCGCTGAACAGTCCCTTTTCCAAAAGTGGATTTACCACCGACAATGATGGCTCTTTTGTAATCCTGCAGGGCTGCTGCCAAAATTTCAGAAGCAGATGCACTGAAGGAGTTCACCATGACAATTAGCGGCCCGTCGTAAATCACCTCTTTTTCTTTATGAGATAAGACCAAGGGTTCTCCGGTTCTGGATTTCACTTGTACAACCGGCCCTTCCTCGAAGAAAAATCCGGACATATCTACCACGTCATTGAGGGATCCACCTCCGTTGTTTCGGAGATCCAAAATAATTCCATCTACTCCCTCTTCGCGCAGTTTGAGCAATTCTTGCCTCACATCGTCTTTGCTGTTTCTGCCGTCTCCACCTCCACCGATGTTGAAGTAAAAGCTCGGCAAATTTATGTACCCCACACTGGCGGAAAGTCCTTCTCTCTCCAAAATGGCCGACCGGGCATACCCCTCTTCGAATACCACCACATCTCTGGTGATTTCAATTTCCTCTTCTTTGTTGCCAATTTTCCGGACCGTAAGGGTAACTTTTGTTCCTTTGGGCCCCCGAATTATAGATACAACATCGTCCAGGCTCCATCCGGTAATATCAACGGGATCCTCTCCTTCCTGAGCTACCTTTAAAATCAGATCATTGGGATCCAGGTCGCCCTGTTTCCAGGCGGGACCGCCGGGAACTACTTCGACGATTTTTACGTAGTCGCCCTCGCTAGTCAATCTGGCTCCGATTCCCTCCAATTGATTGGACATCCGCATATCAAAATCCTGCTTGTCCTTGGGTTTGAAATAACCGGTATGCGGGTCGTGTAAATTGGAAATGGTATTGATATAATTATTAAATCGATCTTCCTTTGTTGTTTTGGAAACGCGCTCAAACCACGTCGCAATTCGTTCTCTGACATTTTCTCTGGCATCCGAAATCAGAGGACTTCCATAGTGTCCATCGCTACCACTTAATTCACTGCGTTCTTTTACATTTTCTTTGGCTTCAGAAATCATCTCGTCCATGTCGATTTCCTCTTCATTATTTTCGGCCCTCTTCATTTTCTTTACCACCTCATCCAGTACCTGAAAATGCACAAACTTCAACCACCTCTCCCTAAGCTCGTCCAAATCTGCTGCGTATTCAACATTATCTGAATCCAAATCGTAATACTCCTTACTGTCAAAATCAAAATCGGTTTCTATCACTTCTGTAAAAATAGTATTCGCGCGATCCACCGCTTTTTCCATCAATTGGTTAGCGCGTTCAAAAAACCCAAAGGTGTGGGCCTGCACTTCATGGTGTATGGTGTTTTTGTAAGTTTCTAATTCCCTGATGTCCTCTTCAATAAAATACCTTTTATTTCCATCCAATCTGTTGAGGTACTCCTCAAATACCATATGGGAAAATTCCTCATTTAGTTCCAGGGGTTCAAAATGGATGCGATCCAAATAGGTCATCACGTACTGCAGGAGTACGTTCTCCTTGGACGCATTAGAATTCATATCGGGGAACACCTGACCTGCGAGAAACATTAAGGAAATTCCCACAGCGGCAATAGAAAGGGATATATTTCGAAAATTCATATAGAAATTTTTTTTTATCGTACTCAATTAAAACACCATTATTCGCGGCAGGGTTCAAATTTATACCAATTCAAGCTGTAAACTAAGGTATAAAGAATTCCAATAACACACCTCACATTAAGAAAAATTTAAACTAATAACGGGGATTGGTCCCGCTTTAGTGTTGTGGACCTGGAGTGAATAATAGGCTATGGCAATGTAATAAAAAATAATACCCCGTATTGCGGAGGGTGAATATGGAAAAGCTCTTCGAAACTCATATTCATTCGTTTCTAAGAGGAGAAAAAATAGGGGGAGATTACTACTATTTTAACCTGAAAATTGTCTGAATCACTTATTAATTGGATTAAATGATTACACGGATTAATTTGTCGGAATAAAAATGTAGGGTTTCGACCGAAAAAATCAATGGAGCGGCCTTTTGATAACTCAGGGTCCACCTATGATAACGATAGTCCGGTGGCCGAGGTGGTCCCTGAGCATTTTGTCCAGGGGCTCTCGAAGCCACCTGATATTTATTCCTATAGCTCCACCCCTTCGGCGTGGAGAGATTGTGATACTTTTTTTTCTATAATCATTTCAACCCTTCGGATTTCATAAAATATATCCAAATCTATCTGAAGGAAAATGGAAATGGTTAACTCGGGGGGTAATAATCTCCCTCTAATAGTCTAACGAACTTTAAAACAACAGCACGATGAATATCTAACCAGTGTATGACTGTCAATCTTCAATCTTCCATTTTCCATTTTCCGTTAAATAAAAGAATTCTCCCACCCAGACTAATCCACGCTAAATCACTTAAAACTCAAACTCAAACCAACCAAGAAGTTTCTCCCTGCCTGTGGGTAAAAGCCCTGATCGATCACGCGCGTATCGTCAAAAACATAAGAGTAGCTCCATCCATTGGTCTCATATTTTTGATCGGTGATATTCCTTACTGCAAAGTTCAGGGCCAATCCCGGCCATTTCTCCTGATCGAGAAACATACTAAAGTTCAGGTCGGTATAGTGAAAAGGATCCAGCGAGTTGTCCCGGTTTCCGGTATTGTCCAAATACTGCCTCGATACATATTGGGAAAAGAGGTCTACCTCCACTCTGCCCTCCTGATTAGCTGTAGACCACCTTAGGGGAGTCCAGTTGATTCCAACTCCTACAATTTGTTCTGGTGACAGTGCCATAGGTGTGGATTCGTAAAACTCCAACACCTGCCCCGTGAAATTAAAATCGGCATCGTATTCATCCAGGAAAAACTCGTAATTCTCAATGCGATTTTCAGACCAGGTCAGGTTGGCAAAAATCTCTAAATTACTCAAGATGGAATAACCACCGATGAGTTCCAGCCCCACTCTATAGCTCTCGTCTACATTTTCTCGCACAATGGACCCCACGTCGTTGATCTGTCCCGTGGGCACCAATTGGTCGCGGTATCCCATATAGTAGACATTGGCCTGAAAGGAATAGCTTTGACCGGAAGACCTAAATCCGGTTTCCACATTAAACATTTTTTCAGATTGTGGTCTGCTGTTGGGACTGGACTCTGTAAAATCCCTGCGGTTGGGTTCCCGGTTGGAGATGGCCAGTGACCCGTAAATATTGGTGCGATCATTAATCAACCAGGTCAAACCCGCTTTGGGGTTAAAAAAGGAAAGATTTTGTTCCTGGTCGACATTTTCCAACAATCGATCAAATCCCAAAAAGCGATAGTCTACACTCCGAAATTGGAGATCCCCCCACACCAAAAAGTCACCCATGCGGTGCTCTGCTTTCACGAAAGCATTGAAGTCGTATTTATCTGCGTCGTTTTCGTAATATCGATAATCGTTTTCAATCTGTGGGGCAAGCCTCGCCCAAATCACTTCGCCAAAATGATCGCCTATGTAGTGATTCCATCCACCACCAAAAGAGAGTTTTGTAAATGGATTCAGATTATAGTGGGTATTGAGAATCACTCCGTAAAAATCATTGTCCAGCCACCTTCTTCTAATCAGATCTGTCCGGCTGATCTCCTCATTTCCAATAGTCACCGGATCCAACCCATAACTGGAGTAGCGGTCGTTGCTTCGGTACTGCTCAAAAAATCCCTTGCCTTTGGTGTAGTGCAGCGTCAAGCCACTTTCCCAGCGATCGCTGTGGGAGTAATTGTAAAAAAACTGAAGATGCGTCTGTTGGTAATCGTCCACTTCATTGGGGTGGGGCTTATCGGGACGGTTCATCCCCGCAGAATTAAAAGTCCTCAGGTCCGGATCGTCCAAAAAATCAGCGGGAACGCCATTCCACGCCTGATAAGTAATTTCTTCTCCGTGCAAAAGATTTAAACGGATCGAACTGCGATCACCTACTTTTCCCACACCTGCAAAAAAGGAGGTGAGGTCAGCTGTAGCTCTGTCTATATAGCCATCTGATTTGATCCGGCTCACTCTGCCCTCCGCAAAGTAACCATTAGAGGATAATCCGCTGTTAAAATTCAGTGAAGCTCGCCGGGTGTTGAAAGATCCTCCTGAAAAATC
>JAGTVA010000199.1 GCA_018224445.1 Saprospiraceae bacterium
ACTCGACAATCCCTGTGCGGAAGCCATTCGGGGTTTTGAAGTGGTTAAACCCATGGTATTTGCGGGAATCTTCCCGGTGGAAAACGAAGATTTTGAAGACCTTCGCGACAGTTTGGAAAAACTACAATTGAACGACGCTTCCCTGGTATTTGAACCGGAGAGTTCTGCCGCACTTGGATTTGGTTTTCGCTGTGGTTTTCTGGGAATGCTCCACCTGGAAATCGTTCAGGAGAGATTGTCCAGAGAGTTTGATCAGGAGGTCATCACCACAGTGCCCAACGTTTCCTATCAGGCTTACACCAAAAAAGGGGGAATGAAGGTCATCAACACTCCTTCGGACTTGCCTGAACCCACCGTATTGGAATACGTGGAAGAACCCTATATCGAAGCTCAGATCATTACCATGCCCGAATTTATCGGGGGAATAATGACGCTGTGCCTTGACAAACGAGGAATACTCAAAAAACAGGTTTACCTCACTCAGGAGCGGGTGGAGTTGACTTTTGATTTACCCCTGGCGGAAATAGTCTTTGACTTTTACGATCGACTAAAGTCGATCTCGCGCGGATATGCATCTTTTGATTATACACCCCTGGATTATAGGAAATCCGAATTGGTGAAACTCGATATTCTGCTCAATGGCGACGTGGTAGATGCCCTATCTGCACTGGTTCACCGAACCAAAGCCGAGGCCTTGGGGAGGAGAATTTGCAAAAAACTCAAAGAATTGCTGCCCCGCCAACAATTTGTAATCGCCGTACAGGCCGCCATTGGAGCCAAGGTCATAGCCAGAGAAACCATTTCTGCCATGAGAAAGGATGTAACTGCCAAGTGCTACGGCGGTGACATTAGCCGAAAGAGAAAGTTGTTGGAAAAACAAAAAAAGGGTAAGAAGAAAATGCGCCAGGTGGGGAATATAGATGTACCTCAGCGGGCATTTCTGGATGTGTTGAAGTTGGATTAAAAACGGCGTGTTTCGGCTCCTCATTTCGACTCCGCTTGTTTCGGCTGCGCGCAACACAGCTCAACACGGCACATTTTTTTTAGTGCAATTCGCGGTGAGGTTTTAATGGGATCTACACCTCAAAAAGGGAATTTACAAATTCTTCTTTATTGAAGACTTGAAGTTGCTCTATCCGCTCCCCTACTCCGATATACCTGATTGGAATTTTGAATTGGTCTGAGATTCCAATTACTACTCCTCCCTTAGCGGTTCCGTCCAGTTTGGTCATGGCGATGGCACTCACTTCGGTAGCTTCTGTAAAGTGTCGGCATTGCTCTATGGCATTTTGCCCCGTAGAGGCATCCAGCACCAACAAGACTTCGTGAGGTGCCCCGGGCATACACTTGTCAATGGACCTCTTTATTTTGGAGAGTTCCCTCATTAAATTGGTTTTGGTATGCAATCGTCCGGCCGTATCTACTATGGCCACATCCATTTTGTGGTCCATGGCGTACTTGACTGTTTCGTACGCCACTGCAGCGGGGTCGGCATGCATTCCTTTATTAAAAAAATGACATCCACATCGGTCAGCCCATATTTTAAGTTGTTCCACTGCTGCTGCCCTGAAGGTATCGGCTGCACCCAAGACCACAGACAGGCCCGAATTTTTCATTTGATAGGCCAGCTTACCAATGGTGGTGGTTTTTCCAACCCCATTGACTCCGACCACCATCATCACAAAGGGCTTTTGCTGTGTGGGGACACTGAAATCACTTACATCCCCGGTATTGTTTTCACTGAGTAAGCCCACGATTTCCTGTTTCAGTATCTCGTTGAGTTCACCGGAGTTGATGTACTTGTCCTTAGCCACTCTTTTTTCCAAACGGTCTATGATCTTCACCGTAGTTTCCAAACCGACATCTGAAGTAATCAAAGCCTCCTCAATTTCATCCAGCGTATCGTAATCCACTTTGGATTTACCCGCCACTGCACGAGACAATTTCCCCAGAAAAGAACTCTTTGTTTTTTCAAGGCCTTTATCCAGGTCCTCTTTCTTTTCTTCCTTTGTAAATATGCGCTTAAAAAAATTCATAGTTGGTGCAATTGTAGAAATCAGAATGCGCCCGATGGTTAAACAGGAGGTATAAAGTCAAACTGGAGGATTCGATCAACTCTCACAGGTAAAATACAGAAAAAGGCTTTAATCTTAGCGAAAAAAGCCTTTATCCAAAATCTTTCATACCCGATAAAAAAGGGGCTGTATTATTTGTTGTCGAAAAACTCTTTTACCTTGTCTTTGTGGACGATCGCCTCTTTAAAGGAGATTTTTCCGGTAATCGGGTTTTTAACAGGCTTTACCACTTTGACATGGTCTTTACCCGATCCGACGTTTGCAGCTCTCTGAGCTACACGAGCGTTTTTAGATACCTTTGCCATACTTATTTAATTTCTTTGTGAACAGTATATTTTTTCAAAATAGGATTAAACTTCCGCAATTCCATTCTATCCGGAGTGTTTTTCCTGTTTTTCTGGGTGACATAGCGAGATGTACCGGCCAGGCCCGTGGCCTTGTGCTCCGTACATTCGAGTATTACCTGTATTCTATTACCTTTAGATTTCTTTGCCATGATAACTGTAATTTCCGTATTATAATTTAATATCGGTCGCTAAACCTTTTGCCTGCTGTTTCTGAATGTATTGATATATCCCCAGCTTATTGATGTTTCGAATGGCTTTGGCGCTCACGCGCAAAGTCACCCACTTTTCCAGCTCGGGAATATAGAAACGCTGTTTCTGTAAATTGGGTTCAAATCTCCTCTTTGTTTTAATGTTAGAGTGAGATACCTTATGACCTGATACCGGCCTTTTTCCTGTAAGTTGACAAACCTTTGACATATCATTTTTAGTTTTGTGACTTCGGCAGGATTCGAACCTGCAACCTCCTGATCCGTAGTCAAGTGCTCTATCCAGTTAAGCTACGAAGCCGTTTTCGGAGTGCAAAGATACTGCTTTTTATAAAATATCAAGTTTTTTAATAACTTTTAATGCCTCAATGATCGGTTTTTTTTATTTACAACCACCGGGGGTGGAAAATAGCCCCTTCCCATCTTTTTAAACCAGAGCGGGGGTTTATTTATTTTTATAGTCGTTGGAAAATATGAATGACTTCTAAAGCTCCGCAAAAATATAAGAAAACAGGAGTATAAATTTAACTGATCAGGTAAATTTGCAGTTCTCTTATTACTTACATTATCGCATAATTTTTCAATAACTCATAGGAATTATACTTAAAGCAATGTCAAAAATAAACAAAAAATACGCTACCATTTGTACGCGAGAACTCTTTAAAGACAAGCAGCACGGTGCACACCAACTCCCCCTCTATCAAAGCACTTCTTTTTGTCCTGAAAATATGGAGGAGGGAATGGAGGTGTTTCAAGGGAAGAAAAAGGGCTTTATATACACGCGCTACGGAAATCCCACCATTGAGGCAGTGGAGAAAAAGCTGGCGATGCTGGAGAGTTTGGGGGGCGATACCGATTGTCATGCCGTACTCACTTCTTCGGGCATGTCTGCCATAAGCACGTTGATGCAGGCTCTGCTTCC
>JAGTVA010000200.1 GCA_018224445.1 Saprospiraceae bacterium
AAGTTCAACCTGTGGGGGGATATTGTCGGTGGGCAATTCAACCGCACAGTCATTACCACCACCCTCCCTGCTAAAGAGAGTCATCGCCTCCAAGGAGTTGGCGTGAAATTGAGGATGGGGAAAGTTTTGAAGATTATTTCCAGATGCACAGATACCTGCGTAACTCATGATGGTAGAACCGCTGCCGGGCTCGTAGGCGGTGCCGGGGTTTACGTTGTGACAACTGTACATCGTATGGTTGGCATTAAACTGGTGGCCCACCTCGTGACAGAATACTGCGAGAATAAAAGGATCGTTGAAGGGGTTTTGATGGGTGGAAGCCCCCCGTGCTTTTATCCCTGTACACACTACACCCAGTCCGGCTATTCCTGCTCCTGAAGGCGCCTGAGTGGACCTTCCTAACACATGGCCGATGTCGAAGTTGTTTCTGCCGATGAAGTCGTCCAAAACATCAATATTGTGATTAAACATCTGGCCGGGGTTGTCGTCGTTATATCCATCCTCATTTGGATCGGTAAAAATAATCTGATCGTTGTCTTCGACAAGTAAAAACCGAACTCCAATTTCTCTTTCAAAAATACTGTTTACTCTGTTTACAGCGGTGACCACAGCCGACAGGCCTAACTCAACCGTTCCCCCGTGCCATTGAGTGTACCTTCCTGTGGCAGCCACAGCAAATCTGTAGGTTAAGAGACTTTGGGTCTGGACGGAAGACCTGTAAGAAGCAGATGCTGACCCCCGGTGAAGTTGTTCAGAAAAGTCAGATATATCGTGATCGTGCCCACTTACACCACACTCAAATGGAAAACTATTTTCTTCTGAAAAATTATTCTCCACACCATATACAAGGTAATAATCTCGGGTATTTCGATTGTAGGGATTGATGTAATAGGTTCCTTCGGGATGAAAAATAATGGCGTGAAACCCGTGAGGAGTGATATCGAATCTCCCATGGATAGTTCCTGTGGCATCTCTTCCGCTGAAAGTTAAAATTTCAGGATATTTCTCGGCAAGTTTTTCTGCCATGACCGGAGACTTCACCAACCTGAACTCTAAAAATTCGCCCTGCGGTGTGGGAATCGAAAGGGTCAAGGGATTATTACTCCCTCTGCGGGTAAACTCTATGGGAGCTTTTTTTAGTTGGTTTTCAAAGGATTGAACATCCAACTGATAGGTTTTATATTGAATTGGTTTGATGTCTTTTTCATTCAGAGATCTAAGACCTTGGTGGAATTCAGATACTTCGCTCCAAAAATCCGATTGGGCGAAACCAACCAGTGGCATGGAAAAAAGTAAAAAGAAAAAAATACAGGAACGGTAACTACTTTTCATGATAGAGGATTTTAATTGAAAGGTAAATATAAAAAGGTTTTTCACAGCAAAAAAATATGATTTTAACGATGTAGATTCTAAAGTTTTAAGACTATTTAACAATTGGCTTTTATTTGGGTCAAAATGTGGCGGTAGCATTCATACTTCCCGTGTGGACAAAAGCATTGCTTCCGGGTTTTCTGCCGGTATACTGTAGGCTCATGCGGAGGTAGTCGGTGATCTTTTTTTCAAAACTGAGGTGCGCTCTGAAGTTATTTCCCGGGCTGAGGCCTGAGAGGATCAAAATGGCAGCTGGTGTATTTAATGGGCCCTCTGTTTTTGCGTTAATATAACTCAATCTTGCCGAAATTACCGAGCTTGAAGATGTTTGCCTGAATGTCCATTCGGTGGTGATGTCGTGGAATACTCCCTTTTCAGTTGCATTTTCTCTGGTATTGCTTTTTTGCTGAAAGGAATACCACGCCTTGACATTCAACTGTGGCGAAAAGAGGTAATTGCTCTCCGATCTGATTTCCCAACCACTTAAATTGAAGTTGTTGCTGATAAAAGCGTCTGAGAACCCGACTACCTCCAGGGTTTTTAACTCGACGATGTGAGAATAACTCCTGCTCAGATTCCACCTGGATCTCAGGGTCCAGTCCCTGTTGGATCGGCCTTCACTTCCGGTAACCTGTTCATTTGTTGTCGTGTTGTGCAAATAGGTCAATTGAATATCGTAGATGGGGTTTCCCCGATTGTAAAATAGGGTGTGACGGCTACCTAAATTAAAAGAAACCAGGGTGGTATCTCTACCGCTGAATTTCCAGGGATTTAATTCAGTTGATTTATCCTCCTCAGTTGTTTTGCGGAGAATTCTCAAATTGGAAACCAGTGAAAATCGCCTTGCCATGTCCGCTGCTTCCGAATCGCCCCACTCTATTTTTCTCGGATCCCAGGAAAGATTCTGGTTGATTGAAACGGTATTGACACTGATAAATTCATCAGTGATAATAGGTAGTCGAATGTGGGTGCGCTCTTCGGGATTGGGTGTTTGGAAAAATTCATTAACCTGTTGGACCATGTCCTCATTGAGATCAATCCAGGTGTATTGCCCTTCTCCTGCCTGCACCTCCCGGTATTCAAATTCAACTTTGGGTTCCTGGCCTGAACTTGCTTCGTATACATTGCCATATCTCAGGGCACCATTCCATAGTTGTCCCGTGTACTCGACCCGACTGAGAATAGTCCTTTTGGGTTGAAAATCTGTGGAACCTGCCTCCGTTACCTTAAGGACCCTCATTTCTCCGGTAATATTGATTTGATGATTTTGGCCGGGCATATAATTTCCCGTCAACCTCCAATTTTCAGAACTGCTGACTTTGGTAAAATTTCCGCCGGGTGCCCTTTCATCAGATCTGTG
This sequence comes from Saprospiraceae bacterium, assembly GCA_018224445.1. Lineage (GTDB taxonomy): Bacteria > Bacteroidota > Bacteroidia > Chitinophagales > Saprospiraceae > PWJY01. The sequence continues at coordinate 2,732 of JAGTVA010000200.1, forward strand.
TGTGTAGGATGCCCTCCAACTGAATGGTCTCCCCATGTGTTGCTCTATAAATAACTTGTTGGTCGTAAATTTAAAACTCTCCTTGCTCAACGAGTCTGACGGGGTATTGTAAAATTGGTTGTTTTCACTTTCGTGTTGGAAGCCGACGGATCCTCCAGGCAAAAAATCCAAATGTCGTTTGATATGTAAGTGAGGTCTTGAGAATGAAGTGGTTTGATTGATGTTTTCTGTTTTCAACCAATTTCCCAACGCTTCAATTTCCATTTTTTCAAACCTCCATTCCAATTGGATAATGTTTCGCATTCCCGAGTAGTCTTCTCCTCGAAATAGTCCGGAAAATTCATAAGTGGTCTGAAAATCATCTCCCCTGGTAACTCCAAGGGATCCCGTTCCCCAGTGTTCGTGTTGGGGAGAAATAGAAAGGTAGTTCCAATCTCTTTCAAACTCCGTATTTCGGTAGGGGTTGAGTATCCTGAAATCCCTGTTGACAAACTCGTAATCAAAATGATGAAAAATACTCCAGGGAATGCTGTCCTGCCCCAATTCTCTTTGGGTTCGGAAGGTCAGACGAGTAGCCAATCCCACATTGCTTTCGTTGCCCTGTTCAGAAAATCGGTTCCTGTCAAAATTACTCATACTTACCTCAGCTCCCAGACGGGTATTTTTAGAAAATATATGGTTGACCCCGACTGCGGTCATCTGTTGTTTTTGAGGTGCAGTCAATCTCCTGACCGGTTCAAATCTGCCCCTGGGATTTCCGTTGGTTGAATCGGGGGGTACAAACTCATACACTCTTCCATTTCGAGCGTCTGTTTTTCTGATGTAGTTTCCATTGCCCTGGCCCAAATCTGTAAACTGAGCCGTAAAGATTTCCACTTCGGGATCGTTAGAGACTTGAATGATTTGAAAAATGGTATCTCTTCCCTGAATGGACCATTGAAACTCCTCTCTTTTGTACTGGACCCGATTGGGGTCAAAATCCCCTTCAATTGGGAAAACTGCGTCATTAAAGAGATCATCTGTCTGATTTCCCGCCGCTTCCAGGATTTCAATATCCTCCCGGGTGAGATCCAGTAAACCCGAGGGGGCGCGGCTGTCTTGTTCACTGAAAAAATGGAGGTATACTTCTGTATTGTTTACCTGATAATTGGTGTTTAAATTGACCATAGACCTGCTGTAATTTTGATCTATGTATTCAAATTCTACGATTATCCTGCTGTCTTTAGTCACCAGAGTATTGTAGGTAAAAATTATTTCTGCAGTATTGTAGTCAATAATATAGTCATTTTCAAGCCCCCTTATCAAACGCCGACCATCCAGAAAAACACTTTCTGTGCCCGCCAACACAACGATAAACCTCTCTCCACTAGTGCCGCTCAGCCTGTAAGGGCCCTGATTTCCCTCCACGGCATTGAGTCGCTGCCTGGCGAATTTCCCCTGACTGATGGAAGCCCCCACTTCGGTTTGGAGAATTCCACTCCCAAGGTGCCCTTCATAATTGTAATTGAGCCCCTTTAACTTTTTGTGGTACCTCATAAAATGACCCCTCTGATGACTCAATTCTATGTCTCCGGCAAGTAAACGGTGCTCCTCCTTGGAGAGCTCAATGAAAATGCGGTCAAACTCCTGTATCTGCCGCGTGGAACCGTCCGCCTGAATCGGTATATTCTCATCGGAAATAACTGCCAATACTTCGATGTCGTCGCCGAGGGTGCCACTCATCTGCATATTGAAAGTGGAGTTGAGCACCAGGCTCTGGCTGTTTCCAACCGTAAATCCCCTGGAAAAAGCTCCGGAGTAGTTCAGATTCCTGAAAGAGGCGTCCACATGTTCCCTTTCAAATGGACTGAAATCAAACCCAATATAGGTTTCAGTATCGTCTACTGCCGCTTCCATCTGTGCAGTATCCAGGTGGCGGTAATTTTCTCTGAGGTCAAAATGAAAAACGCGGTATTGCACCAGGAGTGGTTGGGTGTACTTATTGGCACAGGAATCTGAAACCCCCAAAATCCGGTTATTTTCTACTGCCGCACAATGCAACAGGTCTGCCCCATCGGAAAGTGCAGTGATGGATAGGGTGCCGGGGACAATGGTTAAACTGTCCTCTGCGATCAGGCTGTCTGTGGGGGATACCTCCAAAGTTCTCAATAACCCAAAGTCCTGGGACCGAAGGTCCTGAGCGGCGAATAGTGAGAGCACCATCCATAATCCTATCCGAATACGAGATGTAGGCTGAATGAGAAACATTTTAGAATAGACCGATAAATGAGTCTAAATATTATAGTTCTACCCCTAAAATAACATATATCTTAAAATTAAATTATACCCCGAATTTTTTTGACAGCAAATATATATTCCCGTTTGGCAACTCTAATTTACATGTTTTAAGAAAAGGGTAGAAATGGGATATGAGTAAACGAGTAAAAAATTTAAAAACAATAGGATTGAAATAAAAAGGTAGAGCCTAAATACTGAAATATGGTATCTTTTTGTTAAAGTTTAGTCTGGTTTTAAATCCTTAGGATTGTTGGGGTATCTTTAATTACTAAAAAAGCGAATTATGATTGATATTAACAGAATTGCAGGATTTAGTTCACTACTTATTTCAATTTTTATATTTAGCAGTAGTTATTTAATTGCATCCACAAATCCCTGGTCGTTGCAATCCATTGAAAAGGAAAATAAAGTAAATGTACTTGAAAGGGGGAATGAGTTTTTCCCTGCAACTGAATACGCAATCTTTTCCCTGGATGTAGAAAAGATGGAAAGAGCAATGAGTTTGGCCCCTATGGAGAGTCACCGGAGTTTTGACAGCAATGTTCAAATCCCCATACCGTCCGTGGATGGTATGTACAATAATTACCTGCTGGCAGAGTCACCTGTCATGGCAAAGGAGTTGGCTGATAAATTTCCGAATATCAAATCCTATCGCGCCATTTCAGAAAGTAGTTCCAAACTTTCCGGGAGAATCAGTTACTCCCCATTCGGTTTTCACGGAGTATTTCAAACGAGCGAAGGGGAATTGTATATTGAACCTTTTCCCGCCGGTCAGAATCAACAATACGCAGTTTATTACGGAAGCGATGTGGTGCTATCTGAAGATTCACAACATTCACTTAGCTGTGGAGTAGATCCTATGGATGAATTCCATAAAACGCTGGAGGACATGGATCGTCAAAGGAAAGAAACTCCAACTGCTGTCAATAGGTCAGGGAGCACCCTTGATTTGCGGGTGTACAGATTGGCTCTGGCAGCTACCAGTGCGTACTCCAGTTTAAAGGGGGGCACGGTAGAATCGGTAATGTTCTCATTAAATACAGCGGTTAACTTATTAAACGAAATATTGGAGCGGGAGGTGGCAGTACGCATGATGTTAATTCCCGATAACGACCAATTAATCTGGCTTTCTTCTGCAGGTGAACCCTATCAAAATTTAAATCAGGGAAGTGGCCTTCTAGGGCAAAATACAGACGCGATTGTCTTCTCGGGGGGAATCCCTTTCAATGATTTTGACCTGGGCCACGTCTTCACCGGTGGTTGTTCCGATGTGGGTGGGGTGGTCAGTGGATTGGCCTGCACCAGTGGCAAAGCAAGAGGAGTAACTTGCCATTCCAGCAACAATATAGGTTTTATTGTCAGGAGGATTATGGCACACGAAATAGCGCATCAATTTGGGGTGTCTCACACCTGGAATTATTGTCCCAACCAAGAGAGTCAACGAGCCTCGGGTTCGGCCTATGAACCCGGCTCAGGTTCAACCATTATGTCTTATGCCGGGGCTTGCGGAGATCAAAACATACAGAACAATAACCACAATTACTATCACGTGCGATCTTTGGATCAGTTTACTTTTTTTACCCGGTTTTCTCCGGCTCATCAAAATTGTGCTGAATTAATATTTACGGGAAACCGGGAACCGGTACTTTCCCTTCCCTATGAAAATGGGTTTAGCATTCCGGTTAACACCCCATTTAAATTAACAGCCGAGGCCGATGATCCCGATGGGGACCCAATCACCTTTTGTTGGGAACAAATGGATTTGGGGCCTGCCACAGCTCTGGGTAATCCCACCCTCAATTCGCCACTATTCAGGTCTTTTGAACCCACCGGTTCACCTACCCGGTATTTCCCGAAGCTACCAGATGTAATAAGTGGAAACAATAACCTGGCAGAACAACTTCCCACTTATAGCAGGGAATTGAATTTTCGCTGTACCGTCAGAGACAACAATCCCGACGGTGCTGCTGCCGTCTGGGAGGAAGTGGGTTTTTCTTCCACAGAATCGTCGGGACCTTTTGTAATTACTTATCCCAACCTGATGGAAACATTTGTAGGGGGAGAATTGGTGGAGGTGACCTGGGATGTGGCCAATACCGACCGCGCTCCTGTCAATTGCAAGTCGGTGGACATCCTGATGTCGACCAACGGAGGTTTTACCTATCCATACGTTTTGATGAGTAACACCCCCAATACAGGTAGTGCAGAGGTAAACGTTCCCTTGGTTTCCGGAACCAATAATCGAATCAAGGTTAGAGCTGCGGATAATATATTTTTCAACATTACAGAGAGAAGTTTTATCATTGAGGAAGCTGTTGAGCCGGGGTATATATTCAATTTTAGCCCGTATCACGGAAGACTGTGTTTGCCCCAGACTCTTGAAGTGGATTATGAGATGGAGGGATTTTTGGGATTCGAGGATACAGTGGAATTGAGTATAATAGGGGGCTTGCCTGAAAATACAAATGTAGTTGAATTTCCCTCCACACTCACTGCCGGAGAGTCCGGGAAGATGGTTTTGGATATGACGGAGGTGAATTTAACGTCGGAAGTGGAGGTGGAGTTTGCCATTGTCCATAATGGAGACACCTTGATCAGGACCCTGTTTTTTGAAGTGGTGACCAATGACTTTAGTGATTTGGCTTTGGTTGAGCCCGCCAATGGCAGTTCGGGCCTGGTTCAATCTTTTTCATTTGAGTGGAATAAGAGCGCTAACTCCCAAAATTATGAAATTGAAATTGCCACAGACCCCACTTTTTCTGAGACATCCACGGTGTATCATGAGTTATTACCCAATGTTGACAGCACAGTGCCTGATATTTTTTTTGATCCCAATACCATCTATTATTGGAGAGTGAGGCCCATAAATATTTGTGGCCCCGGTGAATTCACCTCTCCCTCTGCCTTTCAGACACGCACTTTGAGTTGTCAGTTGTTTGAATCCGTGGATGTACCCGTCGGAATTCCCGCTTTGGAGGGATCGGTGAAGGAATCCATTATTAATTTAGATATAGAGGGAAATGTATCTGAAATTAACCTTCCCAGGATAAAGGGGTTGCAGGCTGGAAGTGTAGGAGATATTGGAGTCTCTTTAGTTTCTCCTCAGGGAACTGAGGTGTCCCTATTTAGAAGAAAGTGCAGTACGCTCAGCCATTACGACCTTGGATTCGACGACCAATCCCCCCTGATACTAGGCTGTCCAGTGGATACAAGACAGATATATAAACCGGAAGAACCATTGAGTGAATTGAGCGGAGAAAGTTTAGCAGGTGAGTGGAAACTCGTAGTTAGGCGACTAAAAACGGGGCAAACGGGGCAACTTCAATCCTGGAACATGCAAATCTGCGGCAACATCAGCTCTGAGCAGCTGGGTTTGATTCGCAACGATACCCTGTTCGCACCCTTTTTAGAGAGAACTAAAATAGATCAAAGCCTTTTGAGTGCAGAGGAAATAAGTTCTGCTGAAGAAATTGTTTATACCCTTGTCGATCCCCCGCAGTTCGGAAGCCTATCGTATCAGGGTGTTGAAAGAACCACGGGATTCACTTTTACCCAGCTCGATATCAATGAGGGGAAATTGAAGTACACGGCAGAGGTGAACGAAGAACTCAACGACCATTTTACCTTCGTAGTGGTAGACGACAGGCTCGCATGGAATGGAATAGAATCTTTTAATATTGCCATAAGGGAAGATGCAATTTCCAATGTAGAGGAATTAGCTGAGGGGGAAAATTCGAAATTATTTGTATTTCCCAATCCCTCCAACGGCACAATCAATTTCACCCTCCAGGCGGGCATGGGTGATGAAGTCATCTACGCAATTTACAACAGTGTGGGCAAGGCTGTGAGCCAGGGCAGGGAGGTATTTCAAGGGAACCATTCACTGGAATTAAATCACCTGCCGGCGGGAGTGTACATCATTAGAGTAAATGTGGGCAAGGTCAACCAATCCGCTATTTTTGTGATTCAAAAATGACGGGTTAAAACATATCATCTGGTTATGCAGTTGATTAAGTAAAAACAATGAAAAATATACCTTTTCTACTTCTGATCGTATCCTTTACCTTATTTTGGTCGTGCAGCGACCTACAGCGAATACTCGATGAAACCACCGACCGCCCGCTGAGCACTGAAGAAGTGGCTCTGGGCCTTAAGGAAGCCTTAAATGTTGGGGTCGATCACGGAGTTTCTTTATTGAGTGCCCGCGATGGTTTTTTAAAATCCAATTATAAAATCCTACTTCCACCGGAAGCCCGAAAAATAACAGACCGGCTACAAGGTGTACCCGGGTTTTCCAATGTGGAGGAAATCATAATTGAGCGGATCAACAGAAGTGCTGAAGATGCTGTAGGAAGGGCCGCCCCAATTTTTGGTCAAGCCATCCGGTCGATGACTGTTCAGGATGCATGGGGAATATTGCGGGGAGAGAACGATGCAGCTACATCTTACCTTCACGAAAGGACATCCACTGAACTTTACAACGAATTTAATCCAGTCATTGTAGATGCACTCAATAAGTACGAAGCGCTGGATTATTGGGAATCCACCGTCAATGCCTACAATTCCCTTCCCTTTGTCGAACAACTCAACCCCAGGCTGGACGACTACATAACCCATCGGGCACTGGACGCATTATTCGATAGAATAGCCATAGAGGAAGCGGAGATAAGAGAAGACGTCGAGAAACGCACCACTGAACTACTGAGAAGGGTTTTTGAAAGACAAGATGGGTAACTCCCTGATATTCCCCTATTTTTTTCCTATTCTGTTTTGTAAATTTGTGGAGATTTAATTATTTAGAGTATATGGAATCTGAAAATTATTTATTGAAGGGGTTGAGGCGGCGGATGGTAGAGGATTTAAAGGCCAAGGGAATAAAAGATAAAACGCTTCTGGAGGCTTTCGCCAAAGTTCCCAGACATTTTTTTGTAGGTAGGGGATTCGAAGAATGGGCCTACCGGGATCAGGCTTTTCAAATCGATTGCGATCAGACCATTTCTCAGCCTTATACTGTAGCCCTTCAAACTGATTTATTGGATGTTGAGCCCGGCGATAAGGTGTTGGAGATTGGGACCGGAAGTGGGTATCAGGCTGCTATTTTGGCGGAGTTGGGGGCCGAGGTATATACCGTTGAACGATTTAAGAAATTAATGGAAACCGCAAAAAAAAACCTGAAAAAGGCGGGTTACACTCAGGTGAAACTGTTTTACGGCGACGGATGGCAGGGCTTAACGGAATATGCTCCCTTTGATAAAATACTGGTGACGGCTGCGGCAGAAAGTATGCCGGAAAAACTCCTTGAACAGCTCAAACCAGGAGGCCAGGCAGTCATTCCCATTGGCGAGGTCAATGCTTCTCAAAAAATGCACCGCATCAGGCGAAAAGCGGACGGAAGCTTTTCAAAAACCACTCACGGATTGTTTCGCTTTGTTCCTATGTTGAAGGGCAAAAAGTGATATAAGTGCCCGGTCTTCGGAGCGGACTCACCTGTAATCCGGTTTAAACCCTGTCGACCAAATAGTCATCAGTAAAAAATCGCTTTAAAAAGTTAAGTACATTTCCACTCATCAGTTTTTCAGTGAGCTGTTCCGGACTCAGGTCAAACATCCAATTACTCACTTCGTCCCGACTCATCCCAATTCCATCCAGCGAAAAAGGCCGGTGAAAGAACTGAGTCAGGTGTAAGGGAAGCATTCGCAGATTGCTGTAATTGGTATATGGGGGCAATGCCTCGATCACTCCGTCCATATCCGTACCCAGGGCAATACAATCCCAGGCTTTTTGGTCTCCAACTGCACGCACAAAGTGAAAAATATTGCTCATAATCAATTCCACGGCGGCGTCACGTATTTCATCTGAAGTGAAGGCCTTTTTCATTAATTTTTTTGCTTTTCCTCCCGGCAATCGACCCCCGTGTAATACGATTCCGAATAAACCCTTCGACCGCGCCAGAATTGCGGCCTCTTCATCACTCATATTTATAGCCTGTTTACTGAGGTAATGACGATTCCAACGACTTCTTTTGTCGGGCTTGAGGGATTCCTCCAGGCTTCGGTAACCATTGAGTGCGCCGTGGCTGCATATCACTGGAAATTCCTCGCCTTTTGACCAGTAATTTTTTTCCAAATAGTGGAAGTATTCCATTCGGGATTTCACACTCATGTGTTTGACATCGATCAACACCCGACGACCATTGGATTTGGAGGTCAATAATTCCAGGACATCCCAACCCATGCGGCTAAATCCCTCATTTTTCCCATTGCGCTGATCCAAAAGATCATCCATGCCGGGCTTAAAGAAAGAACCAGGGGAAAAGCTTTTGGCGTGGCCGGCCAGCAGGTTGCTGAAGTGGTGGCAAAAAGTAATAAAAAACGGACAGTGGGCCCCACTTCCCCAGTTTTTCATATGGGTGATGTTGTTTTCAAAATGGGGCATCAGGCGATCGTAGATTTTAGTTTGGTTGGCTTCCCCTATTTTTGCCCAAAAATCAGTTTTTTCAGTGTAGTTTCCCAGTGAATGTGCACCCTCTATGGTCAACAAGGAAGCTATTTTACCCTCCTTTTCAAAGGTGTTTTTGAAATCGTTGTAATTCAGGGCTATGGCCATCCGCTCGTCGGCTTCCTGTTCGGCCAGAAATTGATATTCGGGCAAAAGTTCTTCCAGGTAGTAATCAATTCCCCTTTTCTCTCTTACACGTGTAAATATTTTCTCGACCTTTTCAATGTCGAACCCGGTCAGACAGGCTGCAAAATCCTCCAAACTTTTACTCTGAAGAATAATTTTTAACATCCAGTGTTTCCTTTTGGGATCAAAAAAATTCCTTTCCACCGGGCCCATCGCCAAAAAGACCCCTTTAATATCTCCATCGATGGCCTGGTCAAAATTGGATTGAGATTGCTTTTTGGTATCCTTTACCGCTCCTTTTAGCATAAAGTTTAATTCATTGCACCTGGGGGAAGAAGTAAATTTTTTCCAGATTCCATTTTTTTGACGTTGGGCTTCGTTGGCGTTCAAAGGTTTTAGTTGCGGATGGGCGTGGATATCAGCGATGGGGTTCATTGGAAATATTTTTTTACAATTAAAGACTGAGCTCGGAAAGCCTACAAATCACTATTGTAGGATTGAGGCTGTATTTGCAGTGCCAAGTTAGGTTAATTCCCTTTTTATACCAAATTTATGTTTAATGTATTGGGATTCACTGATTCGTTTCAATGGGGAATAAATCGGTACGGTTAGAATTTTTCATAAAAAAAAGGCAATGTATTGGGTACATATTTTCCTTTAGTCAAACCTAATAGAGAACAACAATTAAAACTTTTCAGGTATGTTAGTAAAAACTTTTGCGTGTGCAGTTCAGGGAGTTGACGCGCGTGTAATAACCGCTGAGGTCAATGCTGGTGGCGCGATCAATGACAAGGGCAATTATTTTTTGGTGGGTTTGCCGGACAATGCTGTAAGAGAAGGATATCAGCGGATTGAGTCGGCCATAAAGAATGTGGGGCTCAAGATGCCCAGAATGAAACTGGTGGTAAATTTGGCTCCGGCAGACATCCGAAAGGAGGGTTCGTCCTATGACCTGCCCATAGCGGTTGGGATTTTGGGGAGCTCAGAACAGATGCCTGCCGCAGTGTTGGACCAATACATGATGATGGGGGAGTTGTCTTTAGACGGGGGAATACGTCCGGTAAGAGGAGTTCTGCCAATGGCCATCGAGGCGAGAAATAGGGGTTTTAAAGGACTGTTTGTTCCCGCAGAGAATGCCAGAGAAGCTGCTATTGTCAATGATTTGAAGGTTTACGGGGTCCGATCCCTTACAGAGGTGGTCGATTTCTTCGAGGGTTCAAATCAATTGGAAGAAGTAGAAGTGAATACAAGAATGGAGTTTTTATTGGGTCGGCAGGAGAACGGAGTTGATTTTGCAGATGTAATGGGACAACAAAATATCAAAAGGGCTTTGGAAATTGCCGCAGCCGGAGGGCACAATGTCATATTGATCGGACCTCCCGGGTCGGGAAAAACCATGCTGGCCAGAAGGCTGCCCACCATTTTGCCCCCTTTGTCTCTGGACGAAGCTCTCGAAACAACTAAAATCCATTCCGTTGCCGGATTGCTTGGCCCTGAGACTTCGCTGATCAAACAAAGGCCCTTTCGATCCCCGCACCACACGATTAGCGATGTAGCCTTGGTGGGCGGAGGATCACACCCCAATCCGGGGGAAATTTCGCTCGCACACAACGGGGTGCTTTTTATGGATGAATTACCCGAGTTCAGACGCTCCGTCCTTGAGGTTCTCAGACAACCCATGGAGGAGCGCAAAGTGACTATATCCAGAGCCAAAGTTACGGTGGATTACCCCGCCGGTTTTATGATGATCGCCTCCATGAATCCCTGCCCTTGTGGATATTACAATCACCCCGAAAAAGAATGTGTGTGCGGAACGGGTGAGGTCAAGCGTTACCTCAATAAAATTTCCGGCCCGCTGCTGGATAGAATTGACCTGCACGTCGAGGTCACTCCGGTGAGTTATGAAGAGTTGGCTGCCGATAAGGTCAAGGAAAAATCGAGTAAAGAAATTATCACCGGTGTATTGAAGGCGCGTAAGGTTCAGGAAAAACGATTTGAGGGAATGGAGGGGATTTATTTCAATGCGCGCATGCCCAGCAATATGGTGAGGGAAATTTGCGAAATTGATTCGGCCGGTAAGGCCTTGTTAAAAAAAGCCATGGAATCCCTTCAATTGTCCGCAAGGGCCTACGACCGGATATTGAAAGTAGCGAGAACCATAGCAGATCTCGAACAATCTGAAAATATTTACTCTGAACACCTTGCCGAGGCCATCCATTTTCGAAACCTGGACAGAGAGGGATGGATGGGGTAGGATATAGGCCGAATTTTGTCAGAGGGTGCCTGTAGAGTCAGGATTTAAACTTCAGTAAAAAGTTTTTGACGTAATCGTCAAAATGGGGGAATCCGAAGTCGTGAAATTGCACCTGAATGGGTTGGATAAAAATGGGTATTTTGCTGTCCGCAAGGTATTGCGCGTGGGGTTGCAGGCGCACTGCATCCTTTTCCGTCGTTACCACAAAATGGATTTTCAACTCCAGTTGTTCGTACATTTTTTTGAGTTGACCGAGGTCGTAGGGTTGAAAGTCGTGATGATCTCCAAAAGCCAGAGAGTGCATTTTATCTACCCGATCCTGATAGTGTTCAATCAGGGGCTCCGGATTGGCAATTCCGGTAAGGACAATGATCTCACCTCCGGGTTGATCGACCAGTTTTTTTCTCGGATCAAAGAAGTAGTAAGCCCGACCGTAAGTCAGGTAAGAAAAAAAAACGGACTGGTGACTCCCGGGATTGAGTTCTTCAGTAATCTGCTCCGCTTCTTCTTTGGTCAAGTCGAGTGGACACTTAGTGACTATTATAGCGTCAGCCCTATTGGCTCCGGACCTCCATTCCCTCAACCTCCCAACGGGGAGAATATAATCGCCGGTATACCGGTCAGAGTAGTCAGTGAGTAAAATATTGAGGGCGGGATCCACTTCCCTGTGTTGAAACCCATCGTCCATGAGTATGGTTTGCAATTGAGGGTACTTCCCGATTAGTTTGGGGATTCCGGTCCCTCTGCTTTCGGAAACCGCCACCGGCACATCGGGATTTTTTCTCTTGATCTGAAGAGGTTCATCACCGGTTTGATCTGCGCGATCTCTTACATTTACCATTTTGAATCCCCTGCTTTTCCGGCCGTAGCCCCGGCTGATAACGCCTACTTTGATGTAGGACTTGAGGAGATTCAGTAAATATTCTACATGGGGGCTTTTCCCGGATCCGCCGACCGTTAGATTGCCTACGCTGATTACGGGAAGGCTGAAGGTTATGGACTTCAGTATGTTGTTGCGGTATAAAAAATTATTGAAACTAACGCCGAGGCCATAGAGCAGTGCAATGGGAGACAAGAGTATTTTGATCAGCCAGTTGCGAACCATAGATTGGTTTTATATTGAAAATTTGGTTTGAATACCATTACAAGGGCTTCTCACCCTTAAAATGCAAAACCCAATGAAAGCATTAAAGAAAAATTTCTTCTCTCTCCGTCCCGGGAAATAAACTCTCTGTTTTCGTCCAGTGAAACCTTAGAGATGTAGTAGGGTTCATTGACTACGTGAGATAAACCGTATTTGACCTGGGCATTGAAATAAAGCCCGCGATTGAGAAAATAGGTCAGTCCGCCGGTAAGGCCCACATCCAACCAGTTGAAATAATTGCCGTCTTTTTCGGCGAATTCATAGTAGGTACCCGCTTCGACCGGGGCTATTCGCTCTATGCCATCTACAGAGATCTGGGTACTTTCTATGTATGAGCTCAATCCCGCATCGTCTCTCAAAGGGCTGAAGTCGTAAAAAACTTCAAAATTTTCAATGGGGTTGTCGCTCGGTGAAGACCTTCCGGAGAAAGACATGCTTCCCGTACCGGAACTACCCACCAAAAAGCCGACGTAGCCCCCGGCAGAAATTTCCAATTTCCTACCTATAAAAACCATGCCCTCTATGGGAATATCCAGATATACATTGGAGTACCTGATTTCTTCCTGGCGCATTCCCGTAGCGTAAGTGGGATCCTCGGGGTTAAATATAAAATAGGAGGGACCATCGTAATCAATCCTTCCGCCCCGCTGGTTGTATATCAATCCAAACCTCACTCCCAATAAATCACTGTAAAACCTGTATCGGCCCAGAATTCCAATGTGGAATCCGGTTTGAGTTTGGAAGTCCTCCAGGTTTTCCCCATTGGGCCCTGTTTCACTGTCGTCAATAAAATTTGAGAAGCTCAATCCCGCCTTAAACCCAAGACTTAAATTTTGTGCCTGTGAAGTATTCTGACTTCCGGCAAGGCAGATACAAAAGCCAATAAGTAACCATATTTTTCTCATATCGATAGGTTGATGAAGTTTGGATTATACAATTCATTTGTTGAATATAATAACTATCCAAAATTACGATTATTTTTAGAATATGAAGACAAATTCTTTGATTTTGAAATGTAAAGTGGGCTGGATCAAATAAAAAAAATTGCCTAAAAAATGAAGCAATCACCTCCAACTAAATTGGATTAAAAATATTATAAAGTGCTACATATGTTAAAGTTGTGCGTTAAGTGCTTAATTCTGAGTACTTGTGCAATAATACAAAAGGGAACCGACGTTTTAAAGGCGCTATTTTCTTAATCTAATTTAATTCAGCTCTATGGTCAAGAATTTTACTCAAAATGATTTAGTCAGTTTCCTTTACAGAGAAGTAAATTTTAATCAATTCCAACTTATTGGAGAAAGCATTGAAAATGACTGGGAAGTATTTCAAGAGTACAAGAACCTCAGAAATGCCAAAAGGGAAATCCCAAAAGTTTATTTTCACCCGTCTCCATCCACATTAAATAATATCCTGGCCATTAGCCGGGAAGAGTTTGGTGTATAGAGAAAATTAAAAGGATTGATATTGTCCACTAATTGAGATTAATCAATTTTTTTATAGTTGGTTTAAATTTTGCTTCATAATGAGATCGCCGGTGAAAGAAGATAAGTCTTTCTTTCACAGGCGTTTTTTTTGGTTTAAGTTGGGTTAATCTTCTAATTTTTGTGCAAATTGAAAAAATATTATAAACTTTTCAACATTTTTTGGCTTTATAGCATACGCATTTAAAAATAATTAATATAATTGTGATTAATATAAAAATAGTTGATTATGAGCAAAGGTGATAAAGACGATAAAATGAAGGCCTTAAAAATGACCATGGACAGGTTGGATCGCCAGTATGGTAAAGGTGCCATTATGAAAATGGGAGACCAGCAGGTGGTGGAAGTAGATGCCATTTCTACGGGATCTCTGGGCCTTGATATAGCGCTGGGCATAGGTGGGTTTCCCAGGGGGAGGGTCATCGAGATATACGGGCCCGAAGCTTCCGGAAAAACCACGCTGGCCATTCACGGGATAGCTGAGTGCCAGAAAAAAGGGGGAGTTGCTGCGTTTATTGATGCAGAACACGCTTTCGACCGGAACTACGCCCAGAAGCTGGGAGTGGATACAGAGAATTTATTAATCTCTCAACCTGACCACGGTGAACAGGCCCTCGAGATTACAGAAAATCTGATTCGGTCCGGGGCAATAGACATTATAGTAATTGACTCGGTAGCCGCACTGGTTCCCAGGGCTGAAATAGAGGGGGAGATGGGAGACTCTAAAATGGGACTTCAGGCCAGACTGATGTCTCAGGCCATGAGGAAGCTCACAGCCACTATAGGTAAGACCGGGTGTTGCTGTATCTTTATCAATCAACTCAGAGAGAAGATCGGGGTGATGTTTGGCAATCCGGAAACTACCACCGGTGGAAACGCACTGAAATTTTACGCCTCGGTCAGGTTGGATATTCGAAGATCCGGATCTGCTATTAAAGACAAAGAGGGCAATATAAGAGGAAACCACGTAAGGGTAAAAGTGGCCAAGAATAAACTGGCACCGCCCTTTCGCACGGCGGAATTTGATATCATGTACGGTGAAGGTATAAGTAAAAGCGGTGAAATTGTGGATCTCGGTGTCCAGTTTGACATCATCAACAAAAGTGGTTCGTGGTACAGTTACGGAGACTCTAAAATAGCACAGGGGCGCGATGCGGCCAAACAGTTTTTTGTAGACAATCCGGAAGTTAGTGATGAAATTGAGGGAAAGATTATTGAAAAGTTGAAGGAATCATAAAAGTTTTTTCCTTTAACTTGGCAAGTAAATTAAAAAAAAGGCTCGATTGCACAATCGAGCCTTTTTTTTAATAATTGACTATTAATCACATTTTAACCTGAGTTCTCTTATTATTCCGAAGCATAATTAATAGAAAACTCCCTGGGCTAGGCTCTTTTTCGAAGGTTTAGCGGGCTAAATCAAGAAAAAGGAACGACGTATAGGGAGAAATTCTATGAATACCATTATTTGAAACTTTTAAATGAGAAAAAAGCTATAACACAAATAAGTTTTGTTTTACTGGTTTTATTTACCCTTAAATTTTAATTATATATATAGGAGATAGAATAATCGAACCCAGGTTTTTAATTTTTTCTAAAATCAACTCCTTCCTACATATTCGATTATGGCCTTTATGTCTTCGTCATTTGAAAGGGACGGAGACAGTTCAAAAAGCTTTTCATAAGCGTTGAAGTCATCGGTGAGTGCATCGTGTAACACGGCCAGTCCCTCTTCCTTTCGATTGGTGAGCAAAAGGCATGCGGCTCGGGAGTACAACAACTCAGGGCTGCAAGAGTAATACTCTGCTTCGTCTAAAATATCCATAGCTGCCTTGTAGTGGCCCAACTTGATAAAAAAGGAAGCGTGCTCGTACCAATACTCAGCCTGTTCAGGACCGGTTTCGGTGGCCTTGCGATAGTAGTAATCCGCTTTTTCAAATTCTTCCAAAAAGCAATAGGCCTGAGCTATGCTGGCGTAATACTCTTCTCTTCTGTCCTCAATACTTATTGCGTGTTGGAAATTTCTGGTTGCGGACAGGTAGCTCTTTTGTTGCAAATCACACAAGCCGAGAAAATAGTAAACTTCATCGCTGTAAGGGTCTAGTTTACTCGATTTTTTTAAGGCCTTTCTGGCTTCTTTGTACATATTCAAAGCGAGATAACACTGGCCGAGGCAAATAAGAACCTCCGCTTCAGGGCCGAATTTTTCGTTGTACTCCAGGAAAACCTCCAGTGCTTTTTCGTAGTTTTTCACCTGATAACACAACTCTGCGCAATCTTTGTACCCGAACTCAAATTCCGGATTGATGATAAACGAATATTCAAGGGCCTCTATGGATTTTTCGTATTCACCCAAACAGGAGTAAGCGTGGCCTAAATTGTACCAAGCCTGAAAGATGTATGGGTTGTTATTAATTAATCTCTCGTGTAGTTGAATACTGTCTTTGTAGTTCTTACAAATTTCGACGCACATCCAGATGTGTTCAAGTGCCTCGGAATGATTGGGTTTGATTTGGAGCACTTCATCCAGCACATTGTACATTTGGGTAAAATCTTTCATTTTTTCATACACAAAGGCCTCTTCCATCAACAAGTCAATGTAATCGTGTTCAGAAGTATTGACAGCTTTTAATTCACTGATGTAGGAGAGGGCTTGGCCGTGATTTTTCATTTTGGAAAAAATCCGGCATTTCATCAATTTGAGTTCCCACTCCATAGGGGAAATATTTTCTGCCTGTTCCAAAAGGTCCAGGGCGGAATGCAATTCTCCTATCTTGATGAACAGTCGAATTTTAATAATGTAAAAATCAATTCGGTATTGATATTGCTCCAATGCAAAGTCGGTGACCTCCATTGCTTTTTCCAATGAATACTGGTTTTCGTAAAAATCAATTAATTGAAACAGGTGGCGGTCTTCGAAGTAAGTTTGATTGCCCCTTTTACTCATCGACTCGAACTCATTGGCGAGAGAGTGGAGGGCAGTATCTCTTTTATAGTTTCGTCGCATGTTTATATGATGGGATTACATTTAAAAATCTACTTTTTTCTCACCCCAAAGATGGGGTTTATATTTGAATCAAAAAAGTTTATTTTCAAAGGTAATTTTAATATTAGAAGTATTCTTAATTTCATATAAATCAAAGAAAATCAGGTATTTATAAAAATAAAAATAATAAAATCGGAAAATGTGTTAATTCTAACAGTCTATTTTTGATAGCAGAATACATATTGAAGTAATTAATGTGAAAGGGCAAATTTCCTTAAAATTTTTTAAATTTTTTTTATCGCCATATAAAAAAAGCCCCTCTTTGGTAAAAAGAGAGGCTTTTGAAGAGTTTTTTGGAGTCTTATAGGATTTACCTTTCTGAGCCTCCTTGCCTGTTTTTGGGGGCCTCTTTTTTAAATCTGTGCATCCTCTCCTGCCTCATTTCAATTTGCTCCTGATCCCCTCTCATCTTCGAGCGAACTTCTCTCAACATATGTCTTTTGAATTGTCTCTCTGCCTGCGAAAGGGCTAGTATTTGATTGGAATTGAGTACTTTTTTTACATTGTCGTAAAAGGATTTTTCCAAATCAAGATTTTTCTCTTTTTGAGTAAGAATTGTATTCAAGACTTTCTCGGCCTCTTTTTGATCCATTTGCATGGGGTCTGTCTCAGGCCATTCAAACTCGGTTTTTAGGGCTTTTTGTTCTTTTTGATACTCGTTGTAAATTGGCCAGAATTTTTCTGCCTGTTGGGGAGTCAACTCGATCTTTTGGGTAATGAATGCTATTTGCATAGATTCAATTTTCTCCTTTTGTTCGGGGCTGATTTTTACACCCCTTTCCTGAGCGGTCAACTGGGCGATACCCATTGTGAACAAAAGCGCGGTAATTCCTGTAATTAATGCAATTCTTTTCATGGTTTTATAATTTTATAGGTTAGTAAATCAATTCAATATCTTCTAAATAATAAAGTTCTCGGTAACTTTCCGGATCAATGCTCCCCTCAGTAACTGCTTCGAGATAGAGGTCCCCAAAGGATTCGATAATCCACTCCCTTTCCATGGATTCAATTTCCTGATGGAGGAAATCAAAATATAGGTCTATATTCTCCTTCATGACGAGGGGCTGCTGCTGTTCGGTATAATCTGAAGTAAAATAAACTGAAAAGGCAATGGCGATGACTATCACCGCTGCCGCTGCCCCCCTCATCCACGGACCTGAAAGCAGGTGAGTAAGGGTGTTTTTGGGTTTTAAACCCTGTGACCGGGCAAAATTTTCTGCCAGGTGTTCCATTTTTTCAATCGGAATATCAAATCCGGATTTTCCGGCATATTTCCTGAGACCGGGATGAATTTCATCCAACTCTCGATTTAAATCGGTGGTATTTTTATATATTTCTTTCATAGTAAACTTTTCATGTTTTCAGCAATACTCTTAGATGCATAGTGAAAAGAAGTTTTTAGGTTGTTTTCAGTCTTGCCGGTTATTTGAGCTATTTCCCGATAACTCATTCCTTCAAAATACCTGAGAATGAATACATTTTTTTGGCTTTCAGGCAATTGAGATACTTCTTCATGCAGTTTTTTTAAGATTTCATCTCCGTTGAAATAGGGTTCTTCAACTAATTTATTACTGGAATATGAGGTTGTTTTTTCTATATTCAGCTCCATTCTTCTTTTCTTCCTCAAAAAATCAATACACTGGTTTTTCGCTATTTGCCAGACCCAGGTTTTCAGGGTGGATTGACCCTGAAATTTCTTTATTTTTTTCACCACCTTGATCAGAACTTCTTGAAATACATCGTCTGCATCCGGTTGCTGATGGGTGTAAATCAGAATAAACCCGTACAAAGCCGTTCCGTATTTTTCCAGTAACAACTTTACCCCTTCATTTTGATGCGAGCGGGATTTTAAGTACTCCAGTATTTTTATATCCCCGGGCTTTGTCAAGGTTATTTATTGTTTAGACGAAGTGATTGGACAAAAGTTAAAGAGAGTCACGCGTTATTTATTATTTTTTTAAGGTAGGTTTAAGCATGGTGAATTTCACCAGTAATTATTTAACCACTTTTTCTGTACAGCTAATACTTTTAATTATTCCTTTCTGAAACAATTCAGCTCCCTTAGTCGTAAAATATTTATCAATTTACTTTTGTTCTTCTCTTTTTTGCCTAAATTCGCTTTTTAAAATAAATGTTTTGGACAAAAAAGAAAAGCAAATAATATTTGAAGAAGAGTTGTTTCCACATGTCGATGCGCTCAATACATTTGCCTACCACTTAACATACGACGACGAATTTGCCAAAGATTTGGTTCAGGAAACCTATCTAAAGGCCTATCGATTTATAGATAAGTACCAAAGGGGAACTAATGCCAAAGCATGGTTGTTTAAAATCTTGAAAAACGCGTATATAAACCACTATCGCAAAAAAACCAAAAGGCCCACAAAGGTGGACTTTGAGGATATTATCAGTTATCAGGATAGCGACGATGCCGGCAGCACAAAGTATTTTGATCTCAGAGAGGAAATCTTTGAGAATATGATGGGCGATGAGGTGACCGTTGCCATCAATTCGCTGCCCGTAGATTTTAGAACAGTGATATTATTGTGCGATATAGAGGGATTTACCTACGATGAAATTTCTAAAATTGTAGATATTCCCACAGGAACAGTGCGGTCCCGTTTATTCAGGGCGAGGAATATGTTGAAAGAAAAACTTAAAGAGTATGCAGAATCTCTTGGTTTTGAGGATAAAAGAGGTGATAAAAATAACTAAACTAAAAAATATTTTTGAGTATATAGTTTTATGTTGTACCTTAGCTTTTGTTTTGCCCATGTTAAGCTTTTTTGAACATATCCGTCAAATATCCTAACCATTTTTAACCAAAAATGAATTGTCATGGACGGTAATAGTAATTTTAATAACTTTCATCAGAAAGTGAATATGTATTTGGATAATGAGTTGTCTACAGAAGCAGCTCATAGTTTTCTGGAAGAGGCTCAGCAAGTGCCCGGATATCACAGGGTGCTTCAAAAAGAAAAGAGCTTCAGGCATTTTATAAAGCAAAATGTTCATCGACCACACGTAGCTCCGGACTTCATTCAATCCATAAAAGATAAAATTCGTATTGTTTGATGCGTGGCAAATAAAAATAATTTCCCGCAAATAGCTCAATACCGGAATTCCTCTCAGTTTTTATACTGAAAGGCAAAGTAGCCCAAATCACATCGGGTTCAATTAATCCAAAGGAAAAGATTATAGTACTCCCAGATCGATTACAATCCGGTATTTTTTTCAGACTTCCTCCTCGCGTATACCGCCGGTATCAACAGTAGAAATCCGACGGATAACAGAGCGGCCAGTCTACCTAAATAATCCCCGTATCGGGCGTAAAATGTCACCCTTTTGTTGAGTAATACATCATCGATGACTACAGCTTCGACCTCGTATGCTGTGGGGAATCGAATGGTTCCCTTTTCGTCTATGAAGCAACTTATGCCCGTATTGGCGGACCGCGCGATTTCCTTTCGGTATTCAATGGCGCGAAGAGTTCCTATTTTAAGATGTTGTATGTGACCCGGAGTGTCGTCCCACCAGCCGTCATTGGTCATGATAACTATAGCTTCTGCTCCATTTTCAAAATAACCGCTGTGGTACTCCCCAAAAATGGATTCATAACAAATTACAGGAGCGAGCTTTTTCTCGTTTGCTGACAAAACAGTTCTTTCTTTTTGGGTACGCAAGCCACTTGTACTTCCGCCCAATTGGTCCACGAGGCCCTCCATGAAAAACAATAAATCACTAAACGGAAAAATCTCTGCACCGGGTACCAATTTTGATTTGTAGTAGATTTCTGATATTCCATTGTCGTCTATCGTTGCCGCGCTGTTGTGACTTTCCCAAAAAGTGGTATCTCCGGAGGGACCCACATGAATCCGCAAAAACTCAGGATCTATATCCTCCCTGTCGAAAACGTAAAAGGAATTCAAGCCGGAAAGTAGGGTGCTGCCGGGGTAGTTGCTCATTAGACGCGAAAAGGTTCGGATTTGATCATCCTGACCATTCAAATGCAAACTGACCCTCAGACTTGTTTCCGGAAGTACGACTACCTCTGCACCCTGTTCCAGGGCGTATTCCACCTGATGGTACATTCGCCTGATTTGCTCAGATTGTGAAATTTCAAATTTTTCGTAATGGGGCTCAAAATTGGGTTGAACGACTGCCACTCTGATGGAATCGGTACTTTCTGTTGGAGATTGGTAAAATAAAGCTATCGATATAAGGATGGGGATAACCAACCAGGGGAGCAGGCGAAACAAAAGGAAATTTACTGCGGCATCGCGATAACCCTGGCGGTACCTTTTGACGGCGAGGTAGGCCCACCAATTGCCTCCGAGTATCCAAAGTGAGCCCCCCAAAGTACCTGTGAATTCATACCACTGTGCGAGAATGGGCATACTCGACAGTGCGTTGCCCAAAGTCAACCAGGGCCAGGTAAGTTCCCAGCGGTGATGTAAAAACTCAAAGGTCAGCCAGAAAGAAAGGAATATAAATCCCGCGCGGATAAACCCTATGCGATGGCGAGAATACAAAAAGAGGGCCCATGGGATCAACATTAAGAAACTGTTGGCCACAATCGCAAAAATTCCCGCGGCAAAAGCGGTGTTGGCCACCCAAAAAGTGGCTAAAATATTCCAGTTGATAAAGCCGTGATACCCAATAAACAACCACTGCTTTTTTACTTTTTTCTCACTGCGATCTGCATCCGTGAGAAGGAGAAGCGGAACAAAACCAAATGCGGCCAGTAAGGGGAATGGGAAGGGCGGAAAACTCATAGAAAGGAGGAGAGCACCGACCAGAGGCCACACGAAAACCCTGGCTTGATGTCCACCCTTGAAGGGATTGACTCCAAAAATCATCGCTGCGGCATTCCAGATACTAAAAAAACAAAGGAGTGGCAGGTATCTCCAGAGAATATCTTCCTGCCACCGGTTCCACATTTCGAGGGAAGACCAAATAAAAAAGGTCAATAAGACCATTACAGTTACCCACTTGTATTTATTTGCTGCGGTCATTTTACGGGATGTCCATTTTCAAAATCGCCCGGCGGGGACACAAAATCCAATCGCCCATTTTGGTCCTCGGCCATCAGGATCATGCCGTTGGAGGTAATTCCCCTCAATTTTTTGGGCGCGAGGTTGGCCACTACGGTTACTTTTTTGCCGGCCAGAGTCTCCGGAGAATGGTATTCGGCTATACCGGATACGATAACTCTTTTTTCAAACCCCAGATCTACTTCCAGCTTGAGAAGTTTTTTGGTTTTAGCTACTTTTTCAGCGGAGGTAATGGTAGCTGTCCGCAAATCCAATTGATTAAATGCGTCAAAATCAATGGGTGATTTAATTTCCGGTAGTTGGGATTTTTGGGATTCCTTTTTCTCTGCCGCTCCTTTTTTTAACAATTCTATCTCTCGCTCTATTCTCTCGTCTTCAATTCGGGAGAAAAGGTGAATCGGCTTTTCAATTTGGTGGCCCGTCTCGATGAGATGAGCACCTTCGCAAAGTTCATCGAGCATTTGCAACAACTCGCCCTCGCCCGCAATTGGTTTTAAATTGAGCATTTTTCGTATTTTTTCCGAGGTAGAGGGCATAAAAGGATACGAGATCACAGACAGGGCAGTTACAATTTGCAGTCCCACATTCAAAATAACTTTGACTGCTTCGGGATCTTCTTTTTGCAACTTCCAGGGTTCGTGATTTTGCAGGAATTGATTACCGTAGGAAGAGATTTCCATTAACTGTTTCAGGGCACGACGAATTTCAAAATTTCGAAAGGACTCACACAATCCATCCATTCGGTCAAACAAATCCATCAACTCCGTTTCATGGTAGGCGGGCATGCCGTACTCGTCCTGACCTTCCAGCGGGGTGTCCTCATCAAAAGCGGGAACAACACCTCCGTAATATTTATTGGTGAGAACCAATACCCTGTTGACAAAATTGGCGAGATTGTTGACGAGCTCATTGTTGTGGGCATCCTGAAATCCCTTCCAGGTAAACTCACTGTCCTTTTGCTCCGGCATGTTTTTTATACAGTAATATCGAAGCGAGTCCTCCATTCCACCCCACCGGTCCAGATAGTCCTCCATCCAAACTGCCCAATTTCGCGAGGTAGAAATCTTTTGACCCTCCAGGTTCATAAATTGGTTGGCAGGTACGTTCTGCGGCAACACATAACCTCCGTGCGCCTTTAAAATGGCGGGAAAAATCAGGCAATGAAAGACAATATTGTCCTTTCCGATAAAGTGAATCAGACAACTGTCCTGATCCATCCAGTATTTTTTCCAGTCCTCGGAACTTGCTTTCTTTTCCTTTTTTGCCCGCTGAACAGCCCATTCTCTGGTGGCAGATATGTATCCGATGGGGGCATCCATCCAGACATACAGTTTTTTGCCCGCAGATTCCGGGATATCCATTGGCACATCCACTCCCCAGTCGAGATCCCTTGTCATGGCTCTCGCTTCCAGACCGCCTTCCAGCCACGATTTACATTGACCGATTACGTGGTTTTTCCAGGAGGATGGATCGTGGTGTTCTGCGCCGTCCACCTGTCCATCAAGAATGTATTTTTTCAGCCATTCCTGATGCTGTTCGAGAGGTAAATACCAATGAGTGGTTTTTTTAAGTATGGGTTTATTTCCACTGAGGGTGGAAATGGGGTTGAGCAGGTCGGTGGGACTGAGACTGCTGCCACAGTTTTCACACTGATCCCCATAGGCATCCGGGTGACCGCATTTCGGACATTCTCCCTTGATGTACCTGTCGGCTAAAAATTGATGGGCCGATTCGTCAAAATACTGATCGGTTTCCTTTTTTATAAAATTTTGGCTGTCGTATAGCTTTTTGAAAAAAGCAGAGGAAGTCTCGTGGTGAAGCGGAGAAGAGGTGCGGTGATAAATATCGAACGACATGCCTATTTTATCAAAGGTCGACTTAAATTCAGCGTGGTATTTATCGATAATTTCTCTGGGGTCCACCCCTTCTTTTTTCGCTTTAAGTGTAATGGCAGCTCCGTGTTCATCTGAGCCACATACAAATAAAACATCTTTTCCCATCAGTCGCAAAAAGCGCACATATACATCGGCGGGTAAATACGCACCTGAGAGATGTCCGACGTGGAGGGGTCCATTGGCATAGGGCAGGGCGGAGGTTACAATATATCTCTTGGGATAATTCATAGGGGGAAAATTTTATCATCCTTTATATGGGGCGAAGATAAGGCAAGGGGATTTAAATTAGGACTAAAGGACAAAAGATTTTACAGATATGAATTATTTCGTCTCAAAACGCATTTTAATGCCCTCTATCCGGGGAGTTTTCTATAAATTATGCTTCCCAATAATAATCGAGCTCAGGTTAAAAGGTAATGAAGTGGAACCCCCTGTTTAAGTAGTTATAGAAATTTATTG
>JAGTVA010000201.1 GCA_018224445.1 Saprospiraceae bacterium
CCGCTGCATTCAGATCAATGGTGCCCGTTTGAGAATTTACTCCGGGACCACTCCACGATCCACCCCCGGGCTCTGCAGTCAATTGCAGATTTCCCTCAGCTATGCAGATCAGGGTGTCCGCAAACGCCAATTCTAATTCCACATTATCGATCAATTCAATGACCAGGGAATCCTCTACTACACATTCATTCCGCTCGTAAACCACATAAATCACAATAAATCCGGCTTCCAAATTCATGCCTGCTGAATTGAAATCTCCCGAAGAATTAACTACCCCCGGTCCACTCCAAATAGAAATACCACCCCCCGGATTCGCCTGAAAATCAGATAAAACATTCAAATTTACTTCCGAGTCGTCCACACACAGCAGCAAAGTATCCGCCATACTTATGTCTGGAAAATCCTCCACCAATAACTCGTTTACAACCTCCACTACACAACCGTTTCCATCGGTAAATTCGTAAGTTATTTCAAAAGTTCCCGGACCGGATAGTACCGGGTCAAACAATCCTGACTGGGAATTGACTATCCCTGGACCGGACCATTCACCACCGACAGGATTGGCTTCCAGCGTTACCGGATCGCTATCTGCACAGAGAATCGGTGTGGAAAAACTCCCAATTGCGGGTTCAATTATACTAATTTCAATTTCATCTTCAATTTCACAGGGGCTTATATCAAAAATATACGAGAGGGTATAGGTATTTCCTCCCTGCAGTGTAGAGGGATCAAATATACCCATTGCCGGATCTGTTATTCCGGGACCGGACCACTCCCCTCCCGGTGGGTCGGCAATCAATTCTATAGGTCCTGCATTTTGACAGATTTCTTCCGGATTGTTGCCAAACACAATTTCTCCGGTGACAATGGTGATGAAAAAATTTAAACTCGTATCTCCACAGGAACCCCAAACCTCCAGAATGATCTCACCGCTTTCAGAAAAGGTGACAGGTGGAAAATGCTCCACGGTAGCCGATGGATAAGAACCGTTGATAAAAGTCCAGTGCACCGAATCTATACTCCCTCCAAAAACCACTCCCAGGTCGCCTGGGGTCAAGGTCACTTCCTCGCAAAAAGGGTCAATGGGCTCCCCCTCTATATTCAAGTCCTCAAATATTTCCAGGGTATCCGAAAGGGTTTCTTCTCCACAGGCATTGGAAGCAGTGAGTTCAATGAGGTATTCCCCAGGTTCCATAAAAAGCACCTCAATATCCATCCAATTAAACGTCATATTGGTATCTGTAAACACCCAGAGCAAGGTGTCGTTGGGATGGATAGACCATTGGGTCTGACTCCACTGATTGGAATGATTGATGAAATTCACCACAGCAGGTACACATCCTGAATCCGAATCAAAATCAAGCTCAAAGGCTGCTTCAGGCTCCTCAACCACTTCAATGGTTGCAGTAAAGTCATCGCTGCTGCACTGATTCACCGCGGTTAAAGTCACCTGGTAAATTCCGGGCTCACTATACTCGTGGGTGGGGTTGGTTTCAGTGCTGGTTTGGCCATCGCCAAATTCCCACAAAAAATCATCTGAATTACAACTCGAGTTGGAAAAACTAAATTCATTG
This sequence comes from Saprospiraceae bacterium, assembly GCA_018224445.1. Classification (GTDB taxonomy): domain Bacteria; phylum Bacteroidota; class Bacteroidia; order Chitinophagales; family Saprospiraceae; genus PWJY01. Next base: position 1,575 of record JAGTVA010000201.1, read on the forward strand.
CCCACACAAACCGAAGAGGGAACCGAAAAAGAGGCCTCAGGTCTCACAATAATCCCAAAATCGTAGGTGCCTGACTGACAACTCAGTCCGTCGGGACAATCTTTTTGTCCTTTAAAGCACAGTGAAAATGCCCGAATAGAGGGTCCGACACAAACCAGGCTGTCCACTATGGTATAAATGTGTTGAAACTCATCGTAGTTGGACATGGTATCCACATTTCCATCCCTCCAGTCAACCACAAAAAAATCAAAACCGGGAGTACTTGAATTGATTAAGGTAATGATTTGTCCCTCGCAAAACTGAGGTCCCCCCAAAGGAGAAAAGCCGACATTCAGATCGCCGCAGTCGTTGTCAAAGCAAGGTGAAAAAGCGCAATTCTGCCCGATTAAAGGAGTTGAGGCCAACCCCACAAGAATTAGCGCAAAAAAAGTGAGCAAATGAGAATGTGCCATGTTGTTAGTGCTTTTCAAAAAAATCATTTGTACCAAATGTTTTCATACATTTTGCGTCTTGAGTTGGTAAATGCTGAAGTAGGACACCTCATGTGGTCTCCGTAGGGGATCCAATCCTCGCGCCCCGCCAACTTACAGACCGGACTGGAAGCCAGGTGAATTATCAGGCTGAACTCGAGCATTCCTCCCAAATAATTGCGCACCCCACTCAGGTTGTTGGTGTATGCAAACCCCAGTTCTATTCGCTGTTTATTAGAGGTTGGAATTCCCAACTCCACATTAAAAGTGAGCCAACGCGTATTGACTCCCATTTCCGGGGCCTTGTTGCTGTGATAATAGGCACCCACCGCAACCAATCGGTTGAGAGAAATTCTAAGCCCGGTATTGAGGTAGGACAATTGCTCCTGAAATTCGATGACCATTAATGGCCGAATGGAAATAAAAGTCTTTCTCTGGAAATAGGGAATAAACTCCCATGTGGCGAAGGCGCTGTATCTGGTGGGTATTTTTGTACCTATGCCCAATATCGACTCTTCGTTTCCGGTAAAGGAACCACTCCCGATGGAAAAAGCGTTGTGAATCGCTATGCCGTATAAGATGGTGCTCGACCCCGGATTGCTGTGATCTATTAAAATCCTGTGGGATATACCCATGGAGGGAGTGAAAAACCAGTTGGAACGGCCCTCATTGGGTGGTACAAAACCGGTGGGATTGGCAATACCCAGCCTGTCGTAAAGCCCGTATTTCGGATCGAGTTGATCTGAAAAGGTCAATCTGGTATAATCTACCCGGTTCACTGACCACTGTAATCCCCCACCGATTCTCAAATTGTGACGGGACGGGCCCCAATCAAAGGGTACGACCCCGGCAAAGCGAAATCCTATATCCACTCTCCGAAGCAGGCCTTCGCCCTCTTCATTAAAACCGAAATTAAAGCCGTAATCAAATATCGAACACGGCACACTCTCCTCTATACTGATTCGCCCGGAACGAAAGTCCTGAACTCCGCTCCCCCCCCACTGGCTTTTAAAAGCTGACTGGAAGCTGAGAGACCCTTTATACCCAACCAGAGAAGGATTAAATACGGATTCGTTTGTACTGAACTGATTGAAAAAAGGATCCTGGGCATGGAGAGCAGAGGTCCCCCATATTAAAACCATGATAAAACTCACTTTAAATAAAGTCCACTTTTGCATGTCATTCATCATTGCGATCCTTTAGGTGTGTGCTGAGTGAAGTCAAAGTTATAAAAATAATGGGGAAGATTTGAAAATATTATAAATTTTATTTATATATACCTTATTTGCATTAAAAACAATAGGTCACCGAATCCGGGTAAAAATCAAAACTTATCTTTTAAAAATAGAGTTTAATAATTTTTTTACACAGTTATTTCGCACCGATTCCCGTCTATTTAATGACCGCGTCTAAGGCGAATTAATTAAATCTCTCCTCTATCGTTAAACTTTTTTGTAGCACAATGGTGTTATAAGTGAATATGAACAAAAAAGATTTATTTAATTCCATTCATAAAGGAGTTCGCAAATCGGGAATTCAGTTGGCTTATATGGCCTTGTTAATGTATCATACATTATCCAGAAAAGAGACCCCTTACTGGGCCAAGTCTATAATAAGCGGTGCTTTGGTTTACCTGGTCTGCCCGGCTGACGCAGTACCGGATGTGGCTCCCATACTGGGCTACACTGACGATCTGGGAGTATTGTCCTTTGGCTTGGTTTCAGTAGCTGCTTATGTCAACAAAGAGGTAAAGGAGAACTCCAGGCAAAAGCTCTCCTATTTTTTCAAGTATTATTCTGAGGAGGATTTGGATTATATAGATAAAAAGCTGTGAATTTATTCAAAATAGTTTTTGAAAAAAACACAAAATAGTACCCGCCTCATGCAAAAGAACTATCTTTGCACGATTTTTAAATAAAACCCTATAAAACACACATCAAAGGGGTGTTTTACAACCATTTTTTATGCAGAAAAGAGAAGACCTTCGAAATATTGCCATCATTGCTCACGTCGACCACGGAAAAACTACCCTGGTGGATAAAATCCTTGAATTCACCGGTCATTTTAACGAACGAGACACTCAGGTAGAGCAATTTATGGATCAGAACGATCTGGAGAGAGAACGAGGTATTACCATCGTTTCCAAAAACATAACCGCTATTTACAAGGGAGTGCAAATCAATATTATTGATACCCCCGGTCACGCAGATTTCGGCGGTGAAGTGGAACGTGTATTGAATATGGCCGACGGCGTTTTGCTGCTGGTGGATGCCTTCGAGGGACCCATGCCTCAAACGAGATACGTACTTTCCAAAGCCCTTACCCTTCAAAAAAAGGTAGTCATCGTGGTCAATAAGGTGGACAAAGATAACTGTCGACCGGATGAAGTTCAGGAAATGGTTTTTGACCTGATGTGCGAGTTGGAAGCCGATGAGCACCAGTTAGATTTTCCTACCATATACGGCTCCGCCAAAAACGGATGGATGGGTGCAGACTACAAGAAACAGGAAAGCGACATCAGTTTCCTGCTGGACCAGATCCTGGAGCACGTCCCCTGTCCGGTAATCGAAGAGGGCAACCTCCAGATGCAAATCACAGCCATTGACCACTCTAATTACATTGGCAGAATTGCCATTGGAAAAGTAAACAGGGGAGCCATACACGCCGGTCAGCAAGTCGCTTTGGTTAACAAAGACGGGAGCATCAAAAAAGTAAAAGTCAGAGAACTCTTCGGCTTTAAAGGGCAGGAGAGAGTCAACAAGGATGTTATTGAAGCTGGCAACATTTGTGCCATCAGTGGAATTGAGAGTTTTGAAATTGGAGATACCATAGCCGATCCGGAGTTTCCTGAGGCCATGGCCCCAATTACTATGGACGAACCCACTATGAGTATGCTTTTTACGGTAAACAACAGTCCTTTTTTCGGAAAAGAAGGAAAGTTTGTCACCTCCAGACAACTTCGCGACAGGCTGATGAAAGAAACGGAGAAAAACCTGGCTCTTCGCGTGGAAGAAACTGCTTCTCCCGATGTATTTAACGTGCACGGACGGGGAGTTCTTCATTTGTCCATTCTCATTGAAACCATGAGGCGAGAGTCCTTTGAGTTACAAGTTGGCAAGCCACAGGTACTTACCAAAGAAGGGCCCAACGGCAAAGAAGAACCCATAGAGGAGTTGGTCATCGACTGCCCGGAGGATTACTCCGGAACCGTCATCGATATGGTCACCAAGCGAATGGGAGAGCTGGAGAAAATGGAACCCAGAGGAGGAATGATGCACCTTGAGTTTAAAATCCCCACCCGTGGGTTAATCGGACTTAAAAACCTCATGCTTACCGCCACTGCGGGAGAAGCTATTATGTATCACCGGTATTCACATTACGGACCGTGGAAAGGAGACATTGAAAACAGAAACAAAGGGGTGATGATCGCCTCTGAACCCGGGACATCCATTCCTTTTGCCATGAACAAACTTCAGGAAAGAGGTCACTTTTTCATCCCGCCCGGTGCGTCTATATACGAAGGACAAGTGGTGGGAGAACACAGCCGTGAAAACGACCTGGTGGTCAACCTAACCAAGGCTAAAAAACTGACCAATATGCGGGCTTCGGGATCGGACGACAAGGTAAAACTTCCACCGCCCAAAATGATGAGCCTGGAAGAGGCCATGGAGTATATCGCAGAGGACGAATACGTGGAAATTACACCCGCACACATCCGGTTGCGAAAAATATATTTAAAGGAATCCGACAGAAAACGCAAATCCAACCCGGCTCTGGCCAATCTCAAGTTTTAGTATTGGGTGAACAGGGCTTTTGAAAAAAGGGATTCACCTTCTACTTCTCATTTTCTCAACAGGAAATAAAAGGTCCAAACCAGGAAGTTTTCCATTTTGGCAAGACCGTGGAGGTCTTCGGTTTTTTTCCAGGAAGTCGAAACCACGACTTTCAGCCACGGAAAGAGGGCTCTGATATTGGCCACTTCTTCCCGCTTTTTATCGAGCCTTTTTTTGAGCATTTTTTTCAATAAGTAAAAAAGAAGGGGATTGACGAGGTAAATCCAAACCAGGATGATGGTCACCGTCCGCAAAAGTATGTAGAGCACACCTGACCAGTCGGATATAGTGGAAGAAAACACCACTGTAAAGCACAGCAGACCGATCAATAACAGTCGGTTGATCCAGCGGTTTTTCCGGGACTTCACACCCTCTATTTTTTCCGGTTCAGATGTAAAGGATAATTCCTCCTCTACCTCACGATCTTCCATGGCGTCTATCTTTCTCGTAATTCTCAAATAGAGGACAGCTGCTGCTACGCCTCCCATCAGATAGATGAACAAATACCCGGACACGGCCGCCCAGGAAAAAAAATGACCTTCGGGAGCTGAAGAGAAAAATATCAAATAGACCGAAAGTCCGAATTCATTGACTGCATCCCAGAAGTCCATACCGAAAAGGACGGTAAGTATGATGAGTTTTTGAAGGGCCGATTCCAGCATGGCAGATATTGAAAATAAAAACAGTGCCGGAGTCGATTTTTTAAAAACACTGAATATGCCCGCAGCCAAAACCCCCTGAAAGGAGACCGCAAAATAAGCCATAATTCCGGAGTGAGGAGAGACCAATATTTTAACAAGGACCACCAGCAGGACCGACTGCAGGATTACCCGGGCGGAGTAATTGGAATGCCTGGCAATCATGGACAGATAGATAATCGAAAGCCCGCACAGCACCAAACCGCTGAAGGGCGGCTTAAACAGGTGCAGCACTCCTCCGAGACCCGCTTCAGTAAAAGCCCAGAGTGCAGTTATCCTAATAATGGTATCGCGATTGGAGACCTCGTTCATCCTTTTTTTTTATTCCTTTTTTGAAGGGGGCAGCACTTCGGTTTTTTCACCAAAGTACTGAGCAAATTGCAACATCTGCCCGGCCAGTTCTTTGTTTCCGGTAGATCTCACATAGGTCTCAGAAAGTCCTTTCAAAGTGTGATACACCATCCTGTCCATCTCCATTACCTGCAGGTCCTCCGTCCAAAGGTCAATTCTCAGGGTATCCCTACTGTTTAAATCAAAAAAAGACAACAGCATTCCCTTCGCATCCAGGTATTGCTGCCCCTCGGGATTGTCGTCTGCACGCCAGCGAATGCCCACCGGAACATTTTCCTTGTTGAGACCCACCTTTACCTCTATTTTAGATTCCTTTACTATTTTTTCCTGCTCACTCATAAGCTGTTTATTTTTATCCGCAAACTTACGAAAAATAAGCCGCACCCATCCGGCTCGACCTAAAGGTTTTTCAAGAATCACAACAGCTTGAATCAAAGATGAATTGATTTGTATAATAATATCATTCCAAATAATTCAACTCTTCAATTCCTCCGGATTTTGTAAATTTGCAGACAAGGGTAAAAACCATAAATCAGATAAATAAATTACAATATGAAATTGCGCATCAAGGGAAATTCAGTTAGACTTAGGCTCACACAGTCAGAAGTAGATCAATTTAATCAAAAGGGATTTTTTGAACAGCGTTGCATATTCGGACCTGCCGAAAATCAGCAACTGACCTATAGGATAGAAAAAAAGGATGGGATTTTAGATCTCGCTGCCGATTTTAATCTGGGGACAGTAGTGGTTTTTATCCCCACTGAAATGGGTGAAAATTGGGCTGCGACAGAAGAGGTAGGCATGGAAAATCAGCAACCTCTATCCGGAGAAGACTCCATGAGAATGCTGATTGAAAAAGACTTTCAATGCCTGAAACCCCGTCCCGAGGAAGACGAGTCCGACAATTACCCCAATCCCGAAGCCCTTCACCTATAATGGCTTTTCCGAAAAATAAA
>JAGTVA010000202.1 GCA_018224445.1 Saprospiraceae bacterium
GAGAGAAACTACTTTTTAGTAGAATTTATAAATTAAACAAAGAATTGCGAGGGTGTTTTGGTTCGGAGCAGTACAGAAATTAAAAGGAAAAAGATTAGGTGGGATTTGGTCAATGAAAAATAAAAATGAATGAGTTTTAAGAGCATTAAAGTAGTCAAGGTGATTGAGACTTTTTCGACGGTGGAGTTGAACCGTTTGGAAAAATTTATCGCATCGCCCTATTTTAATGTCAATGAACCGATGACCAGGCTGTTTTCCATCGTCCACGAAGCTGTGAAAAACGAAACCTTGGAAAGCCTGGATAAGGAGTCTGTTTTTTCGGAATTGTATCCCCGTAAAAAATATTCTGATTCCCGGTTCAGGAAGTTGTGTTCCGATCTGCTTAAATTGATTGAGGAGTTTCTGGCCATTGAACAATTTAAGGACAACCCTCTGCACGAGGCGGGGTATTTGATGCAATCCATTGCCAATCGAAAGATTGATCCGATGTACAACTCGGTTTTAAAATCAGCCCGCCGATTGTCGTCCCGCCAATACGAAATGGCGGCCTCTTACTATTACCACCAGTACGAAATCGAGAAAAATTATTTCTATATGCTCGAATCGGAAATGAAGCGGGAGACCCGATTAAACCTCGAGCAAATTGCCAAAAATCTCGATCATTTCTACATGGCTGAAAAATTGAGGTATTACGCTACCGCATTGAGTCAAAAATATTTCGCCACTCAGGAGTACAAATTGTTATTCATGGATGAAATCCTGTCTCATCTGGAAATGCAGGATTACAGCGACATCCCTCAAATCTCCGTTAACCTGGCTGTTCTTAAAGTGTATATGTATCCGGATAACGAGGAGTATTACTACCAGTTAAAATCCGAGATTTTTAAAAATATCGATCGATTTCCAACCCTCGAAGCCAGAGACATATTTTTTGCAGCGCTTAACTTTTGTGTAAGAAAAGGGAATAAGGGGGTAGAGGGGTTTATTAAGGAATCTTTTCTGCTCTATCAATTTGCCCTGGATAAAAATTACCTCTATTACCACGGAGAGCTGACTCCCTGGACATTTAAGAACATTGTTTTTGTCGGCCTTAGATTAAAGGAATTCGACTGGGTGGAAAATTTTATTCACCGATACAGTCGTTTTTTAAGCGATGAACACCGAAACAATGCCGTCACATTTAACCTCGCCAGGCTTTATCTCTATAAAAAGGACTTAGGGAAAGTATTGGAGTTGCTCAGAGAAGTGGAATTTGATGATATGTCCTACAGCCTGAGTTCCAAGGCTATGTTATTGGCCACTTATTACGATCTCGACGAAATAGATGCACTGCACTCTTTTCTCAATTCCTTCAGGGTATTCCTAAACCGCAAAAAAAACCAACTCCCTGACCAGCGCAGGAAAAATTACCTCAATCTGATAAAGTATGTAAAAAAAATGTCCTCACTCAATCCCTACGACAAACAGGCCATTGTCTCTTTGAAAAAGGAATTGGAGAACACCAAAGACGTGGCGGATATGCAGTGGTTGATGGAGAAGTTGGCAGAACTTGAAAATTAATCACAAACTACAATTCTGCTTGTATTTCTCAGGGCTAGGTCCATACTGTGGAAACCATTTGTCTTTTCTTAATTGCACTTCTTTTCAAAAATTCCCTGGGAGTTATTTCTCAAATTCGTCCAGCGTTCTTTTGATGATATTGCAGGCTTCTGTCATTTGCCTGCTATCAATAATAAGCGGTGGAGCAAACCTGATGATATTTCCGTGGGTGGGTTTGGCGAGCAATCCATTTTCTGCTAGTTTTAGGCAAAAATTATAGGCGGTCTTGCTATCGGGACTGTCGTTTATCACTACGGCATTGAGGAGGCCTTTTCCCCTGACAAGCTCGAACAAATCGTAGTGTTCCACCAGTTGTTGCATGTTTTTTCTAAAAAGCACACCCATGTTTTTGGATTTTTCTACCAGGTTTTCGTCCTCAATTACTTTGAGGGCAGCTATAGCAACGGCAGATCCCAGGGGGTTTCCTCCGAAAGTACTGCCGTGTTCCCCCGGCTTAATGCAGAGCATAATATCGTCGTCCGCCAAAACTGCCGATACGGGGAAAAATCCTCCGGAAAGGGCTTTTCCTAATATTAATATATCGGGGCGGGTGGCGTATTTATTTTCGCAGCCGTTGGAGCATTCACAATCGCCGCAACTGGCCAGAAGTTTACCTGTGCGGGCAATTCCGGTTTGTACCTCGTCAGCGATAAACAGCACATTTTTCTCGGAACACATCCGCCTTACCTCGGTGAGGTAGTGGTCGTCGGGAACCACCACTCCGGCTTCCCCCTGAATGGGCTCCACGATAAATCCACATACATCCGGGTCTTCCATTGCTTTTTCAAGGGCATTCAGGTCGTTGTAGGGAACTATAATATAGCCCGGCATATAGGGCCCGTAATCTTCTCTGGCAGTGGGATCTACACTGGCAGATATTACCCCCAGTGTGCGCCCGTGAAAATTGCCTTCAACAAAAATAATTTTGGCTTTATTCTCCTCTATCCCTTTGACTTTATAAGCCCATTTCCTGCATAACTTAAGTGCGGTTTCCACGGCCTCTACTCCGGTATTCATGGGGAGGACCTTGTCGTATCCGAAATAGTGGGTAATGTATTCTTCATAGGGGCCCAAAATATCGTTGTGAAAGGCCCTTGAAGTGAGGGTAAGGGTAGCAGCCTGGTCGACTAAAGCCTTGAGTATTTTGGGGTGGCAGTGTCCCTGATTTACTGCGGAATAAGCGGCGAGAAAGTCAAAGTATTTTTTACCCTCCACATCCCATACATAGACTCCCTCTCCCTTGGAGAGTACCGCCGGCAAAGGGTGGTAATTGTGAGCCCCAAATTGGAGTTCCATCTCTATTAATTCCTCGGAGGTATGCTTATTCGTTGTTGCGGTTTCCTGCATTACTAGGTGTTTTTTTAAAAAAAGTTCAATTCGATTATAAAAAAACGGGACGGCCTCGGGTAATCTAACAATCCCTCTTAATTAATTTTCGATGCAATGATACAACTTGTTTTACCAAACTCGTATTTTGGTCGTTGATAATTAAAAATTGAGAAAGAGAAGCTTTAAGGTCTTGCGGCATTTGATTTTTCATCCTGTTCAAGACTTCGCCCTCGGTCACTCCGTCTCTTTCCATTACGCGCGCTATTCTGAGGTCCTCAGGTGCAATGACGCAGATTATTTCGTCGAGATGTTCGGCAGAACCGGATTCAAACAGAAGGGCAGCTTCCTTGAGGACGTAAGGTGTTCTCCCTTTGTGGCTTTTAAACCATTTTTCCCAATCCTCCGCAACCCGGGGATGTATGATGCTGTTGAGTTTTTGAAGCTTCTCCTTATCGGAAAAAACCACGCTTGCCAGGGCTTTTTTGTCGGGATTGTGTTCGCTGTCAAAAACCTCCTCTCCAAAAGAATCTCTCAACTCTTTTCGCACTTCCTTATCCCCCATAAGAATTGCTTTTGCACGGTCGTCAGCATAATAAACCGGAGTACCCAGATTTTCAAATATTTTACAAACCGTAGTTTTACCCGACCCAATTCCCCCGGTAACTCCGATTTTTAAGGTCCTTTTTTTGTCTTTTTCCATGGGTAAAAATTTTTTATAAAAAAGATCAGCTGGTTTCCGGCCCCAAAATCCGCACAGTCAATCCCTTCAATTCAATTTCCCTGTCCATTTCAAATGGAACATCTGCTATTTTTGTTTTGATCAGTTGGATATTTTCTTCTTCTTTTCCGGTTTCGACCGAAACCACAAGGTCTATCCCACTTTCAAAATCACTATCGAGGATTTGCAGTTCGTCTATGGATTTAAGGACTTCCATCAATTTACCCATCAGGGCATAATTGGATTGTACACGGATTTTAGTTTTGGGGATGACCTCCTTCCTGTCTCCATTTGAAACAGCCAACTCTGCTGCTTTACCATAGGCCTCGATCAGGCCCGGAATCCCCAGCTTTACCCCACCGAAATAACGCACTACCACAACCAATATATTATCCAGTTCTGCACTCAATATTTGATTATAGATGGGTCTTCCCGCGCTGCCTGAGGGCTCCCCGTCGTCATTGATTCTAAAAAGTACATCGCCCTGACCAATTCGATAGGCATAACAGAGGTGTCGGGCTTTGTGGTGTAAGGAAGCCACTCGCTCCATTTTCTCCTTCGCCTCCTCTTCAGAATTGACTTCAAAGGCGTACCCGTAAAACTTGCTGTTTCTCGCCTTATAGATTGCCTGTCCTTCTTTTTTAACTGTAGTATAGGCCATTGTAGATAAATGCTTTAAATTACCTGACTGAACAAAATTACGGAAATAATGGCGAGTACCAACCCCCAGGTTTTATATACAGTGAGTCTTTCTCCAAACATAAAAAAGCCCAGTACGGCCGCCAGGCATAAAATTCCCACATTATTCATAGGAATGGCTATGGATCCGTCCAACCCGCTACCCAGGAGTCTCAGTAGGAAGTATATGGAGAAGAAATTGGGCAAACCCAGCGCAAGTGCGGCCCACAGCGTCTTTTTTGCCGGTCTGAAAAACGCATGGCCCTCTTTGAAGTAGCCAAAAATAATGCCGGTAATGGCTGCACAGGTGAAGATCCCGGTAATCATCCTGAGATTAGCGGTGGTAGTAATTTTCGAAGCTTCTATGTGAAAAAGAGTGGTGTCAATTACTCCGTTGATGAGGAACATGGTAAGGGGCAATAAATAAGCCCAAACCGGTACATCCAGGATTTTTTTGACAGGCTTTCTGAAGGGCATATTGATTAATGTTATGGCTATCAGGGCACAAACTATTGCCGTAATTTTTAGCGCCCCTAAAGACTCATTGAAAACCACTACGGCGTATATCACAGTTATGACCATGGCGGTGCGCTGAAGGATAGAGGTGATGGTCAGTCCGTAATAGCGCACAGTGAGAGCGGCTATATTGAATCCAAAAACAAAGATGGCCCCCAAAAAAATCATATAGGGCAAATAGGGCTCCCCAAATGCGGAAAGCAACGGCCATTGACCTGTGAAAAACACTCCCATGACGATGCAAACAAAGTAATTGTATATAATCGCCTTGTATATATCTACCCCGAGATTGGCAAAATACTTAAAGACTACCAATATGGCAGTATTGAAAATGACGGAAGCCAATAGCAAAAGCGCGATCATTGTTTTAATGGGGTTTGACGGTGCAAAAAAAGGAAATTTTATTGGATTTGGGTTTATATGCGGGAAGGGCATTTATAAAATAATAAACTCGGGTTTCGTAATTACCTCGCTTTAAATTCTATTGATGAGAGATGAGATTTGGGATAGGGGTTGTTGTGATCTCTCTTCTCTATCAAACTTGTTCTTTCTATTCTTAAAGCTCTCAAATTGGCCAACCCGCCCGCTTCGCGGTTCACTCACTTCGATGTCGCCTTTGGACATCGACCCTGTCGGGATCGTTCCTTCATTTATCGGTGTTCGGTGTTCACTTTTTTATGTATATTATTGATTTTCAATTAATTGAAAATGCGAAGCGTGAAATGTAAATATTTAATCCGGCGCCCGCGCGATTAAGCGACTAACAGTACCTCTAACCTCTCAGCCGTTTACAAACGGTTGTAAACGAAAGTAAGCGTTTATTCTACGGCTTGTGTAGAGGGAAGCTCAGATATTTGCTCCTGAAAGTCATTAACTGATGACAGCATTTTAATTTTTATTTTTTAACTAAAACTTTTTCGCCATGACACGTTTAAGCAATTCAGTTCAATTAATTGGAAACCTGGGTGCAGACCCGGAAGTAAAGGTATTTGACAATGGAAATACCCTTTGTAAACTCTCTCTCGCAGTCAATGAGTACTTCAGAGACAAAGAGGGAAACAGCCAGAAAAGAACCAACTGGATGAAAGTTGCCGCCTGGGGCAAAACGGCCGAACAAATGGTCAATATCCTTACGAAGGGGAACCGGGTGGCCATCAATGGTAAGCTCATCAATCGACAGTTCGATGGCCGGGACGGCAAAAGACGCTTCATTACTGAAGTTCACGCCAATCAGTTCCTCAATCTTACACCTGCTGCCAAAAGGGATAATTTGCCCTTTTAATAGGAGTTTCCGATAGTGATTTATTCGGCACTCAGCCGAAGAAGCTTAATAGTCGCAGTATTCTTTTGATCTATGTCGAGGGAATACTGCGACTTTTGCTTTTTGTTCTTCCCTCTGAAAGTCAGGAACATTCTCCAACCAATTACTGAAAAAATATCCCACTTTTAATTAATAAAACAAATACTATCTTTGCATAATATTTTTTAATTTTATGAATTTATTATGGCAATGACCTCAAGTGTTTAACCCGGATGTTTTTGAGATTCGATGGATCATTGAGGTTTTTAAGGTATGGGGCATGCCCCTGCCTTGGTAAATGTGGGTTTTAATTAATAGTGTATGGGACTTGGACAATTGACAATCATAATTTTACTTGTTGCGGTTTTAATTTCAGCCGTGGTTATCTGGGGATTTAAACGGTCCGAAAATTGGATGGTGACTTACCTCCAATCTGCAGTGGGAGCACTGTTTATCTTTTCCGGCTGGGTAAAGGTGGCGGATCCCATGGGAACCGGATTTAAGCTGGAGCAGTACTTTGCTGAGTTTCAGACGACCTTTGAAGGTACCTGGTTTTCCTTTATCGCACCGCTGTTTCCGGTTTTGACCAATTACGCTCTGGCTTTTAGCGTCGTGGTAATTATTTTTGAATTACTCATAGGAATTATGCTGATCATCGGGATGTGGAGAAAATTCACCGCCTGGGCGTTTTTCCTGTTGGTGTTGTTTTTTACCTTTCTCACCGGTTTTACCTTTTTGACAGGCTACGTGCCTTCGGGTACTAATTTTTTCCAATTTTCTCAGTGGGGCCCCTACAACCCCAGCAATATGCGTGTAACCGACTGCGGCTGTTTTGGGGATTTTATAGTCATTGAGCCCAGGGTTTCCTTTATAAAGGATTTAATTCTGTTGGTACCGGCTATTTTATTTTTATTTTTTATAGACAAAATGCATCAGCTGTTCAATGCCAAAACAAGATTGACAACGGTGGTGGTGGCATTTATTGCACTCCTCATCTACGCATTCAGTAATTTTGCGTGGAATCTCCCGCATGTAGATTTCAGAGCTTTTAAAGAAAATACAGATATTCGAACGCAATACCACAGGGAGTTGGAGGCTGCCGGCAATGTGGAGGTCGTAGCCTGGAGATTAAAAAATGAGGAAACCGGACAAGTAGTAGAACTATCTACCGATGTATACTTTGCCGAATTGGGTGCCGGAAACTACCTGCCCCCCGAATGGCAAGTCCTGGAACAAATACAATCTGAACCGGAAGTTCCCGAAACCAAAATATCGGATTTTAGCGTCAATGAATTGGACGGAACCGAAATTACCAATGAAATTTTGGAGTACCCCGGTCACAGCATAATGATTGTAGCCTACAATCTTCCGGGTAAAGCACAACGCGAGAGTTTTATGGTCCCGGATACCTTATTCGGAATTGATACTATCCCCATTTTAGACGAAACGGGTATGGACTCAGTGGTAATAGTGGAGAGAATCGTGGATATAAGTGAGGTGGAAGAACAGCGTATTACTTACCAGTGGGACGATCAATTTACCTCTCATTTTCACGAAAAAATATTGCCTTTTGTCACGGAGGCCATGAAGGATGGAGTTGAAGTGTACCTGATTGCGGGAGAGGGAGATGCCAATAAAATCCTGATGTTTCAGGAGGATATGGGTATGGAGGATATATCTTTTTATTTTGCGGATGATATCCTATTGAAGACCATAATTAGGTCGAGCCCCGGAGTAGTTTGGTGGAAGGACGGTACTATTTTGCGCAAATGGCACAAACTCAGACTGCCGGAATACAACAGTATTAGGAACGAGCTTCTGGATGAAAATTAAATGTTTTTGGTCAGCCAAAAAAATAAGCTAAAATTAATTGCAAAAGTACCTTTTTTACGTGCTTATTGTATTTCTTTGCACCTTAAAGAAATGATCCTTCAAAATGTTGAGTAGGAGAAATATTAGAATAAAAGTAATGCAATTGCTCTACAGCCTGGGAGCGGACAAACAATTGGAAGAGAAGACCCTGATTCAGCTGTATGAAAAGGGGATTCACAAGTCCTACCAACTATTGCTATTCACTCTGTACGTAATACTGGAGGTGTCGAAAATCTCTCTGGAAGAAAGTGAGAGGCGCAAGTCCAAGCTGTTGCCTCAGGACGAAGATCTCAGTTTTACGCCCAAATTGTATGAAAACAAACTGGTACAGAGTCTTGAGAGTTCTCATACCCTTGAGGAAGCTGCCGAAAAACACCGGTTTAACGAATCCCTTGACATCGATCTGGTCAGGGAGGTCTACCGAAAATACTCCAAATCAGAAGCCTATCGAAAATATCTACAATCAAAAACGACCCTGGTTGACGACCGCAAAATTCTGTTGGACTTGTTTCGGTTTTTAAGGAAAGACGATGTTTTTAATGAATTGCTTGAAGACAATTACATCAACCTCGAAGACGATAAATCCCTGATCGTAGGTGCGGTAAAAAAAGTGATTAAGGAGTTGCCCAATGAAGATAAAAACTTCCTCAAGGAATATTTTCCCGACGACGATACCTGGATGGACTTTGGTAAGTTTCTGTTGGAAATGACCCTGGAAAAGGATGAAGATATAGCGAAGTTAATCTCCCCGACATTAAAAAACTGGGATGCCGACAGACTGGCTGCAGTGGATACCATTTTAATTAAAATGGCATTGAGTGAAATGCTCTATTTTCCCAGTATTCCGACCAAAGTAACCATCAATGAGTACCTCGAAATAGCCAAAAATTACAGCACGGTCAAAAGCAAGGATTTTATCAATGGGATTTTGGATACCCTGCTGAAAGAGTTGACCGAAAGCGGAAAAATACAAAAAAAGGGGAGAGGGCTTAAGGATTAAACACCGTACATTTTAACAATTTGCAATTTATGGACCAGCGCATAGTAATTTTTGACTTTGGATCGCAATACACTCAATTGATCGGGCGGAGAATTAGAGAGTTGAATTACTATTGTGAAATTCTTCCCTACAACAAAGATATTGAAATCACTTCAGATATAGTAGCCGTTGTACTTTCCGGCTCTCCTTTTTCAGTTAGGGAAAAAGACGCTCTGCCCTTTGATTTAGAAAAAGTAATTGGAAAGGTGCCTGTGTTGGGAATTTGTTACGGAGCACAAATGATTGCTCAGCAAATGGGCGGAATGGTCGAGCGGTCCAGCAGTAGAGAATACGGTAGGGCTGTGCTGAATCACACCCTCAGTGACCGGTTTTTTGAAGGAATAGAAGACCGATCACAAGTCTGGATGTCCCACGCAGACAGTATTTTGAGTTTAGGGGATAAGTTTGAGGTAATTGCTACCACGCAGAATATTCCCATCGCTGCCTTCAGGTCGCGCCCCGATGTATACCACCACCCTGTGTACGGCCTGCAGTTTCACCCGGAAGTAACCCACACCCTGGCGGGATTGAAGATACTGGACAATTTTTTCTCCAAAATTTGCAAATTAACTCCCAATTGGAATCCCGGAGCCTTTGCAGAAGAGACCATTGAAGGTTTGAAAGAAATGCTGGGCGAGGATCATGTCGTCATGGGCCTGTCCGGGGGAGTGGATTCCTCGGTAGCAGCTACGCTCCTTCACCGGGCAATTGGGGATCGCCTGCACTGTATTTTTGTTGACAATGGCCTCCTGCGGCTGAACGAATTTGAAGAGGTGCTACATGTCTACGACGACCTGGGCCTCAATGTGACGGGAGTAAATGCCGCCGATTTATTTCTGAAACCCCTGGCGGGAATTACAGACCCGGAGAAAAAAAGGAAAATCATAGGTAAGGTTTTTATCGATGTTTTTCAAACCGAGGCCGATCGAATAAAAAATGTAAAATGGCTGGGACAGGGTACGATTTATCCCGATGTTATTGAATCCGTCTCAGTCCATGGGCCTTCAGTAACCATAAAATCTCATCACAATGTAGGCGGACTACCCGATTTGTTAAAACTAAAAATCGTGGAACCCCTTCGAATGTTGTTTAAGGACGAAGTGCGGAAAGTGGGCAGGGAATTGGGGTTGCCCAAAGAATTGCTGGGAAGGCATCCCTTTCCCGGGCCGGGATTGGGAATTCGCATATTGGGAAGTGTGACACCTGAAAAGGTAGACATGCTCCAGAAGGCCGACCACATTTACATAGAAGCCTTGAGGAATTGGGGAATTTACGACGATGTGTGGCAAGCGGGATCCATACTGTTGCCCGTCCAATCGGTTGGAGTAATGGGTGACGAGAGAACTTATGAGCAGGTAGTCGCTCTCAGAGCAGTGACCTCTCTGGATGGAATGACCGCAAAATGGGTGGAACTTCCGTATGATTTTTTAGCTGAGGTATCATCAAACATCATAAATCGCGTTAATGGTATAAACAGAGTGGTTTACGACATCAGCAGTAAGCCGCCATCTACAATAGAATGGGAATAACAACATGAGGTATATTTTTTTAATTATAATTTCAATAACTCTTTTCGCTTGTAAAACAACCAAGCCCGATAAAACCGATACTCCTCCAGAAAAAGTTGAAACCGGTGAGGACAGGGAAGTGGTTATTGATATTATCGATTGGAAAAAGGTAGATGAAGATTTGTACCCACCTATTACTTACCCCGAGGATTCGCCCTATAGAGAGAGAATTGATGGGGACCTTCCCATGCCCGAATTAAAGTCGCTTTACTACATTGCCGTCGTACTTCCCATGAACGAATGGCCCGAGTATCTCGAACTTGAGGACCTTTACATAGAAGAGGAGGAGGAGAGTGAAGATGAGCTGAAACTTTCCGACTTTTTGAATGATGAGGCAATTGGTTTTTTAAATGGCCTTGAAAAGACATTCAAGGGAGAAGAGGGACTGAATGTGGATTTTAAAATTGAAGTGATAGCCGGTGGGGAAGACGCTACAAAAACAGAACTCATCAGAAAACTCAATCGTCTCAAATACTCTCCAAACCTGATAATTGGAAGTGGGGGAAAAGACCAGCTTGAGGCGATCTCAGAATATGCTGCTGAACACGAGGCAGTGGTTATTAATCCGTGGTTTGTGGGTGATTTTGAAGTGGCAGCTAAAAGTCAGGTAGTGAGTTTTCAACCGGAATTGATGGACCACTTTTTTGCAGTCCTCCACCGATTGAACACCATGGGGCCGGATGATAAATTTTACATTGTCTCTTCTCCCCGGGAAAGGGGAAGAGTTGCTCAATTCAAAACTATGTTTGAAGAGTATTATCCGGACCGAATTTTTGGTGAAATCTATTTCGATTCTGATAGGGAAATACTCGAATTTAATTTTGAAGAGGTTTTAGAAGAGGAGCATAAAACCTTTTTCTTTATACCCATGACCCGCAATCATCCCTTTGTATATCCCATCCTGAGAACCATTGACTTAACCAAAGCGTCAGATTCTTATGAGATTATTGGATTGACCCTTTGGGACAGGGAAATACAAACAGAATTTCATCAAAAACTCAATTTAATCAATACCTCATCCAATATAGCCCTCAGTGGAAATGAGGATTATATCGAATTCACCGAAGAATTTTACAATCAATTCAATTACATCGGTGGAAAAAGTGAGTACGAGGGTAAAGTAGTTGGAGACTTTGTCAGGAGAAACCTGGCTTTATACGGAGTTCAATTTCCTTATTACCTTCCCTTTTTTGAACCTCAGGACGAATATTTCCGCTGGCAGTTTAGACGCGATTTTAACGTTGAAAAACCTCCCCGATTTAAGGATATTTCGAAGAATCTGAGGAACAGCGGAGTTTATTTACTGCAATTTCAAAACGGTAAATTTGTAGCCATCCAATAGCATTGCTATGAAAATTTCCCCCAAAAGGAAAGCGAGAATTGAAGAGGCCGTTGCTCGACGGCAATTTGACCTGACAGTAGTGTTGGAACACATTACCGATGGACACAATATTGGTGCAATTCTCAGGTCCTGTGAATCCGTCGGTATTACCTCTGTATATGTAATACCCCATCCCGACTCCGAAATGCGCAGAAACTTTATACTTGGGAAACGGACCACTGCAGGTTCGAGAAAATGGCTGGACGTGTATCACTACGAGGATATAGAAAGTTGTTTTCTACACCTTAGAGAGAATTACGAACGGATATACTGCACTTCATTGTCCGAGGGAGCGGTATCTGTTTTTGATTGTGACCTGTCAGGCAGTACGGCGATTGTGGTGGGAAATGAAAAGGTGGGAGTGAGTCCCGAAGCTGAAGAACTTTCCGATGGGAATATACATATTCCGATGCAGGGTATGGTACAATCCTTAAATGTATCTGTGGCAACCTCAGTAATTCTTTTCGAAGCAATGCGTCAGCGGTTGTCCAAAGGGCTCTACGATACAGACAAGGGAAGCGAATCGACTCAGCGCAAGGCCCTTTTAGCCGAATACTTCCAGCGTCACAAAGAGCACTATGTGGGAAGGAAACCTAAAAGCCCTGAATGAACTAAGCGATTTTTTCTACAGTAGCCTTTATCCTTTGGACCGCCTCTATTAAATCTGCATCGGATGAAGCATAGGAAATTCTGAAGCAATCTTGAGCCCCAAAAGCGGATCCCGGTACAAGGGCTACTCCAGCTTTGTCCAATAATGCCATACAGAAATCATCCACGGTATTTATTTTAATACCCTCCAGGCTTTTACCTACAAGGGACGAAGCGTCTACAAAAATATAAAATGCACCTTGAGGGTTGTTTACCTTTAGGGATGGAATTTCCCTTAGGAGATTGAGAACCAATTCTTTTCTTTTTAAGAACGTTTTTTTCATTTCAGCGGCAGCTTTGGCCCCTTCATTTATTGCGGTTACCGCTGCCACTTGTGAAAAAGAATTGGCTCCGGAGGTAAATTGAGACTGTATTTTAGAACATCCCTTTGCCAACCAGAGAGGTGCCCCCATATAACCCAATCTCCAACCGGTCATGGCAAAACCCTTTGAAAAACCATTTACAGTTATGGTGCGTTCCTTCATTCCGGCAATACTTCCGATACTGTAGTGTGTATCAGTAAAATTGATATACTCGTATATCTCATCAGACAGCACCATGAGATTTTTATGTGCCAATATCACCTCGCTGATTTCCCTGAGTTCATCCTCAGCAAATACACTGCCCGTTGGATTGCAGGGGGAGGAATAAATTATCAACCTGGTTTTAGAGGTTATAGCTTTTTTCAATTGGTCGGCTGTAATTTTAAAATCGGTTTCAATACCGGCTGAAAGTTCTACCGGATTACCACCCGCCAGGCGAACTATCTCAAAATAAGAAACCCAGTAAGGGGTAAAGAGGATTACTTCATCGCCGGGGTTGAGTAATGCCAAACAAACATTTGCGATGGATTGTTTGGCGCCGTTTGAAACAACAATTTCATCTATGGAGTAATTGAGATTGTTTTCTCTTTTAAATTTAGCGGATATGGCCTTGCGAAGTTCAGTAATTCCCGGAACGGGCGTGTATTTGGTGTGGCCGTCTTGCAGTGCTTTCCAGGCCGCTTCCTTTATAAATTCAGGGGTGTCAAAATCAGGCTCGCCGAGAGATAAAGAGATAATGTCCTTTCCCGATGCTTTTAAATCTCTTGCCAGTTGATCCATTTTAATGGTGGCAGAATCCTGCATTTCCTCTAATCTTTGGGAAACCTTCATGATTTGAAATTGAATTAAAAAAAAGAATACGACTTTAGGTCGTTGTGGTTGCAAATTTAATCAACTCTTATAGATAATGAAAGAAAACGATGCCCTGTAAAAATTTAATGACACTAATTGTTTTTTTTTGGAGTGGACTCGTCAATCCATGCTTAGAATTTAAGGGTTTTAAAATCTTGTTTTTTGGGCTATAGAGTTACTATCTACATGAAAAAATGCGGATCCGGCAGGTAATTCTAATCCATTTCTTATTTTTACATTTTGTGAAATCAACCCACCCTTTGAAGAGGAGGTTAAGATAATCCGGGTTAAATGGGGGGGTGAATTAATCGTAATGAACTGAAAGCGCAACTGATGGACGACAAGTCAAAAGAGTTAAATAACAAGATTGAGCAAGCAAAGATGGGAGGCGGATTGGACCGCATTGAGAAACAACACCAAAAGGGGAAGCTAACAGCCAGAGAGCGAGTGGAGCTGTTGTTGGACAAAGGGAGTTTTTATGAAGTTGGCATGTTGGTATCACACAGATGCAATGACTTTGGGATGGAGGACCAAAAGTTTCTTGGAGATGGGGTAGTTACGGGCTATGGAACGATAGACGGGCGATTGGTCTATGTCTTTTCTCAGGATTTTACTGTTTTTGGGGGCTCGCTTTCGGAAACTCATGCTGAAAAAATTTGTAAAATAATGGATATGGCCGTTACCAATGGGGCTCCGGTAATAGGTTTGAACGACAGCGGAGGCGCGCGGATTCAGGAAGGGGTAAATTCCCTTGGGGGATATGCCGACATTTTTTATCGCAATGTGATGGCCAGCGGTGTGGTACCTCAAATTTCGGCCATCATGGGACCCTGTGCAGGTGGAGCTGTTTACTCACCGGCCATCACTGATTTTATAATAATGGTGAAAAATACTTCCTATATGTTTGTCACCGGCCCCAATGTCGTAAAAACAGTGACCAATGAGGATGTCACCGCGGAGGAATTGGGCGGTGCCTCTGCCCACAGCTCCAAATCGGGAGTGAATCAACTGGATGCTCTCAATGACGTAGATTGTATCGAAAAGATAAGAAAACTACTCTCCTATCTTCCCCAAAACAACAGGGAAAAACCGGCAGCATTTCCCTATGAATTTAAAAATGAGTCCAGGCCTAAGTTGGATTCCATTATTCCCGAGAGCTCTAATCAGCCCTATGATATGAAGGAAATTATTGGGGAGTTGGGTGATCCGGGCACCTTTTTTGAAATTCAAAAGGATTTTGCGGAGAATATAGTTATTGGATTTGTCAGAGTAGCGGGTAGGAGTTTGGGCGTTATTGCGAATCAGCCTTTTGCCCTGGCCGGGGTTTTGGATGTGAACAGCAGTAAAAAAGCAGCCCGATTTGTGAGGTTTTGTGATTCATTCAACATCCCGCTATTGGTCCTGGTGGATGTTCCGGGGTTTTTACCGGGAACCGATCAGGAGTGGAATGGAATTATCTCTAATGGAGCCAAATTGTTGTATGCCTTTAGTGAAGCTACCGTACCAAGTGTAACAGTTATTACTCGTAAAGCCTATGGAGGTGCTTACGATGTAATGAATTCTAAACATATTGGAGCAGATTTTAATTATGCGTGGCCTTCTGCTGAGATTGCAGTTATGGGTGCAAAAGGTGCCAGTGAAATAATCTTCCGCAAAGAAATTGCCAGTGCTGATAACCCGGAGGAAAAGCTGAAGGAAAAAGAAGCCGAGTACGCCGAGAAATTCGCCCATCCTTATAGAGCTTCCTCTCGCGGTTTTATAGACGAAGTCATTCCGCCCTCCGAAACCAGAAAAAGGTTGATTTCAGCCTTTGATTCTCTGGAGAATAAAACAAAGGTGATACCCGTTAAGAAGCACGGAAATATACCACTTTAATTCGATTTGGTTGAATTTTAGTATAACTTGAACCCGTTTGTATAATAATTGAGTGCTTTCCTATAAAAGATTAGTTCTAATTTATATATTAGCCCTTCCTTTAATGTTTAATCTTTATCGGTTTGATATGAATGACTATTATTGGTAGTCTGTAAAAATAATTGATTTATGAAGCTGTTGGTAATATTGGTCCCCTTTTACTTTTTTATACCCATTCAATTTATTTTAGCTCAGGATGTATTGCTCTCCCTATCTCATGAGGAGATCACCTGCGATCAAGGTGGAAGTGCCGTAGTGGAATTTCAGGTCGATAATTGGGAAGATGTGGGTGGAGTATCGGGAACAATAGAATGGAATGAGCTTGAATTATCTTTTGTTCATTTAGAAGAATTTTTCCCATCTGGAGGAACCTTCCTGGCTGATACTTCAACAGTTTCTTCCGGGTATTTAACTTTTAACTGGTTTAACTCGGAGGGTACTGATTTACCCGATGGGTCTGTGGTTATGGAAATTGACTTTGAGGTTATAAATGATGATTTGCCCGCAGTGCATCCGGTTGATTTTTCCGACGATCCAACAGAATTAGAGGTCGTTAAAATTGATCAGAATTACAATGTTACTGCCGCTCCTTTTACAATAGATAATGGTTCTGTTACTGTTCTGGATGTGGATCCTGAATTGGATTGTTTAACTGATTTAATGCTGGAATTAGATGAAAATGGGGAAGGAGAGTTGAATGTAAGCGATTTTATTATTTCCACCTCCTATGCCTGTGGGACGGTGGATACTACAGCAAGCCAAACATTGTTTACCTGCGCCGATTTGGGCTTACAGATCGTCACCATAACGGCTGAGGGCAGTAACGGACAGAGCAGCACTTGCCAGGTGGAAGTTGAGGTATTTACAGACGACGATCCTGAGCTGGAGTGTATTGCAACTGC
>JAGTVA010000203.1 GCA_018224445.1 Saprospiraceae bacterium
CATTTTCAATACACAGAAATTAAAAACTCTATTGTTGGAATTCGGGCCGACTCGTCCTCTGTTTTAAATCTTGAGCAGGTAAAAATTTTAAATACCTCCGGACCGGGATTGTTGGGGATTCACAATAAAATTACCGCAGTGAATTTATTGATTGCAAACAATGGAGGGCATTCTGTTCAACTGACCTACGGTGGAAACCACGAGTTTCATTACACTACACTGGCGAATTTCGGCAATCAAATTGAAGCCCTTAGAATGGACAATGTATTTTGTTACGATCCTCCGGACTGCAACGACGTGAGAGCCAATCCCCAAAATGTTAAATTTGTAAACAGCATTATTGCCGGATCGGGAAGAGATCAAATAGTAATCATCGATGCGACTCAGGATCAGTTTGGATATATGAACTACGACTTTGACCATTGCTTGCTTAGGGTTTTTCAATTGATCAGGGAAGACCGGTACAGTGACTTTATAGAAGATTGCGAGGGATGCTACAATTTTGAATTGTTCGAACCGGTTTTTGCGAGCGTACCCGAAAACGATTACCGACTGGATTCGCTCTCAATAGCCATAGGAATGGCCAGGCCACTTCCTCAGGTGACTACTGTTGATCTTTTGGGAAATTTGCGATCTTCCGACACTCCTGATGTGGGGGCCTATGAATGGAAGCCGGAACCTTAAAAGGGCAGGGTGTCTTCCGGGTTAAGTTCTCTGGGTGGTTAAAGGAGTGAAATATAAAATGATTAAACCGATGACAAAAAAGACAGCAAGGGCCAGTAAACTGTTTCTCATCCCACCTGCCAACTGGTCGATAATACCAAAACTGAAAGTCCCTATCACAATGGCAATTTTTTCGGTGGATTCATAAAAACTAAAGTAGGAGGCCATATCCTCGGTCTTTTCCGGCATGAGCTTGGAATAAGTAGATCGCGAAAGGGATTGAATGCCCCCCATTACTATACCGACGGCAGCTGCAATTAAATAGAAGTGGAATTTTTCAAATATGAAATAAGCTACGACACAAATGGCTATCCAGATAACCAACATAACCATTAGCGATAATTTATTTCCACGGTATTTGGATAGGAAAGCGAAGAAATAGGCGCCCATGGCTGCCAGTAATTGCAGTAGAATCACAATGGCTATGAGTTCGGACTCGGTAAAACCCAACTCAACTTCTGCAAAAGCAGATGCCAGAAATAGTACAGTTTGTACACCGGCGCTGTAAAAAAAGAAAGAAAACAGAAAGCCTTTGGTATCTTTTTTGGCCCTTATTTTTTGCCACACGAAAAGCAATTCTTTATAACCCTTTGCCAGGCTTTTATTAGTAATGGGTACCCTCCGGTCTTTAGGCATCGCCTTAAAGGTTATTTGAGCGAACCCGATCCACCACAATCCCACTATCAAAAAGGACGACCTTACGGCCTGGTTATGAGTTATTCCAAACCACTCGTGAAAAGTAATCATTAGCAGGATTCCTACAAGTAGAATTACACTTCCGATATATCCTAGAGCGAATCCCCGGGCACTCAACCGATCGAATTTTTCCTCGGTGGCGATGATGGGTAGGTAGCTGTTGTAAAAAACAATACCTCCTGCAAAACCTATCATAGAGAGGATAAATCCCGCTATTCCAATTTTCCAACTCCAATCGACATCATCCGTAAAAAAGAACATGGTTATACAGGCCAGAGCCCCCATCCAGGTAAAAACCTGCATAAACATTTTCCTCCTGCCACTGGTATCTGCTATACCAGACAGCAGGGGAGCTATTATGGCGATGGTGAAGTATGAAAAAGTGATGGCAAATGCGTAGAGAGCACTGTTGGAAATCATCGCACCTCCTATTTGCAATTGGTCGTCTGTAGTAGCTAAAAAGTAAATGGGAAAAATGGCTACTGTAATGACAAGTGCATAGGAGGAATTGGCCCAGTCAAAAAGTGCCCAGGCGTTCATGACCTTTTTATTGTTTTTTGGAAATACTTCCTCTATCACTTGAAATCCTAATTTGTGAGCTGCAAGAAAAGAAAAATTTTGAAATAATTTTTAAAAAATATGAGTATAAGAATATTTTAATTACTTTGTTCCTAATTCAGTTATTTACCTGCACAAAACGAGGTGGTGCAGAGTAAATCCCGCAGGGAAAACCAGAATTTAGCTGAGACGGTAAGCTGCGATGGGCAACGAGGTACACAACTTTAATTTATATGAATAAAAAACTACAAATCGCTATACTGTCCAGGGGGCCGTCTTTATACAGCACACGCAGCTTGTATCTGGCAGGAGTAAGCAGAGGGCATCGAATGATGGTGGTGGATCACATGAGGTGCAATCTGGTGGTGGAGTCGGGGAAGTCCTCGGTGCTTTACTACGGAAACAGGTTTGCGGATGTCTCTGCAATTATACCTCGGATTGGAGCCTCGGTTACGGCCCATGGTTCCGCTGTTATACGGCAATTTGAATTGATGGGGAAGTATACCACTTTGACCTCCAGTGCTTTGCTGTTGGCGAGGAATAAATTCAGTTGTTTGCAGGTCCTTGCAGCGAATGGGGTAGGCGTTCCCAAAACCCTTTTGCCTACCTCCAATACTATGGCTTATCATTCGTTGGACCATTTAAAGGGGCCACCCTACATTATTAAAATGGCAAGGGGTACGCATGGTATGGGTGTACTCAAAGCCACTAATAAAGCCGATGCGGTTCATCTGCTGGACAGCCTTCACGAATTAAAGGGAATGGTGGTCCTCCAGGAATACATCCGAGAGAGCAGCGGCCGGGATGTGAGAATCATAGTGGTTGGAGACGAGGTGGTGGCAACCATGGAGCGCAAGTCGGAGGGAGATGATTTTCGATCCAACCTTCACCTGGGCGGTAGCTCAAGGGTTATTCAAATTTCTCAAGAGGAAGAGAAAACAGCTATTCGGGCGGTTAAATTAATGGGGCTGGAGGTAGCGGGTGTCGATATTTTACAGTCCAATCGCGGGCCTTTGGTATTAGAAGTGAACGCCTCTCCAGGATTGGAGGGAATTGAAAAGACCACTGGCATAGACATTTCCTCAAAAATTATAGAATTGGTGGAAAAAAAATTATTACCCGGTGAGTCGAAAGGGTGATTTCCGTTTATTTTTTTAGAGTGAATGCTGAATTGTTAGGAGTATACAAATGAACACACTCGCAATAAAGTACATTTAATTGGAGAGAAAGAAAGGACAGGTATGAAAAAAAACGAAGAGTTGATAATTAACAACAAAGAAATACACCCGGGAGAGAACCAAATGGTTCGCATGTTTGTAGGAAAACTCCCGAGTGGAAATAAGATTTTTATCAATGCCAGTGTTTTCAGAAGTGAACAATCCGGACCTACAGTTCTTCTTCTGGCAGGTATGCACGGGGATGAGTTTGACGGAATTGAGATTCTCAGATTGTTTTTGAGAGATTTTGCTCCCGGGGGATTATTAAAGGGGACCCTGATCGTAATTCCGGTATTGAATATTTATGGGTTTTTAAATTTCAGCAGAGAGGTCCCCGACGGAAAGGACGTCAATAGATCTTTTCCGGGACTGGCTACGGGATCACTGGCATCCAGGGTAGCCAATTCGCTGACAAAAAAAATACTGCCTTTTATCGATCTGATATTGGATATGCACACCGGGGGCGCAATGAGTTATAATTTTCCACAGATAAGGTACACCAAAGGAGACGAAAGGGCACTGGAGTTGTCCAAGGTTTTCAATGCTCCCTTTACCATATCGAAATCGACCATACCCAAATCACTTAGAAAAATTGCTGTGAAAAGGGAAATTCCAATACTAGTGTACGAAGGAGGTGAAGCCCTGAGGAGAGATGAATTTGCTATAAACATGGGAACTCGGGGTATATATCGCGTACTCAATTATCTGGAAATGGTTCCTTCTGAAGATGATGTGGAGTACCCTTTTATCCACTTAGGTGGTTCTTCCTGGAGGCGCGCCACTCAAGCCGGATTTTTTGTTCCCATAAAAAAATCGGGAGATGCCGTTAAAAAGGGAGAGGTTATAGGAACAGTACAGGATTTGTACGACCTCAGAGTTTATGAGATAAAAAGTGTTCGAGATGGATTTGTGATTGGCAACAGTTTTGCCCCGGTAGTTCACCAGGGCGATGCCCTTTACCACATCGGGTATTTTTGAGTTTTAAAACTGAGCCTTTATGACTAATCCATTAATATTGTTTGCGTGCGCTCCGGACCTATGGAAATCATTTTTACGGGAACATTGAGTTCTTTTTCCAAAAATTGAACGAAAGAGGTGGCTTGTTCAGGCAGATCAGAAAAGGATTTGACCTGACTGATGTCGTTTTTCCATCCCTGGAAAGTGCGATAGTCGATATCGCGTATTTGATTTTCGGGGTCAAACGGCAATTGTTCGCTCTTTTCCCCATTGTTGAGACTGTAAAACATCCCTGCATTAAAGGAGTCCAGTACAGACAACACGTCCAATTTAGTAATCACCAATTCCGTCACTCCATTGAGCATTACCACATACTTGAGTTGGGGTATGTCAATCCAGCCACACCTTCTGGCCCTTCCGGTAGTGGCTCCGTACTCTTTTCCTTCCTCCATCAGCTTTTCTCCTATTTCATCGAAGAGCTCTGTGGGGAAGGGCCCGCTGCCCACTCTGGTGCAATATGCTTTGGTAATGCCAATTACTTTATTTATTGAAGATGGAGGTACTCCCAGGCCGGTGCAAACTCCTGCTGTGGTGGTATTCGATGAGGTGACATAGGGGTAAGTTCCGTAAGTGATATCGAGCATGGACCCCTGGGCTCCCTCGGCGAGAATATTTTTTCCGTTTTTCAAAAGATCATTTATAAAATATTCGCAATCAATTAACTGTAGTTTCATTAACCGATCTATTGCGGTAAACCACTTGGCTTCTTCTTCCTGGAGGTTAAACTCAATTTCGGGGTATATCGAGGCCAGTTTGAGGTGTTTGTTTTTAAGGGATTGGTAGCGCTTTTTAAAGTCTGATTGAGTAATGTCGCCGACGCGAAGTCCGTTTCTTCCGGTTTTGTCCATGTAGGTCGGGCCAATACCCCTCAATGTAGAACCTAT
Organism: Saprospiraceae bacterium; assembly: GCA_018224445.1. GTDB lineage: Bacteria > Bacteroidota > Bacteroidia > Chitinophagales > Saprospiraceae > PWJY01. The sequence goes on from JAGTVA010000203.1 coordinate 5,096, forward strand.
TTTTTTGGCTCCTTTTTGGGCTTCAGAGGCGGCGTCGAGATATCGGTGAGTGGGCAATATGAGGTGAGCTTTTCTCGATATATACAGGTTGGGTGTGCAGTCGAGTCCCGACCTTTGAAGGCCCTCTATTTCACCCTGAAAAGTTATGGGATCAATGACTACACCACTGCCTACTACATTCATTGTATCGGGCCTGAAGACCCCTGAAGGGATGGTGTGTAAAACGTGTTTGTCCTTTCCTATTTTAATGGTGTGTCCGGCATTGGGGCCACCCTGAAATCTGCAAATGGCGTGGTATCGATCCGATAGGTGATCGACTATCTTGCCTTTTCCTTCGTCTCCCCATTGAAGACCCAGTAATACATCAACTGCCATATTAGTTTCTTAGTCTGTTATTTAAAGCCCAAAGGTAAGTTCAATTTCACAAAATGCGGGTGTTTAGTCTGTCTAAAATTTACCTAAACCTATAAATGCAATTACATAAATTAAAAGTATAATCTGTGTATTGAACTTTACATATGTATAATCAATTCAAATTTCTACATATATTAAAATTAAATAATACTATAAAATTACTCCGGCCAGGCTACAAAATAATAATTTTTTCCGCTTTGAAATTCACTTGCAAATTCATCCGGTGATAATGAGTTTTCATTTTTTAAAAACAGTTCCAGCAAACTTATTTTATAATTTAATTTCTGGAAAAAATTGTACATCATCTCCGGGGAAGTACCGTAAACATCCGCTGCTCCCAATCCAAATTCAAATACGACCACCGGCCTGTGTTTTTGCAGGGTTGCCACCGCCCCTTTTAATACTTTATACTCGGCACCTTCTACATCAATTTTAATAAAATCAATGGAGTGTGGAAAACCTTCAATTGAGTTGTCCAAGGTGTTGGTTTTTACCTCAATGATTTCTACCTCCTCATTGGGGCGGTCGTATTTTCGTTTGAGAATTCCACTGTAGGCGGGGTTGGTTTTCACCAGGTGAAAATTAACTTTACCCTCTTTGTCCGAAAGGCATATTTCTTTAATTTGGGCCCGCCTTCCGTATTTTGTTTGGAGATTTTGATAAAAATGCGGGATGGGTTCAAAACCGAGATGGTGGCCATAGGGGCAATATTCTAAAAAAAGGTCGAGTATTTCTCCTTTGTGACAACCGACATCCACACAGGAGGAAGATTGATGCGTCGTTTTTCTCAGTACTGCTTTTGCCTGCCGATCGTAAGTGATGTTTTGGTTTAGATTAATCGGTAGGTGCAAAAGAAGTTTTCTGATTAGTTTTTTCATGTTTAGGGGTAAGTCGGAATTATTCTTTTATGGAATTCAATTTGGCCGCAAGTTAACTATTAGCCCCATGTTGCCATAGAATAAAAAGTCAAAAAGGGGAATAAATTTCATCGTTGAGCTTGTTGAAAATAAAATAAATATTATTTTTGTCGTATTCCCCGGATTATTAATTGGAGAATTCTTCAGTACAGCAATTGATTCTAGAAAAGCAATTCATTCATTAACCATAAAAATTTTTTCAATGGAAGAGCAGATTTTGACTTCGGATCAGGAGAGTAATTTGCAATCATCAGTGAGTGTAAAGGATTGGTTTATAACCATATTGTTAACAGCAATACCCATAGTGGGGTTAATAATGTTACTAATATGGGCCTTTGGCGGGAATGCCAATATCAATAAAGCCAATTGGGCAAAAGCAACTTTATTGTGGCTTGCCATCGGTATTGTTTTGTGGATTATTTTTGGAGTGGCACTCGGTTTTGCCTTTTTGGCAGTTGAATAATTCATTGCTGAATAAGTGATGTTGTATTCTGGTTCTCGTTTCTCACCTGTGGAGAAAGGGAATCACTATACCTGAGATTTACTTTGTCTATCTATATTTTTAGCGACTGAACTGAGCCGATTAGTGTTACCCCTGATTGCCAAGGAGGTCACTCATCCATGACGCGGG
>JAGTVA010000204.1 GCA_018224445.1 Saprospiraceae bacterium
AAGGGATGTTTTTCCGGATCCTGTTTTACCGACAATTCCTACTTTTTCACCTTTTTCAATGTAAAAGCTAACCCCCTTCAGCGCCTTAATCCCCGTATCCGGATACACTAAACTCACGTTTTTAAATTCGATGCTTCCGGTCGGTTTGTCCACAACCTTGCCCTCATTTGCAATAGAGGGTTCTGTGTGCATGAAGTGATTGATTCTCTCCATGGAAGCTTCTGCCTGTTGAACTATGGAAGCAATCCAACCGATGGCAGTCACAGGCCACGCCAGCATATTGACGTATATGACAAACTCCGCAATATTACCCGGAGTAAGGTCCCCATTGATCATTTGAAGGCCTCCAACGTAAATGGTTATAATCGTACTCGTACCGATCAACAATATCATAAGTGGGGAAAAAAGGGCGTTTACCTTGGCCAGAGAGATAGACTTTTCTTTAAATACGTTGCTCTGACTTGCAAAATAGTTTACCATTTGTGGTTCCCGCACATACGATTTCAATACCCTTATCCCCGAATAAACCTCCTGAGCTATGCTGTTGAGATGTGAGAGTTGTCTTTGAATCTTTTCACTTTTTTTATTAATGATATTGCTCACGTAATATATAGAAAGCGAAAGCACCGGGAGCGGAAGCAACACGTAAAATGTAAGCATGGGACTCACAGAAATCATGGCGTAGATCACAATTATAAAAAGAGTAGATAAATTGATGAAGTACAGCATGGCCGGGCCGAGGTAGTTCCTGACCTTGTTGACATCTTCAGTAATTCGGGCCATCAGATCACCGGTTTTATTTTTTCGGTAAAAATCCTGATCCAATACCTGGTATTTGTCGTACATTTCTTTCCGGAGATCGTATTCAATCAGGCGGGAGGCGACGATAATGGTCTGTCTCATGAAATACATAAAAACCCCCATAATCAACGCGAGCAAGAGTACCAGCAGTCCAAAGAGCAATAGAATGGTCCCTATCTCCTGATACAATACCTCCCTGGAGGGACTGCCTTCCAAAAGGCTGAAGACTTTGATGTTTTCAAGAACCAAGTCGAGCGCTTCCCTGACCATTTGGGGCTGTAGTACCCGAAAGTAATTGGAAAGTGATACAAAGAGTATCCCGAGCAAAAGTTTCCACCTGTATTTGTACAAAAAACGATTGAGGGTAAAAAGGTGCTTCAAAATGAGTTGATTCTATCTTATACAATGAGGCAAAATGAATACGTGTATAACTGTAAAAAAAAAATAATGTTCCAAATGTATTGAAAAAATGAACGGATCGCGAAGGTAAAATTATTATATTTGTGATAGAATTAAAATAGCCCATGCAGAGAATAACAACATTAGACGAGTTTATCATTACGCGACAGAAGAGTTATTCCTCTGCTACAGGGGAGTTGACCGGCTTGCTGAGAGATATTGGCCTCGCCGCCAAAATTGTTAACCGAGAGGTAAATAAGGCCGGTTTGATCAATATTCTCGGAAAATTTGATCAGGAGAATTCCTCCGGTGAGCAGGTGGCCAAATTGGATATCTACGCCAACGATCGATTGATCGAATTTTTAAAAACAAGTGGTGAGTGTGCAGGACTGGCATCCGAAGAACTGGAAGACATCATCCCATTCCCGGCCAGAAATAACAAATACGGCAAATACGTGGTTTTGGTAGACCCGTTGGACGGCTCCTCCAATATAGATGTAAACGTATCCGTCGGTACTATTTTTGGAATTTACAGGAGACTGGGAAACGAAGATAGCCCGGTAGACCTTAGGGATTTTCTTCAAAAGGGCACCGAACTGGTAGCTGCAGGATACGTAATTTACGGCACCTCCACCATCCTGGTATATTCGACAGGCGACGGAGTAAATGGATTCACCCTGGATCCCACCATCGGTGAGTTTTGCCTTTCTCACCGAGACATTAAAATACCGGCTGAAGGTCCGTACTATTCGGTAAATCAGGGGTATTACCTCAAATTTGACCTGGAGATGAGACGGTATATAGACTATTGCTCCGACTTAAACCTGAGACTGCGTTACATAGGAACCATGGTGGCCGATATCCACAGAATCCTCTTTCAAGGGGGTATTTTTCTCTATCCCAATACGCGCAAATATCCCAAAGGCAAATTGCGTCTGTTGTATGAATGCAATCCGCTCTCCTATATAGTAGAACAGGCCGGAGGACAAGCGGTAAACACCAATTTGGAGAGGATATTGGAAATGGAACCGGAAGAACTCCATCAGAGAACAAGTGTACTCATGGGTTCCCCTAAAATGATTGAGGAAATGAAAGACTTCGTATTGAAATATTCACCCAATATTCACAGCGAAATTGAATAGCCTATCTTTCAATTCGATACTGTTGACATCTTTGGTTATTTCTCTCAACTGATTGTATAATTTGGCTTACCCCTCCTTTAAATCCGGAACTACTTTTTTGGAGGTAAATTTTCACACTACTTCAGTCGGATTTTATAAAAAAAATTGCCCAACCTAAAAAATAAATTTACCTTTGCGCTTTTGTTAAGGACTATATCTACATTTATATAGCTCACAAACCTTTTTTTAATAAAATAAATATCATCAGATGGAATCATTGTACCTATTGTTGCCAATTTTTGGATTAATTGGTTTGGCATATATGGCTTATTTGGCCTATTGGGTTGGAAAACAAGATCCGGGAAACGCTAAAATGGCCGGGATCGCAAAGCACATTGCAGACGGCGCTATGGCTTTTCTGAAAGCAGAGTACACCAGCCTGGCTATTTTTGTGGTAATAGCAGGTGCGCTATTGGGTATATTATCTTTTCAGGTAGATACCACTCACTGGTTTATTGTGGTCGCCTTTGTAATAGGTGCTGGATTTTCCGCCATAGCAGGAGTCATAGGGATGAAGATCGCTACCAAGGCAAACGTTCGAACTGCCGAAGCTGCCCGCACCAGTTTGCCCAAGGCACTAAGAGTGGCTTTTCGAGGTGGATCCGTAATGGGTCTAGGAGTGGCGGGTTTAGCCGTTTTCGGTTTGAGTGCCCTATTTGCAATATTCTTTATTTCTTTCATGGGGGCAGAGTGGTCAGGTCAAATAATTAACGGAACCGAAATGAGTCCCCACAAAGCGATGACGGTAGTATTAGAGGTGTTGGCTGGTTTTTCTCTCGGAGCTGAATCCATTGCACTTTTTGCGCGCGTCGGTGGGGGAATTTATACCAAAGCAGCCGATGTAGGTGCCGATCTCGTGGGTAAAGTAGAGGCTGGCATACCCGAAGACGATCCCCGCAATCCCGCTACCATTGCGGATAATGTGGGTGACAATGTCGGAGATGTGGCCGGTATGGGTGCAGACCTCTTTGGATCTTATGTAGCCACCATACTCGCAGCCATGGTTCTGGGTAATTATGTGATAAGAGATATGGGAGGTGCCATTGAAGACGCCTTCCTGGGGATTGGCCCTATTTTACTTCCGATTCTGATTGGGGGTTTGGGTATTATATTCTCCATTATCGGAACCTGGTTTGTAAAAGTTAAAAGCAACGAGACTTCAGAAGGCAAAGTGCAGGCCGCTATGAATTTAGGCAACTGGATGTCCATCGGATTAACCGGTGTGGCTTCCTTCTTTGCCATAAAATGGATGCTTCCCGATGTTCTGGACATTCAGGTATTTAATGCGGGGGCATTCAGCATGACCACCGCAACTTCCAATGATGTTTTCTTCGCTGTATTAATCGGTTTATTTGTGGGTGCTGCCATTGCCTATTTGACGGAGTATTACACGGGCATGGGGAAAAAACCGGTATTGGGTATAGTAAGGCAATCCGCCACCGGACACGCCACCAATATTATCGCAGGTTTATCTGTGGGAATGATGTCTACCTTCTTACCCATACTCCTGTTTGCATTTGCGATTTGGGGAGCGTATTCCTTTGCGGGTTTCTACGGAGTAGCCATTGCAGTGAGCTCAATGATGGCCACCACGGCCATGCAATTGGCAATTGATGCTTTCGGCCCCATTGCAGACAACGCCGGAGGAATAGCAGAGATGAGTGAAATGCCGCCGGAAGTCAGAAAGCGCACAGACATTCTCGACAGTGTGGGAAACACCACCGCTGCTATGGGAAAAGGGTTTGCTATTGCTTCTGCAGCTTTGACTGCACTCGCGCTTTTTGCTGCCTACGTAACCTTTACCGGAATAAATGGAATTAATATATTTGATGCCAAAATCCTCGCTGCTCTTTTCATCGGAGCCATGGTTCCGGTAGTCTTTTCAGCTCTCGCCATGAGTGCAGTAGGTCGGGCAGCTATGGCCATGGTAGAAGAGGTGAGGAGACAATTCAGAGAAATTCCCGGAATATTGGAGGGCACAGCTACTCCCGAATACGAAAAATGTGTGGAGATATCAACAAAAGCGGCACTTAGAGAAATGCTGTTGCCCGGTTCTCTCGCCATTGTAGTTCCCGTTTTGGTTGGTTTCACCATGGGTCCTGAAGCATTGGGTAGTTATATGGCCGGAGTTACGGTATCCGGTGTGATGTGGGCCATCTTTCAAAACAACGCAGGTGGTGCGTGGGACAACGCGAAAAAGTCCTTCGAAGCAGGAGTGGAACTCAACGGAGAAATGGTATACAAGGGTTCTGATGCACATAAGGCATCCATAACAGGGGATACAGTAGGCGATCCGTTTAAGGATACCTCGGGTCCCTCTATGAATATTCTGATCAAACTCACCTGTCTTGTTGGATTGGTTATCGCGCCTCTTTTGGGAGTGATGTTTGCAGACCAAATTCAAGGAAATATTTTGGAGGAAGAAAATACAGAACCCATTGAAATTGGGGAACTCCAAAATGAAGAATCTGATTTGTATCGGATAGAGTAGTGTTAAGGG
>JAGTVA010000205.1 GCA_018224445.1 Saprospiraceae bacterium
ACTCAGCAGTTTTTTCCCATCTTCATTGCCCAAAAGGAGCTCCGCAGCGCGTTCGGGATGGGGCATCATTCCAAATACATTGCCTGCTTCGTTGCAGATTCCCGCAATTCCCTCTACGGATCCATTGCAATTGGACTCTTCTGTCACTTCTCCTCTTTCGTTGCAGTACTTCAATAAAATTTGATGGTTTGACTCCAGCTTTTTAAGTCCCTCGCGATCGATGTAATACCTTCCGTCGGCATGAGCTACAGGCATTTGCAGGGGGATATTTTTCGGGAGGCCTCTCGTCCACAATTTGGTGTTGTCGTGTACTTTGAGGTAAACATTCTTGCTTATAAAAAGCTGATTTTTATTTCTGAGAAGTACTCCAGGCAACAATCCCGCTTCGCATAAAATTTGAAAACCATTACAAATACCGCATACATAGCCCCCCTTGTTGGCGTGGTCAATAACCGATTGCATTACGGGAGAAAACCGGGCGATGGCACCGGAACGAAGGTAATCGCCATAGGAAAACCCACCGGGTAATATCAGGCAATCCTCTCTTCCTATGCCCTTTAGCGAAGGTTCCTTGTGCCATATTTTTAAAGTTTCAAATCCCAGTACCTCCCCCATTACGTGAATCATATCGTCGTCGCAATTGGACCCAGGAAAAACCACAACTCCTACTTTCATTTTTATCGCATTTAATTTGAAAGGGCAAAGATAAGAACTATCCACGGATTGGGAGTAAGATGGCAGTAAACTTAAGCCGGAGTATTTACCTGAGTTCGATTATTTTATCTCGCATAAAAAATGTAAATCAATGTTTTATAAATATAGCAAAACTAAAACTGTATTGATATACACTAAATTTTAGCCTTTCTGTCCTTTGATAGCGCACTATCCATAAAATTCCTCTCTATACGCCGTTGCTTTTCCTTGATTTAGCCCGCTAAAGCTTCAAAAAAGCGCCTTGTTTATAGAGTTTTCTATGAATTATGCTTCGCGATAATAATCGAACCCAGGTTATTTGATATTGGGGCAATTAATTAACAAATGGAAAACACCCTGCTTTTTATCTGTTTAAAATTTTTTGCTTGCAAAAAATATGCAAAAAATTTGAATACATTCAGGAACTCGCATGCAACTTGTTTTAATCCTATCCCTCTTAGTGTCAAGTCACGCATACTTAGCCGGCCCAAGTCTTGGCCTTTTATCCCTTTTCAGCGTTGTAAAAGCCTCACGTAGCTATGGCTATGCTACGTTTTTTCGCCTTGAAAATGAATAAAATACCGGCAACTTAACCGACACAGTACACTTGACTTGACACTGGGTATTTTTTGATTAAAAAAGTTCATGCTCGTTTCATCTCATTCATGAGTCCACTCTGAAAACCCTTTTTGTTATGAGAATAAGCGAAAAATTCAAGATCGAGGCAGAAGGAGAAATATTCCGCAGGCGTAGCCATAACTCCGTTGAGGAAAGATTTTTCCTGATAACGAAGAAATTGGGTTTTGCAGCCATTCGGAATAGAAAGGGGTTTTCGGTGTGGACTCATTCATACAATTATGTATATTTGTACTCCCAAAAATGAATGAATGATCACGCGCATAGTTAAATTAAATATCAGTCCGGACAGGGAGGACTCCTTTTTATCCCTTTTCAATTCTTCGAAATTGAGAATTCGCGGATTTGAGGGATGCAGCGGACTGAAGTTGTACAGAGATCAACGTTATTCCAATATTTTTTTTACTTACAGCCTCTGGGAGACCAGTGAACATCTAAACCAATATCGAAACTCCGACCTTTTTCAAACCACCTGGAGGGAGACCAAAAAGCTCTTTGCAGACCGCCCTCGTGCCTGGTCGCTGCATCTCATAGACGATATTAGCCCAAAAAATAATCTGGAATGAAACAGTCCAGGACTGTAATATATAACGAGAGACTCAAAGTCAAAGGATGAGTGAACGATACCATAACTGGTCGGGGGTGAAGGTCTTGCAGACCTTCAAGATAGCGAACCTCGAAGAGGGTGGGATAGCAAATTTCTTGTCGGCAGTCACTCTTCAGTAATTAAATTTAAACAAATGAAGAACATCAGGCTCAAAGACCACAGCATTTACCTCTACGATCAGTGGAATAACTTCAGGGATCTCACAGAAAAATACGACAAGATCATCGTCCTCATGGATCCCAATTCTAAAATTTACTGCTACGATGAATTTAAGATGAAAACAGAGATCAAAGGCCTTGATACCATAGTCGTTCCAGACAAAGATAACAGGTGCCGCAGCGATGTGGAAGGAGGGGCGTCTTCGGGAATATTGAGAAACTGCCTGGAACAGTATAAAAATTTAGAAACCTGCAAATTTATTTACGAGAGACTGACAGAATTAGGTGCCGACCGACACTCTTTGCTGATCAATCTCGGTGGGGGAGTAATCTGTGATATGGGAGGATTTTGTGCCTCCACCTTTATGCGGGGTTTTGATTTTATTCAATTTCCCACCACCCTGCTCGCTCAGGTAGATGGTTCTGTGGGTGGCAAACTCGGCGTCAATTTCAATGGGTATAAAAATTTGATCGGAATCTTTAATAATCCGGTGGGAGTTTTCATATACGATCAATTTTTAGTCTCCTTGCCGGAGGTTGAATTGAGAAGTGGTTTTGCGGAAATAGTCAAGCACGCACTCATCCTCAATTACAATTTGTGGGAGCAAATCAAGACGATGGATAAGTTAAATATGGACATATTACTTCCATTGATTGAAAAATCAATAGTAATTAAAAAGCAAATTGTACAAACCGATCCGGGGGAAACAGGGAAGCGGAAAATACTGAACTTTGGACACACTCTGGGACACGCTTTGGAAACGGCCTTCATCAACAACAATAAATCAATAGCTCACGGAGAGGCCATAGCTGCCGGTATGATTATGGAGTGCTATTTGTCAATGGCTTATTACAACCACTCCCCTGAGTGGATGGACGATATTTTAATTACCTTTCGAAAGTTTTTTCCAAAGTTTGAAATCGATGAGGATATTGAAAGTGAGATGTTGGAGAACATTAAAATGGACAAAAAAAACAGAAAGAGAAAACCAAATTTCACATTGATGATCGATATAGGCAATGTGGAGTACGACCTTGAAGTTTCAGAAACACAAATTGTGAAGAGTATAGATTATTATCGCAGTAATTATTGAGAAATTTGTCTGTTCAGCCAAAATCAGGTAGAAATAAATATTATTTTTACATCATTTGAGCGTTACAGTAACCGGAATCCATAATGTGGACCGTGTGTTACTTGTTTTTAAAATACACTAGTTGATGAATAAAAAGTTAGAATTGAATCCATATGATGACAATCGCCCCACTTTCAGGAAGTGGGTAAAAATACTGTGGTTGTTGTTTTTCGCCGGGGTCGTATTTGTATTTTTGTTTTTTTTTATTGTATCTCGTCAGCAATTGCCGACTTTTGAGGAATTGGAGAATCCCAATTTGAGCTATGCTACTACCATATTGGCCGAGGACGGACGCGAACTAGGTCGATATTACGTGCAAAACAGAATCCCGGTGACTTATGATGAACTCTCCCCCAATGTACTCAATGCTCTTATTGCCACTGAAGACCATAGATATCACAGCCATTCCGGAATAGATTTAAAAGCATTGGCGAGGGTGGCAACCAAAACAGTTATTTTGCAACAGCGCGAAGCCGGAGGGGGCAGCACCATCACCCAGCAATTGGCCAAATTACTCTTCCCGAGGCCCAATCTACAGGGTAGAAGTAAAATCGGCAGAACAGCAGTCCTCGCAAACACAAAATTTAAAGAGTGGTTGACGGCCCTTAAGCTCGAGAGAAGTTACACCAAGGAAGAAATCGTTACCATGTATCTCAACGAATTTGACTTCATCTTTGGCGCTCACGGAATTGAGGCTGCAGCAGAGACCTATTTTGGAAAAAGACAGGCCGAGCTCAACCTGGAGGAAGCGGCTATGTTGGTCGGTATGTTGAAAAACCCCTGGCAATACAACCCCAATCGCTTTCCAAACAGTGCAAAAAGACAGAGAAACGTAGTGCTTATGCAAATGGAAAGGCGCAAGGTAATTTCCACAGAGGAGCGAGACTCGCTTATGGCCATTCCCCTGGATGTAAGTCAGTTCAGAAGGAGTAACCACATCGATGGATTAGCTCCCTACTTCAGAATGGAATTGGCAAAAGACCTGAGGAGATTATTTACCCGAGAAGAATTTCGAAAACCCGATGGCAGCATGTACAACATATACCGGGACGGCCTTCGCATATACACCACCATTGATTACCGCATGCAAGAGTTTGCAGAGGAAGTGATGTGGGATCACATGAGTGAGGTTCAGGATCGTTATTTCAAGGAGTGGAAAAACCTCGACCCCTGGACTCACAACGACGGTAAAATGCCCATGAATGTTAAACGCGCCAGCTTGAATTCCCTCATCAGAAATTCAGAACGCTATCAGACCATCAGGATTTCAGAAATGGGAGAGGTGTTGGAAAATATCATGGAGGATTACGGTAAAGAACTCAGAGACTCAGAAATTGAGCTTCTCATTGTAGCGCATCGCGGGGATAAGCAAAGGCAGGCACTTGCAAACAACGACATCATCCCTGTTGAAACCAGGAATATCTATTCACGAATTCTCGATGGAGGCCTCATGGATTCACTTACCCACTCATGGAATGCTATGCAGGAAACTGTGGATATTCAATTTAATACTCCGACCGAGATGACTGTTTTTGCCTATAATTCACAGGGCGAAACAGATACCATCATGTCTCCTTTGGATTCTATCAAATACCATAGAATGCACCTTCAAACCGGTATTGTGGGAATAGAACCACACACAGGGCAAGTGAAGGTTTGGATAGGGGGAGTAAGCCACAAGTATTTCCAATACGACCACGTGCGCACCATGCGTCAGGTTGGGTCAACTTTTAAACCCTTCATTTACGCCACTGCCGTATTTCTTCAGGGAATTTCTCCCTGCACCAGGATTGACGATGTACCGTATACCATTACTCCCGGAGAGGGGAATTTTGGATTGATTGAAGAGTGGACGCCCAAAAATGCAGAAAACACTTATACATATGAAAAATTCACCCTTTTCGATGGGTTAAAGCACTCAAAAAATACGGGATCGGTTTATTTAATGAAATTAATAGCCGATACTGAGCCCGTAAGGAAACTCATCAGCAGCATGGGGATCAACAGCGATGAAGTGAGAGCCGACGGCGATTTCAAAATACCCAAACAACCTTCAATTGCACTGGGTTCTGCCGACCTGACAGTTTTGGAACTCACTTCTGCCTATTCCACTTTTGCGAACAATGGGGTCCACGTGGAACCACACTTTATAAGTCGCATTGAAGATCAACACGGACGTGTGATTTTTAAGACGGTTCCCAATGAGACCACTGCTTTAGATGCCAATGCAAATTTCGTAATGGTGGAAATGCTGAGATACTGCACCAGAGGGCATTTTGCCTTTTCTGGTATACAGAGCGACCACGGGGGAAAAACCGGTACTACCAACGACCATACCGACGGTTGGTTCGTTGGAATCACTCCGGAATTAACCGTGGGCACCTGGGTAGGTGGTAGCGACCGATGGATACGTTATAGGTCTTTTGCCAATGGTCAGGGATCGCGTATGGCCAGGCCTTTTTTTACTAATTTCCTTAAAAAACTGGAGGCCGATGAATACGTGAATTTCACCGGTGAACCCCGATTTATAAGACCTGCAGATGACCTCGGAATTGAGATCCAATGCGATCGGTTTAATCAATTCAGAGATCGGGACCGGGACTTGCTCGACGACGAAGTATTCGACGACCCCTTTAGTGATTTTTAAATTAAAATTCAATCTATGAATCCCTATGCGGCTACTCTTGTAAATGGTTATACCTTAATAATTATGTCATTGTGGGGCTATCTCTCCGCTGTAAACGGCTCCATGACTGCTCTTATCCCGATGGCATTTGGCGTAGTATTGTTGCTGCTTTCAAATGGGGTAAGAAAGGGGAATAAAACCATCAGTTACCTGGTGGTATTAGTCACTCTTGTGATTATTTTTTCCCTGTACATGCCTTTTCAAGGGGCGTTGGAAAGAGGCAACAATACGGCACTTTTTCGCGTCTTATTAATGGTTGCTACAGGAGTAATCGCTGTAATGGCCTTTGTCAAGGCTTTTGTTCGGGCCCGAAAAGGAAAGTAGTCATTTTGTTGATATAAGCTTTATCAATTGATGTATCTTAGCCCTTTCTTTATCATTTTATTACGAATTTCGGGAATTCTTATGCAGGTTCGATTTACTCCTATATCGCCATCTATAATAAAGGGTTTTACCTGCTTCTCGTTGCTTATTGCTGTCGTTATCTGCTTCCCCTCCTGTTTACCGGACAAACAAGAAAAGGAGGAGGTTGCCCTTGATTACGATTTAAAAAAGGAGGTTTTTCAAAAAATTTACGACTATCAGGACCGCCACCTCACAGATAGTTTAAAGGTATTTCTGAATAGCGACAAAGCCGCATTAAGGTACGCTTCATTGCGAGCATTTGGATCCACGCGCGACTCCTCTCATCTGAATTCAGTAACTCCACTGTTGTTAGAGGAGGATGTTCAATTGGCGTCAATGGCCGCATATGTAATAGGCCAGATGGGGGCTGCAAGTGGAAAATCTCACCTCATCAATGCCTTCCGCTCCATGGATACAATGGGTAAATACAATCTTTTGAACAGTCGCATACTGGAAGCCATCGGGAAGTGTGGCGACAGAGAGGCACTGGAGTTAATTGCAACCATAAAAACCTATATTCCAACCGATACCCTATTACTGGAGGGACAAGCGAGGGGGCTGTACCGATTTGCCCTGAGGGGAATGACTCATCCAGAGGGTACTTCTACCATGGTAGATTACTGCACCAAAAGAAGATACCCCTATTCTGTCAGGCTGATAGCAGCCCATTATCTGGCAAGGAGCGTTGAAATTGACATACGAGGATTTGCATATGTATTGAGCAGATCTTTGGAAAATGAAGGAGATCCATACCTCAGAATGGCTCTCTGTCTTGCCTTAGCAAAAACCGGTTCCGAAAGAGGTCGGCAATTGCTTTCCGAGCTGGCCATAAACGACCCCGATTACCGGGTGAGAGCCAACGCTCTCAGAGGATTGGAAATAATAGGTGGAACTCAATTAATTCCAACCGCAATGAATGCCCTCAGGGACCCTCATTCCGGTGTGAGTCTGATCGCCGGAAACATGCTGATCAGAAACCTGGACGAAGATCGCGCTTCCCACATACACGAAAATGCCACCGACACCAATTTACCCATACACACAAGAGCTGCACTCTACGCAGCGGCATTAAAAAACATGCCTTTTTACTACACCGTCTCTGCCTCTTCCATTAATTCTTCCCTGAGGGACCTTTACAACAGCACAGAAGACCCCTTTGATCAGTTGCTGTGGATAACTGCATTGAGTTACGACCCTGTAAACCTCAATTTCATCCTTTCCGGCTTCGAAAATCACGAGCACCCTTATTTAAGGACCAATACCCTGTTTCAATTGGAAAACACCCTCCAAATAGCCAGGAATAAACCGGCGGTAAATTTCAATCGAACCACCGTTACTCGGCTAATTGCCAATAAACTTACCAACGCTCTTCAAAGCGAAGACAGCGGCCTTATTGCCGCCGCTTCAGATGTAATTAGAAGACAAAAAGAATTTTTAACCCCTTATTTCCGAGACACCACCCTTTTTGATAGCGCACTGGAGAACCTGAGCTTTCCCGCCCAAATTGAAGTCCACAACAATTTAGTCCGGACCCTGAATGCATTGTTCGATTTGGACCGGCCCTACATAGAACCCGAATGGAACAATCCCATCGATTGGGAATTGTACAACAAATTGCCGGATACTGTAAGAGTAGCCATGCATTTCAGCGAGGGTGTAGTGCGTCTTGCTCTGCCTAAGTCCACGGCTCCGGGAACGGTTGCCAACTTTGTTCAGCTCGCCATTGACGGGTATTATGACGACAAGCACGTCCATAGGGTAGTTACCAATTTTGTCGTTCAGGATGGCTGTCCACGAGGCGATGGTTACGGAAGTGGGGATTTTACCATTCGGTCTGAACTGCCCCCTGTATATTTTGAAAAAGAAGGCCTGATCGGAATGGCATCCGCGGGAAATCACACCGAGTCTCTTCAGTGGTTTATCACCCATTCGCCCACCTTGCATTTGGATGGAAATTACACGCAATTTGGTGAGGTTTACAGCGGAATGGATATTGTGCATCAACTGAGTATCGGTGCTGAGGTTAAAAAAATTGAATTGCTTCACGAATAAAAAATATAAAATAAAATGAATAAAACCCCACTCCATCAAAAACACCTCAACCTGGGGGCCAAAATGAGCCCGTATGCCGGTTATGAAATGCCGGTAATATATACGGGAATAACTGAGGAACACCAGGCTGTAAGGACTCATGCCGGTATTTTCGATGTATCACATATGGGAGAATTTATTGTAAAGGGAAAAGAGGCTCTCAATCTAGTGCAGCACGTCACTTCCAACGACGCTTCCAAGTTGACTCCGGGCAAGGTACAGTACTCCTGCTTTCCCAACCGGGAAGGAGGCATAGTGGACGATTTGTTGGTGTACCGGCTCTTCGACGATCAATGCGCCGAAGGGGAAACGGCCTTCATGCTCGTGGTAAACGGAGCCAATGTAGACAAAGACCTGCAATGGGTAAAATCCAACAATTCCTTTGATACCGAGGTTATTGATATCTCTGACCGAACTGGACTTATTGCCCTTCAGGGGCCCAAAGCAGAAAAAATTCTCGGAGAGATTACTGATTTGGACCTGAGTGCGATTCCCTTTTATAACTTTAAAAAAGGAAGAGTTAGTAGTTTTGACAACGTATTGGTCTCTGCCACCGGATACACCGGATCAGGTGGATTTGAGATTTACGCCAAAAACGACCACATCGGTAAAATATGGGATGAACTTTTTACCCGTGGTAAAAGCCTGGGCTTAAAACCAGCCGGACTTGGAGCCCGGGATACCCTGAGATTAGAAATGGGCTATTGCCTTTACGGAAACGACATCAACGATAAAACCTCTCCCCTCGAAGCGGGACTGGGCTGGATCACCAAATTGAAAAAAGGGAGCTTTATCGGCAGCGAGGCGATAGCAGCACTCAAAGAAAAGGGCATTCAAAAAAAACTGGTTGGATTCAGGGTAGTAGATCGAAGGGTCCCGCGAAATGGATACCCCATTTACGACGAAAAAGATAAAGTGATAGGGGAAGTAACATCTGGAACCCAATCCCCCTCTTTGGGCTGTCCCATAGGAATGGGTTATGTGGCAGTGGAATACGCGGTTCCCGGCACCCCGATCAGGGTGAAAGCAGGGAAAAAAATGCTGCAGGCCCGGGTTGAGAAATTACCTTTATTCAAAAATTCTTAAACAATCCACTGCCCATTCAACTTTATACTTCAGTGAATCTGCGTTGCCAT
>JAGTVA010000206.1 GCA_018224445.1 Saprospiraceae bacterium
ACATGCATTCACAATGCGGAGGGATATCCACTTATTGAGGAGCACCCTCGAAATTCCAAAAAGATGAATTACACGGCACTGCTTGAACTGATAAATTATTTGCTGCAAATATTCCACCAATAAAAAATATTACTAAAATTATAAATTTATTTTTCATGATTAAAAATTTTTTAAAGCTAAAACAAGTCGAATACAAAAGTGTTGTATTTATCACAAAGACCTCACATGCAAACTTGATTTGCATTATTTTATCCGCAAAAGGATAACATCACCGATTCTGACTTCGAAATCATGAATAAAACCTAATTTATTAAAAATATTTAGAGATTCACCCCCCCCCCGAATTTTAACACTTAATTAACATCTTGAATTCGTGAAATTTTTGGCTTATTTTGGAATTTTTCCGAATGAAAAACAGGCACCCTGCCACAAATATTTCGGTTTGTATTTCGGACCTAAAGAAATAGCCACAATAATTTAAACCTTTCGATAGAGATGGAGTTAATTTAGTGAAAGTTAAAATTAAACCAAAAAGCCATGAGATCTCAACTTACCCTTGTATTCGCCCTCCTTCTTTTCAGTCAGTGCGGGGAGGCCACCCAATCAGCTGATTTCTCTTACGACACAGATCCGACAGGAAAAAATATTGTCCAATCGGACCACCTGGATTTTTACATCGACACCCTGGCTACCGGCCTTCAGAACCCCTGGGGAATGGAGTTTTTGCCGGATGGCAGAATCCTTATATGCGAGCGACCGGGAAGATTGCGGGTTTATCAGAACAACAGGTTGTCCCCTGTGCCTATAGAAAATCTGCCTGAGGTATGGGCTCACGGTCAGGGGGGATTGTTGGATGTAGTCATCCATCCCGAATACGAGCAGAACGGTTGGATTTATCTCGCCTATGCCGCCATCGGACAGGGAAATAACGGCAATCTGGCAATTTCAAGAGCCCGTTTGGAGGGGAACCGCCTGACAGATGTTGAAAGGATTTTTCACGGTCAACCCCATACTTCTGCAAGAGTCCACTTTGGAACCAGGTTGGTATTTGACGACGAGGGCTATTTGTTTTTTTCTATAGGGGATAGAGGAAATTCCAGTAATGCCCAGAAACTGGACAATCACAACGGCAAGGTATTGCGAATATACGATGACGGCAGCGTTCCTCAAGACAATCCTTTTGTGAATACAGCCGGTGCACTCCCGGAAATCTGGGCTTACGGGAGTAGGAATATACAGGGCATGCAAATCCATCCCGAGACCAGAGTGCTTTGGTCACACGAACACGGTCCCAAAGGGGGAGATGAGATTAATATCATAAAAAAAGGCGCCAATTACGCCTGGCCAAAAGCCACCTATGGTGTCAATTACAACGGGACCACCATCACAGATAAAACTAGTCTGGAAGGCACTGAAGATCCCGTACTTCATTGGACTCCATCCATTGCTCCCTGTGGGATGGATTTTGTAACCAGTGAGCAATATCCCGGGTGGAAAAACAATATACTCGTAGGTGCTTTAGCCGGCCAGCACATTCACAGAGTCTCCCTCTCCGGGGATGAAGTGGATGAAACCGAAAAGATTTTACAGGGATTTGCCAGGTTCAGGGCCATCGTACAGGGACCCGACGGGTATATTTATGTACTTACAGAGGAACCGGGATTGTTTTTGAAAATTGTGTCGAACTGATTGCTATATAGCTCACAGCTCAATTAAAACAGTCCTTCTGTGGTATGAGCTATGGGTTTTATAGCCGTGGATATGAGTGCAGCGTTGTCAACTTTCAACTTTCGACTTTTCACCCGTTGGAATAAAGCGAAGCTTTCCACGAAGTGGATTCCACGGGGTAAACTTTTAACTTTGGACTTGATGAGGGGACTAATTTTATGCGGGGGGCAGAGTGTGCGAATGGGTTTTGACAAAAGCACGCTTAAGAAAAATGGAAAATACCTTTTTCAGCAGCTCGCTGAAGAGTTTTTGAGTGCGGGAGTGCAACCTTATTTATCCGTCCGCTCTGACCAAACGCATTTATTGAATACCCCTTACCCCTATATAGAGGACAGTGGAGATTTATTAGGTCCCATTCTGGGGATTAAAATGGCCATGGAGTCCGAACCCGAATCCGCCTGGCTGGTAGTTGCCTGCGACATGCCCTTGTTGGATCGCAAGGTATTTAATTATATGATAGCGCACAGGAACGAGCAGAAAATAGCTACTGTGTTTAAATTCGAGGACCAAAAAACAGGAAAAGAACTGATTCTACCCCTACCCGCGATCTACGAACCCTCTTTTTACCCCCTGATGACTGCCCATCTGAAAGAGGGGCAATGGTCTCCTAAAAAAATGCTGGAATCGGCAGATTGTGAAATACTGCAGTGTACATTCCCCGAAAAAATGATCAATATCAACAAGCCAGGGGATTTTATTGATCTGGAGTACAATAATTAACTTTTGGTATATGACAGTTTTGTATTTACTCTTTAACTTTTAATCACTATTTAATAAATGAGTCCAATCCAAAACCCCCTTTCTATTCCGAGTGGTTTGGAAAACATTCATCTGCTTCCTGATTACTAACCATATCGTTGGGCTCCACCCCTATAGTAGCATACGGATACACCCCGTTTTGGAAAATCATTTAGCAGGGCTCTGAAAAGACTGAAACTGAGAATATAAAACGACAGAATTTTTGTATATTTGTGACTATGAAAACAGCAGACTTCAACAACAGAATAATAGACGGTTACCTCAAATTGCTTAAGAATTTAGACCCAAGCAGCAAACTTGACTTAATTTCTAAACTTACAAAATCTATTAAATCAGATCTTAAAGACAGAAAAAATGCTTTTGAAAAAGCTTTCGGTGCCTGGGACAATTCAGAAAATGCTGATACAATTAATAAAGAAATTAGAAACAGTAGAAGCTTTAATAGAAAAATTGAAGGACTGTGAAGCAATATCTACTTGACACTAATATTTGCATTTATTATTTAAAAGGTTTATTTGACCTTGATAAAAAATTTAAAGCAGTTAAAATTGAAAATTGCTTCATTTCTGAAATTACACTTGCTGAATTAAAATTCGGTGTTGAAAACAGTAAAAATCCTGCGAAAAATCAAAAAGCTTTAGACAGTTTTTTAACAGGAATTCAAATCCTTCCAATTTTTGAAGCAATTGACACTTACGCAAAGGAAAAGGCTCGTTTAAGAAAATCAGGCAAAACGGTTGACGATTTTGACTTGCTAATAGGTTGCACTGCAGTAGCTTTCGAACTGACAATGGTGACAAATAATACAAACCATTTTAAAAACATTAAGAATATCAAACTCGACAATTGGACAAATTAGAGCACTTCCCGCAACAGCCTGAAAAGTAATTAAATAAGGGACTCCTATGCTGTCGGAATCAAAATTAGTACCTTCCACGGAATGAGTTCCGTGTATGCCAAACAACTCTTCAAATACAGGTATTTTTATGGGTATTTTTATGGGTATTTTTGAGTCCACTCCAAATACCCATTTAAAATTCTTGACATTTTAAAAAATAACTTTTTAAAAGACTAACTTTGATCAACGGGAACAAAAACTTATTGCTATGCTGACCAACTTCAGTCACTCCATCACCCACCTGCGATTCACCTTTTCCATTTTTCTGCTGCCAGTTTTCCTTTTTGCACTGAGTGGAATCGACCGGATAGATTGGGTGGGAGCTGCCGTTGCTTTCGTGGTTCTTCACTTCTTGATCTATCCCGCCAGCAATGGATACAACAGTTTGATGGACAAAGACAAGGGCAGCATTGGCGGTGTAAAAAAGCCGCCCAAAGCGCCTGCAATGTTGTTTCCCATCACACTTGCCATGGATGCTCTGGGGATACTCCTCACTTTATTTTGGAGTCCGTATGCAGCGATTGTACTGGTATTGTATATACTGGCTTCCAGGGCATACAGCTGGAGAAGAATTCGGTTAAAAAGGTTGCCGTGGATAGGATTTTTGGTA
>JAGTVA010000207.1 GCA_018224445.1 Saprospiraceae bacterium
GACTTTCGACTTTCGACTTTTAGGACTTTCGACTTTTAGGACTTTCGACTTTCGACTTTCCGACTTTCGACTGCATACTGCCATATCAATCATTGAGGTGCTCGCGGCCGTAAATACTTCCTCTTTGGTAATAAATTCTCAGCGAGTCGCTCTCCAATAAGTGGCTGTCGTCTCCCACTATTTCTTCACCGGTTAGGTTGGGTTGTCCTGCGTCAACCCAGGCGGTATACCAGGCCGATCCAATGGCAAAAATGGTTTTCCTCATCTGTCTTTCGACCATTCCGTTCATCATTTTTTCATAGGCTTCGGCAAATTCCTTACAAGGTTGTTGTACGGTTTGAGACAATCGCTGATCAAAGCACATTTGAGCGTCTTCAGGATAAGTATCCCGCAGGTGTTGTTCTATACTCAATACGGAGTCTACCTTCAGGTGGGTGTCCAATATAATGTCCCAGAAAAAATCCTGTTTGTTTTCGATATATTGTGCACGTCCCACGATCAGGTCAAATTCGGTAGCAAAAAGTTCGGGTATACGGCTCTCCCAGAATGCGTGTATGCCTTTTTGTCCGGTGAGCTGTCCGTTGTAGTTGATGGTGGTGTGCAAGGGCACGTGGGCATCCCCGATATAATGCCCGATATCTGCTGCGTAGCGAAGGATCCGTGACTTATCTCCCCGACGCATGGCATTTGTTAATTGAGACTGAATGATCGGGAGGTAGTAAGGGAGGATACCATAGTTAGAGAGTTGGTCCTCAACCAGGAAGAAGTGACAATCCGACCCGGTAAGATTGAGGGAATCCGCCATACTCTCCCATTGGGATACCTGGAATTCCCAGGGGGCGGAATAAAAATTTGAAACCACATTTGCATCGATAAATTTCCGATATCCCAATTCCAGTAAATCAGAGTATTCCCCTGTGGAATTTTTTTCCTTTTCGACCTCCTCATCCCAGGGGATGTAGGGAAAATAAATTACGGTGGTATCCGGTGAATCACTATCGATGCATCGGTCAATCAGACTAACGGAGCTGAACTTACCCAAAGCCTCATTCCAATCACGTGGTAGGTTGGAATAGGGAAAACTACCCCAGGCATCGATGTCGATAAAGTGTCTGGGGCCCTCGTGCGGGGTGGCATATCTTCTTCTGTCCGGGTCCACTGCGTGTGCAGAAAGGTATTCAATTTCTGATTTAAAAAGGGGCATCATTTGGGGGGGAAGGGTAAACACAGCGAGCCTGTTGAGTTTTCGGTGGGCGTAAAACCCCCAATCCTCTTCGCTTTCCAATACAGTAACGGACGCAAAGCTCAATAAAATGGCAAAAATCAAAAAGGCTGTGAAAGATTTTTTCATGGCTCATTCAAGATTCTGTTGATCGGAAAAACCAGGAGTACCCCCAAAATATTTTATTGAGCACACGGTATTGCGTGGTCATAAAATCACCGGTATTGTTGTCGGATACATAAAACCTCAATAGATAATCCTCGGCATCAGCTTCACGCGCACCATAGGGTCCGATGATAGGATATGGATACCGCTGATGAAAATCATATGATTTAACCGTCCCATCGGTTCGCTCCATCGTTATGGTTACAAATGGACGGGCAGCGACTATAGAATCTCTCTGAGGCAAATCGTTGAGGAACGACTCCACCCCTATTTTTTGATAATTTCTGATATAACTCTCCAGGAGACCCGGGTGCATGGGACGGGTAATGGCCGGCATGGATTCGCTGAATGGACTCAGCTCGAATGAATTGTTTTTTCGGTGAATGGTAAATGACTCATGCTGCTGGGCCGGATATTGAACACTTATGCTTTCAATCTCCGAGGCCTTTTCTGAAAAAATCTCCTTGGCCCTCAACTGATCCTCAGTGAGCTCAAAGCGGGTTCTCAGTGTGCCTGTAAAGTACGGAATATGCACTACATAGGGTTGTTCAGCGCCTTCCATAATGTAAAAATTCCCCCTTTCATCCTGGGGTACACCCCCTATGTAATAGGATTTCATGAGGTTATCTCTTCGATCGTAAACCTCCACCTTAAGACCTCTTCCGGCCAGGGTTTGAATGATGTGAGAATAGGAAGCTTTGGTAGGGACGTATTTAATTTCAACATCTTTGAGGGCCCGCAATATCATTTCCATGGTGTTGGGATTGGCCGGGAATTTGTCGTTGATGATCCATTGGTCTCCCTTTCGCACCAAAGCAAGGGACTCTCCATCTCTACCTGCGATGAAAACTTTCCCCACTTCATCGAGATTTTTCACTGCAAAATTCCGATCTGAAGTGTCGGGCTTTCCAGCATCGGATTGTTGATAAACAAAAAATCCTGCTGCACCCAGCAATACAATTAAAATTACCAAATATAAAAGTGTTCTTGTCATGGGGTTAAATGTTTTTTCAATCGACTGCATCGGCGGCTTATTACTTCAATTTATAGGCCGGGAAACTGAATGCTATTCGTCCGGGACAATTTTTTTAAATATTTTCATTTACAGAAAACCGACGCTTTCTCAAATAATTGTATACAAAACCAAATAATATCATAAAACCTATGGGAACAGCTATATTCAACAGTTGCCAATGGGTTCTCTCTGCCCTGGCTTTTACCTCATTGAGCAGACGGAGTTTTACCTCCCTGCTCCGCGCTTCTAAAATTCCGGAGTCGTCTAATAAATACTCTATTGAGTTCAACAAAAAATCCCTGTTGGCATAGACTCTTCTTTCGTACGGATTGTAGCCAAGGGGCCGTATTTCTCCGGTATTTGGATGAAAGCTGTTGAGAGCCATATCTCCATCCGATACGATTATCATGGCGTTGTTTTCGACTTTGGGTGTAAAGGATAAATCCAAACTCCTCAAAGTCTCTTCCATTTCCTGGGTTACCCTGTTTTCAAAAGCGGAGTAAAATTCTCCTTCAAGGAGTACTGCCATCGGCAAATGAGATCTGTTAAATCTCTCGGGCTCGGGGTCGTATCTCAGAATTTCAAAATTCACCTGAGCCGGAATCATCTGAAACCTGGAGTTATCAGAACTGGATAGGAGTACTGTTTTTTCGACTTCACCTTTTGTCCGGATGGTATCAATGGTGCTGGGAAAAAATAAATTGATCCGATCGAGGGCTTTAACAATGGGGTGATCTGATTTAGGCGCGACAAGGGGATAGTAAAACCAGGGTAATAAATCCATTTGATTTTGGGACCCTACCCTACCCACCACCATGGGAATTCTGGAGCATTCAAGGTCCTGCACCATATCGGCATTAATTCTCAGGCCGTATTTAAAAAAAAGGTCGTCCAGGTTGAGATCGTTTTCCCAGGGAATAAAATTTTGATGCCTCCTGATGCTGTCAATGTTGACGTTGAGTTTGTTGATCAGCCAAAGGACCTTACCACCCTTCATTATATATTGGTCGAGGATAAATTTATTTCTTTCGCTAAAAGGAGCGGTAGGCCTTGCAACCACCATGAGGGGTACTTCAGTCGGATCGACGTAATACAGAGAATCTAAGGTGATCCTGCCCACCTGGAAATACTCCCTCAGGTTCCGGTTGAGATCAGCCAGTAATGCAGATTCGGCTTCTCCCTGCCCCTCGGTAAAGGCAATGGTGGGTTTAAAGGCAGTTCTCAGCTTGACCAGTGCATTGGCGAACTTGTATTCCAGTAAACTGATTGAATTGTTGATCGTAACCTGGGGATTAACTCCGGGAACTTCATTCTCCAACAGATTTACGGACAGGGATCTGGACCCGAAGTTAAAAACCGCATAGGGATAAATTAAGCGCTCAGAAGTTTCGCCACTTTCCACTATTCGCATATTTACGGGATAAATACCGGTTTTGGCCAACTCCTCTCTCCTGAGACTGACTTCCTGCGTCTCTCCCTCGTTTGGATTTACAAATTCGTACTCAAAATTGGGGTTGAGATTTCTAAACTGCCTCAACATGTCTTCTGCAGCGGTTTGAAGTCTTTTGAAACCCGCTGGAAACTCCCCCTCCAAAAGTACTTGCACGTACAACACATCGGGGAGGCCTTCCACAATTTCTACGGTGGGTTGGGTGAGGGTAAATCTCTTTTCTTCAGTGAGGTCAATAAAAGTGTGCTGATAATTTGCGATCACATTGACCAGTAGAATTATTCCGGTCAACAGAAGGAGATTTATCAGATTTTTATTTTTTTCTATCATACGACTTGTAAGGAGTTTAACTAAATTATTTCCCTTGTAAAATATTGTAATGGCTTATAGCCAGGAAAAAGACAATAGCACTTAAATAATAGATGACATCCCTGGTGTCGATTACCCCTCTGCTGATGGAGGCGTAATGGTGATCGATGCCCAGCGATTGAATAAACAAATCGAGATTGCCGGTAAAAATGGGCAAGCTGCTTATGTAGTAAAATCCGTAATACATAAAAAAGCACAGCGCTGCGGCAAAAAGAAAAGCAACGATTTGATTTCTCGACAAAGAACTGGCCAGGATACCGATACTGGTGAATACAGCCCCCAAAAAAAACAATCCCAAAAAAGACCCCCAGATTGCCCCGCTGTCCAGATTGCCTACCGGGGAACCCAAGTGGTGCATGGTGTAGTAATATAAAATAGTCGGAAGGATGGAAAACAACACCAGAGTGAGGGCCGCAAAGTATTTACCCATTATAATCTCGGACTTTCTCAGTGGTTTGGTCGCGATTAACTCAAAGGTATTGTTGGACCATTCCTCTGAAAGAGAACGCATAGTGATGGCCGGGATAAGGAAAATAAATATTAGGGGTGCGATATCAAAAAGAGGATCCAGCGTGGCAAAGGGTTGGTGCAACAGGCTGGTATCCGGAAAAACAAAAAGGAACAAACCCGTCAGCAGCAAAAAAACAAGGATGGAGAGGTATCCGATCAGCGAGCTGAAAAAGGCATTGATTTCTTTGATAAAAATACTTGTCATAAACCGTTTAGTTATACTTTTTTATCCCCGGTCATTTCCCGAAAAACTTCTTCCATGCTGGTACTGACCTGATTCATTTCCAAAATTATAAAATTATTCATTGCGCAGTGCGTAAAAACTGTTTGTCTAAAATCCTCATCCCCGGATTCCACTCCCTTGAGCAACCACTCCCGCTCTTTTACTTTCTTCGACACCACCAGCCCGGGAATTTCACTGATTTTCTTCTGGTCAACTTCCCGGTTGAATAAAACTCGCAGTGCGGTGGTTTTATCCTCTTTTGGCTGGCTTATTTCACCTATGGGGGAGTCCATTACGAGTTTGCCCTTGTTTAAAATCAAAACCCGGTCGGAAATGGCTTCTACCTCCTGCATGATATGACTGGAAAAAATAACTGTTTTTTCTTTTCCCAGGGTTTTTATCAGGGAGCGGATTTCTACAATTTGATTGGGATCGAGGCCTGATGTCGGTTCGTCCAGTATAAGCACCTCGGGGTCGTGCAATATAGCCTGTGCCAATCCCACTCGCTGCCTATACCCGCGGGACAAAGCTTCTATTTTTTTGTGTTTTTCTCTCTGCAAACCCGTCATTTCAATGACCTCAGCAATTCTCTTATTTTTGTTTGAAATCCCGTAAAATCGGGCACAGAGTCGCAGGAATTCCACGGTGTACAGTTCTTTGTAGAGCGGGTTGTGTTCCGGGAGGTATCCGACCTTTTTTCTCACCTCGAGGCTGTCTTCTGAGGTATCCAGGCCACAAACTGTGGCACTTCCACTGTCCTGGTTGATATAGCAGGTCAGAATCTTCATAGTGGTTGACTTGCCCGCTCCGTTGGGGCCTAAAAAACCGACCACTTCTCCTTTTTGCACTTCAAAAGAGACGTCGTCGACAGCGGCTTGGCTGCCGTAGAATTTACTGAGATTTTTTACCGCTATAGACATGGTAAAATGTACTTATTTGTTAATTAAATCATTTTGTAGTGGCGACATGGTAGACAACGCAGTAAGCGCCTCTTCTATTTCAAATGAATCTCTATTCAGTAATTCACCTATTCCCTCTCTTTTCAACTCGTACAAAAATCCACCCACTCCGAGCAACTGCCCCAGGTCGTGAGCCAGACTTCTCACATACGTTCCCTTGCTGCAAACCAATTCAAAGGTAATCATCGGATTGGAAAAGTCCGGAATTTCAAATTTTTCCACCTGGACTTCTCTGGCATTGACTTCTACCTGCTCTCCTCTTCTGGCCATTTTATACATGGGAATTCCATCTTTTTTTAAGGCAGAAAAGACCGGGGGTTTTTGCATAAGGGTCCCGGTAAATTCAAGAACAGCCCGCTCAACATCCTCCGTTGTAATTCCTGCAGTCGGCAGGTGATTTATTTCTTCTGATTCCCGGTCGTAGGATTCGGTGGTGGCTCCCAGTTTAATTTTACCCGTATAGGTCTTTTTTTGCCCCATCCACCGATTCATGGTTTTGGTGCCTTTTCCCACTCCTATTACCACCAATCCTGTAGCCAATGGGTCCAGGGTTCCGGCGTGGCCCACTTTTAATTTTTTGAGTTGCCAGAGGTGCTTTAAGTGGTACCTGATCTTATTGACCAGGTCAAAGGAGGTCCAGTTCAGCGGTTTGTTCACTGAAAGGGTAAACCCCTCTGTGGGATCGCAATCCTTTAAATTTTCTTTTTTCGTAAAATGTTTCACAGCTAAAAAATATTATATGCAATCAGACTGCTACCTATGAGGAGACAATACAATCCGAACCATTTTAAATTGGCACTTTTTACAAGCGCTATCATCCATTTACAGGCTAACACTCCTGTAATAAAAGCTGCAGTAAACCCCACGGCCAGACTCCAACCACTCTCCATCAACACGTAATCTCCTTTAATCATCTCCACTGTGTCGAGCAACCCTTTTCCCAGGATTAAAGGGATTACAATCAAAAATGAAAACCGGGCCGCTTCCCCTCTTTTAATATTTAAGATCAGGGCTGCGCAAATAGTAGAACCCGATCTGGATATACCCGGCAATAGAGCAAACGCTTGCGCAATGCCTATGAGTATGGAATGACCGTATGTCACCTCGCGGGTATTTACTTTGATCGCATCGGCCAAAAACAGCATCCCTGCGGTAATTAAAAGCATAAATCCAACCAGCAGCAACCGGCCGTCGAATAATTGTGCCAATTGTTCTTCAAATAAAATCCCCACAAGCGCAGCTGGAATGATCGTTAGTCCAATTTTTAAAAAGTAGGGCATGGACCCCTTGGTACTGCTGAAAGAAAAATTTAAAAACAATGCCTTGATATCCCTTCTAAATACCACCACTGTGCTCAGGGCAGTTGCTACATGAAGTGCGACAGTCATGGCCAGGCTTTCCTCTGCCAGACTCTCATCACCCAATAAAAATTTTGTAATTTCCAAATGACCGCTGCTGCTTACCGGTAAAAATTCGGTGAGACCTTGTACTATCCCTAGTATAAGGCTTTGCAGGATTTCAATCATCTGGATGGCTATTTTTTAAAGATGGCATATATCTGCAATCCGAATCCTATGAGCATCAACATGGGAGCGATAGTGATTCTTCGATGACTGTAAATCAGGCTCTCGTCCCATACATCGGGAGAGGGCATGCTACCCCCGTACATAAGCAACAAACCCAGTAGTATAAAACCGATTCCGATAAACATCCATTTAAAATTCACTCTTTGAAACAACATGGGTTCTTTTGGAGCTGGAGGTTGGCGTTTAGACCTGGACTGGTACTTCCTGGAGGGGTCCCTCTTTTTGTGGGCGGGGACTATTTTCTTTTTTGATTTGCTGTCTTTCGGAGTCATCTTCTTTTTATATTACAAGCTACAAAGTTAATACATAAGTGCAAGTCACCAAAAATTTACTGATTTTTTGGATAAAAGGTAACAGGGTCATTTATAAACTCATTCAATTGAGAGTAATACTGTATTTTAAAACACTGAATGAAGCGCACCACCCCTCAATTGGAGTACTGTGTTTTTAGATACTGATTAATGGTAACCCAGGTGCAAAATAAACAAAAGATTCCACCTACCAATGGAAGTCCCAGCCCGAGGGCCAATGCCATAAGTTGCCGGTCTTCGGTAATCCAATCCAGTGGATTGTCCACGGCGTAATAGAGCCCGAGAAGGATGAGCAAAATGGCGATCAGCCCACTGATAAATCCCAGGATAAAGGATTTGCTGAGATAGGGTTTGCGTATAAATCCGCGGGAGGCCCCGACGAGCTCCATGGTTTCAATTTCCCTGCGGTCAGAGTAAAGTGCCAGTTTAGTAGTGTTGTATATGAGGACAACAGAAAGTATTAAAAATAATAGGCCAAAGGAACTGAACCACCAGGCGAAGTACTCGAGATTGCTGTGAAAATCCAATACCAATCTGTCCTGATAGTGGACTTCAGCAATTTCACTTACGGTGTTTTTCAGCATTTTTCTGAATTCGCTCAAGACGGATGGTTCGAAGTGTTCTGCTTTTAAATTAAAGAGAACCATGTCCTGAAAGGGCATCTCGTCCTCCGACCACCAACTCGCCTCTTCGTAATCCAAACCGAGTATGAGAACAGCTTCCTCCGGCGGTAGGTGTCTGATGCTCTGCTCCAGAACGCGATCGTCCCCTTCCAGCAGTTGTTTGATTTTTTCGATGTCCGATTCACCGGAACCGGCCTTGACTTCAATGGCGATATCGCTGTTTTGTTTCAGCCACTTGACCAACTCTCCTGAAAAAATAAAAGCCGCTCCCATCAGACCCAGTATGACCATAACTATAGTTGTACTGGTGAAGGGAATGAGGTAATTGGGTTTGATTTTTATTCTGCGCAGCACTATTGGTTGTTTTTTGATTGAAAAATATCCTCCGGGTAATCCGGTTTGCCGGTTTTAAATTTGAAGCAAGATATAAATAATTTTCCGGCCGTGGGGTGTACAGGGTAGATTGATTCTATTGCGGTATTGTAAAAAGATTTTCTAAAGTAATCTATACTTCACGTTCGTAGGTAATCTTTGAGTTAATCGAAGGGCTCTCCAGGCCCCGGAAAATTATCCCGATAATTACACCCACTAAATATGTACTAAGAGGTAAACCTGGAGGTGATTGCTCGAGACGATCATGGTAGGAATTTCAATGGATTGAAAGTTTCGCTCTCAGGCAAAGAGATGCATTGATCACATCCTGTATATCGCTAATCCGTTTTAAGTTGGAACAATTGTGTTAGACGAAGCGATTTTTCTCTATCTTTGAGGAAAATTTATTGCGATTTGAAACTAGCTGAATACAAAGAATCGGGAATCCTGGAAGCTCATGTGCTGGGGGTGCTGAGTCCTGAACTGGAGGAGCAATTGCTCAGTGATTTGGAAACCAATGTGGCACTGAGAAACGAATTGAATCGGGTGGAACAGAGTTTGTCCAATTTCAAAAGAAATTTTACCAGAGGGGAGAAAACGGAAAAGGGAGAGAAAGTCCGGCCAAAGAAAGTTCAAAAAGCAGCCCCAGGCAAATACAAAGAGCAGAACGTGAGAATTGTGGTGGGTATAATGAGCCTGGTCGTGGTGGTCATGATTTTTTTGTTTTTGTCCACTCAATACCAGAGCACTTCCTACCAGAGTCAACTGCTGGAAACCGAAGAAAAAGTAAAGGAGTTGCAACTTGAAAACACCAACCAACGCCAATTGATCGAGGATTTACAACAGGGTTTGCTCCAGTTAACTACCAACGAATTTAACTCTCGAAAAATCACCACTGCGGAGGGATTACAGGCCAGGTATATTGTACTTGAGCAGCACGCATCCAACTTATTGATTTTAAGTGGATTGCCGGATGTGGAAAAAAGTGAGTACCTGCAACTCTGGTCGCTTCAAAACGAGGAGTACCGGAGAACGGGAATGCTGTCTGAGGAATCCTTTGTGAATGACCGCTCTGTGGTGGCTAGGCTGCCCAAAACCAATTTGGAGCTCTCGCTGATTACCATAGAAAGCGATTCGATTCCACGGATGCCAAATGTGAGCAGGGTTGTTCTGCAATTGGGGCAATGAGGTGGATTTGGATTCTCGCAAAGGATGGCACGGAGTGAATTGAAAATGGAAAATTGGGGAAAATAGATTGAAAGGTGGAGGGTACCATTTGACTCTCCTTAACCCGGATTATTCATGAGGGTTTCGTTGTGAAAGGTTAGTGTCAAGTCACGCATACTTTAGCCGGCCCAAGTCTTGGCCTTTTATCCCTTTTCAGCGTTGTAAAAGCCTCACGTAGCTATGGCTATGCTACGTTTTTCCGCCTTGAAAATGAATAAAATACCATCGACTTAACCGACACAGTACACTTGACTTGACACTAGAGGCCGCTTCGGCTGCCGCTCAGCGCATCGCAA
>JAGTVA010000208.1 GCA_018224445.1 Saprospiraceae bacterium
AATAAAAATTGCCGTGTATTGCCACATTTGCAAGCCGAAATACTCTCCCTCGATACCAAACGGCAACAGGTTGATCCAAAAGTCGGCACCAAAAGGGAAAAGCGATTCATGAGTCTCTCTGATTACAGGAATAGACTGGGGCGAATAATACCACAAACTGTCGATGCGCTCGAGATATACTCCGGGCAATTGGCGGGGAAAAGGTACGTACACATGGGCGCCCGTGCTGTCCGCATATTCGCTGTTATCGGGAATTCGATCGATGGACACAAACAACCCTTTTCCGTCGTAAACCTGAAAAAGTTGCTCTGCCAAAGTGATTCTATTCTCCTCCTCCATTGTCGGTGGCATGGCCTGAGCGGCTCTCGCGGGATCATAGGAATCGCGCTGGAGGTAGAACAAGTGAATGTAGGCCGTATTCCTCGGATTTTCCAAAGTTACCTCCGGAAAATCATCCTGTGACTGTGAATGAGAAACTCCCATGAACATCCAGATCGAAAAAAAATAAATCAAAAACTTTTTCATTCGTTAAAATTTTTGCGAGCGATAGACTGAACCCAGATTATTTATGTGGGCGAAGTTACTATCTCTGTGGCAAATGGAGGAATTTTTCGGCAGATAATTGGAATAGAACAGTCTAGAGTATCCTTTATAATCCGGGGTATATTTATAGGGCTCGGACTATCCTCTCCCCGGCGGCTTTCAGCGTTTTCGGTTTTTTGGCAAAACAAAAACGGACGACTTTGTGGTCGGTTCCCCCGGTGTAAAAAACAGAGACCGGAATGGTCGCCACCCCGTAATCTACCGTCATCTTTCGGGCGAATTCTACATCGGAAATATTGCTGATGGCCCCGTAGTTAAAGAGTTGAAAATAAGTACCTCCGCAGGGAATGGGCTTAAAAGGGGTGGCCTCCATATGCGCTGCAAAAAAGTCTCTTTTTTCCTGATAGAAATCACTCAGTCCGTCGTAAGTAGAGGAATTGGAGAGGTAGTCTGCAAGGCCGTACTGAAGGGGGGTGTTGACCGAAAAAACGTTGTATTGGTGTACCTTTCTGAATTCTTTCATCAGTTTTTCAGACCCGGCGGCATACCCCATTTTCCAGCCAGTATTGTGAAAAGTTTTCCCAAAGGAAAAAGTGGCCAGAGATCGCTCGTATAAATCGGAGTGACCGAGTACACTTTGATGTTTTTTTCCGTCAAATACCAAATGTTCGTAGACCTCATCACTGAGTACAATGACATCGGTTCCTTTGAGGAGAGAATGGAGCGCATCCAGTTCCCGGGACTCCATGACCATCCCACTGGGATTGTGCGGATTGTTGATGATGATCATACGGGTTTGGGGACCGATGAGGGTACCGAGTTTATTCCAATCGATGCGGTAATAGGGAGGTCC
Source organism: Saprospiraceae bacterium (assembly GCA_018224445.1). GTDB lineage: Bacteria > Bacteroidota > Bacteroidia > Chitinophagales > Saprospiraceae > PWJY01. Next base: position 1,397 of record JAGTVA010000208.1, read on the forward strand.
CAGTGAGTAGGGAACTACTCTGCCCCCGTTGACCAAAACGGCCGGAGCATAACAGTCGTAAGCGGGTTCGATTAAAATCACCTCATCCCCCGGAGATATCAGGGCAGTTATTGCGGTAAAAATAGCTTGAGTGGCCCCTGCAGTTATGGTAATTTCAGTATCCGGATTGGGCTTCCTCCCGTACAAGCTGTGAATTTTGGCTGCAATTACTTTACGCAACTCAGGCACTCCGGGCATAGGGGCGTATTGATTAAATCCCCTGTCCATGTAGTGCTTTACCAACATTTTCAAATGGGGGTCGCAATCGAAATCGGGAAAACCCTGGGCGAGATTGATCGCCCGGTGCTCGCGGGCCAGTTCCGACATGACCGAAAAAATGGTGGTGCCCAGATGTGGCAATTTACTGGCAGGAGATTGAAAGGACATCATTTAAGCTTTAGTTAATCGAGCTTAAATGTACTGTATATTTTTGAAATGGCACCTGCCAGTGCCCTGTCTTTTTCAGTTATCTTATTGCCCTCGTCGTGGGTACTCAAAGTGATGTGAACATTGTTGTACACATTGTTCCAATCGGGATGGTGATTCATTTTTTCAGCTTCCAATGCAACAGAGGTCATAAAGGAAAATGCCTGTTTGAAATCCCTGAATTTCAGTTTGGCTGTCAGCTTGTCGTCTTTTTCTGTCCAGTTCATATTCTTGGTTTTGTGCATTTAACAGATTAAATAACAGAAGGTTGAAACTTGAGAAAGGTAAAAATTCAATGATAAAAGGCGGCGGGGATTTAGGGGTATCGGCAGCTGATTTTTTTCAATTGAGGATAGGTCAGGAATCGCTGAGCTGCTTCTTCAATTCTTTGATCTCCGCATCCGTCAGGGGTCGCCATTTTCCTTTTTTCAAATCTCCCAGATGGATGTTCATAATTCGAACCCGCTTTAATCCGGTAACCTGATATCCCAGATACTCGCACATGCGACGGATCTGCCTGTTGAGTCCCTGGGTGAGTATGATGCGAAAGGTGTGCGGATTCCGCTTTTCGACAAAACAGGGGAGGGTTACGGTATCCAGGATAGGAACACCGGCTGCCATTTTTTTTACAAAAGAGGAAGTTATTTTTTTGTCTACATTGACGATATACTCCTTCTCGTGAGCGTGGGCTGCCCGGAGTATCTTGTTGACGATGTCGCCGTCGTTGGTGAGTAGAATTAATCCCTCGGAGGGTTTGTCCAATCTTCCTATGGGAAAAATGCGTCGGGGGTGGCCGACAAAGTCGATGATGTTGTTTTTGATGGATCGGTCGGTGGTACAAATTATTCCAGGTGGTTTGTGCAGGGCGATATAAATCAATTTCGGTTTGTCTTTTTGCCGTATAATTTTGCCGTCTACTTTCACCTCATCACTGGCAGCTACCCGGTTTCCGGTGCGCGCTATTTCACCGTTGAGCAGGACCCTGCCCTCGTCGATGAGTTTATCTGCCTGCCTGCGCGAACACATACCTGTTTCGCTGATGAATTTATTGAGACTGATCGTTTTCGGTGTATCTGAATTCATGGCTCGTCCTTAATCGTGTGGCAAAAATAACAACTTTTGTCGGGAGAAACGAAAGTGAAGAGGATCGGAATTGTGCCTATGGGAGAACTTCGATTTAAAACTGCCAGATGGCACCAATAGCTGCGAAGTGAAGGAGGGTAAAGTTGTACACTTCATCTACGTCGGCTCCGCCCTCCAAAAACCGATACCCAGCTTTGACGTGGAATCCGTCGATTATGGCGTATTTGCCTCCCAAAAAGAAATCGAAGGCGCGCCCGGGACCCCCTGCCAATCCATCTCCCTCGAGCAGGATGCCCCAGGTCTCCGCATTATAGGCCAGGTGGATATTGACAAGCGGCACAAAACCCAGGTCTGTCTTTCGGTCTCTAATGGTGCCGGTAGTAAGTCTGACCATTGCATCCCTAATCTTTGCAGTGACTCCCAGTCCCAGGATCCAATTTTCTGAATGGATGAGCTCCCTTCTGTAAGTCAGCCTGTAACTGTTGAACTTGTAAAAGCCGAATATTTTATCCTCCTTCTTGAAAAGGGTTTGTTGAAACTGAATGTCGAAAGGAGGATTTCCCTCGTAATCGATGTTGAGGGGAGCGTACAAAAAAGAGAGGTGGTTTCGGAGTCCGAAGGTGTAATTCACCCGCAATCTGACAGGTACAATGGAGTTGCTTTTTTCAAAATCATCTGTAAAACTAAAGGAAGTGCCGGTCTCATTAGGTATTCGCACGTCGTTGTACGACTGAAAAGTCAGACCCGTTTCCAAATCAATGCCCCATTGAGCCCAACCGGAAGAAAGGGAAAAGATAAAAACCACAAAGATGAATATCAGTTTTCTCATTGAAGTGATTAGATATGAAAAACAAAACAGTCCTCGGCGATAAATGTTTGTGTGCACAGGAATTGGCAGTGAGCAGACTGTTTCATAACGCCTTAATGCAAGAGGTATTTTATTTGGGCAAGCACTTGCAGATTTGAGGATACTCTAGTGGTGCAGGCCAAATGAAAAAGCCCGCAAAACGAATATTCATTTTGCGGGCTTTTTACTTATTTTTTTTATAGAAAATTACCATCTCGGACAGTAGACGCCTCTCACTTCTTTACCACAGATGTAATAGATAAAGGAAAATTCAAAGGCACCGTTTCCGTTGGTCGCTCTTCTCAGGTCACTGACATTGATGTCGTAGCTGAATCCGAGTCCAAAGTATTCAAAATCAAATCGCGAGGTAAGAATGATGGCATCTGCTCCCACCTTAATATCTTCTTCAACTACTGCGGGTTCTACAGAGGTGTTGATTCCCCAGGTGTAGTTGTTGACCAGTCTCACCCAGGCACCTATCTGGAAAGATTGGCGATCCATGCGCGACCCCAAATCAAAACGTGCACTCAACCCACCGTTAAATTGAAAGGAAGGCCCTTGAAACATGGCCACCACATTGGGCACCAGTGCAAAATCATGTCCCATAGGTACTTCACCACCTCCGTGCAGGGTGTATTTGGTGTAGAGTTCTATGTCGTTGTCGCCAAAAAAGGATTGATTGGGCCGGTTGACGTGGTGAGCAGCAGCGCCAAAATACATACTGCGTCCGTTGTTCCAGGTACTAAACCACAACAACCCCAGACTCACGTCCCCGAAAAAGAAATTTTCCCGGTCAAAAGTTTCCTGAGGATCGGCATTCGGGTCAAAACCACCCTGCCCATCGTGCTGGGTTCCCCAACGCAGTCTGCTAAAGTCCAGATCTCTCTGAGCTACGCCGAAATCGGCTCCTGCAACCAAGTAACTGGACTTGCTTCGATCGCCTCCCATATATTTACTGAAGGAGCCCGAAAGTCGCCCTTGAGTAGTACTGAAATTGGATTCTCCCGCTTTATCGCCCCACAGAGAGGCACCTACGCCGAAGTAATCGTCTCTTCCCACCGGAATTTTGTGATCGTAACTCAACGAATAGGTAGAATACGCATTGCCCCTGAGTACACTCGACCACTGATTTCTGTAGTTAACCACAAATCGGTGATTGCATTGCATCACCCCTGTCATCGCGGGATTCAAATTCAAAGGGGACATATAAAATTGAGAAAAGTGAATATCCTGTGATTTCGCTTCCTCTCCGTAACTGCCCAGGAAAAACAGCATCGCTAATAGGTAGTAAAATTTTCTCATGCTAAGTTTGTAATGTTTCTATTGTTAAATTAGATCGATAAAGGTATATATAATTTTTTGAAAAATTCAGTAATTGGGGTCTCCTTTAACATATTTAAAAATCAAATATAAGAGTTTATTTTAATATTAAGTATCCCCGACTGCATTTTTGCATTTATATATTATAGAGTCCTGCCGTGGCAAAAACGTTGGATGGAGAGTGAAATTAATTCCTTTTTTAACATTTAGGTGGTTGAAATTTTTTTGAACGCCGGGTGAAAGATAGTTAATTTAGGCCGAATTACCTGCCAGTAATTTATGGCAAACACTTCATTCCATTCATTGATAGGGTCAAAAATCTCTCCTATATGATTTGTCGAAAAATTAATTGAGGTTAGGGAGAGCTGCCTTTAATCAAAGTTCGTACACCCATGCCTTCATCTGTTTTTACAGTCAAGAAATAAACGCCCGGTGAAAGGTTTCCTGGAACTTCCACCACGAGTTGCTTTTGACTCGTCTTTGGAAAGAGGTGAAGAATTGTTCTTCCGAGGACATCCGACAGTATGGCCTCCTTAATTTCTTGTTCGCTCCCTCCTTCAATATTGAATTCACTACTGAAGGGAATGGGAAAAACCGAAAATTTAAAGGCCGACTCCTCGTGAACCGAAGATATAATAACACTCACCTCCATTTCTATGGTGTCGGAAAAACACTCGTTGACGGCTATGAGTGAAACTGTAAAAGTCCCGGTCTCCCGGTAAGTATGAATGGGTGATTCTTGGGTGGAGGAATTACCGTCGCCAAAATCCCAGAAAAATTGATCCGCCTTTTCTGACCAATTTTCAAAGTACACCGTACCCTCTTCGATCTCTACCGTAAAATCAGCAAGGGAGTGATTGTCGATTGAACTCAAAATGCTTTCCACCGTGCCCTGAGCCAGATGGTAAAAACTCCCCCCACTTGATTCCACCAATTTCACTTCCCGGATCATATATTGATATACTGAATCGACCCTGAGGCAGGGATCGCAATAGGATTTTTCAGTAATCGGTTCCTCATTTATCAAAGTATACAGTTGACTCCCACTGCTTTTTTTGTAGAGGTAAAAGGGGCGGAGATCGGCTCCATCGTAGTCCCAGCTCAACTCAATGCAGTCCTCTTTTTCAGTCAGAGATAGATCGGCAACTGCTCCAATCGGGTACATATTCAGCGTTGGGTCTCCCATCAGAGCGAGGTTGGTCGACCGCGCAAAATTGCTAAAGTATACCCCTGTAAAGGCATTCTGGGTTTTTCTCACACTAAAGCCGACACTTTCACCCATGCCCATGGAGTGGAAAACAAAAGCCGGTCTCCCAGCCCATACATTGGTCAATACCGTACCCGAAGCCAATGCACCCCTGAGCAGATTGTTGGAATTGTCCCAATCTCCAAAATAGCTTCCGAACAACATGGTAAAAATGGTTTGAAGGGAATCGGAAGCGAGCTGATTGACATTTATAATGCCGCTTGCATGGGTATAACTACCGGGGCCACAACCGTAGGACCACAGCCAGGGTTCGTTGGTAAGCGCGGCGCGGTAATTTCCGTATTCCACCGCATCGGGACCCAACAGATTGCCAAAGTTTTTTAAACCGCTTTGCCCGAAGCCCTCGGGAAAGTTTCCGAAATTGTTTTGAACGATTCCGCGCATCTGGGTGGGAATTTCACCTCGGCGATAGGAAATGTTCTTTCTGAGGTATTGCAGCGTCAGCTCGGCCTCCGGTGCATCAAAAGCCGGCAATCTCGACATGTCTACCCTTCCGACCTCCAGTTCGAGTTGAGAGAAAACGACGTTTTGATCAAATTTCCCGTCTCCCGGTAGATTGTGATTTTCAGGTCGATCAGCCACCGCAATGTTCACATAACTATCGGTCCAGTTTCCCGTCATATCACCGTAATAAGTATCTGCCGGCCAGGCCCCGCGGTGGTCCGGAACATGCCCATCCGGGGCCATGTCTCCACTGTAGGGTACGGGGATATTTCCCAGCAGCAACACCGATCTCAAATCAGTGTGTAGACCGTAGTGATTGACAATGTGATCTTTCACCTCCCCCACTCCATCGGATTCATTCACTTCAATGACATCTACAACCCAACCTGATTTATTTACCTCCAGGCAGTAATCCATTAAGTCTGGCTTTATTTCCTCTGCCAGAGATTCTACGACCAGTATGAGCAATCTGCCTTGGTAATGCCTCGGAGCCTTTTCTATTCCGGTTGCTATAAATCCGGTTCCCACTTCGTCATTAATGAATCGCGTTACTCTGTACTCATAAATTTTTTCCGTCTCTACCGTTGAATCCAAAAAGTGAGTGCTGTCTCCGGGAAGCAGTGCCAAAGCAGAGAAGGGGCCCGAGTAATTTTCTCTCCTCGCCACCTGGTAATAAGTGGCCTCAAACCAATTGTCCCAACTCAATTTAATAGAAGGCGTTTCTCTGTCGATCTCCACTTCAATAATTACGGTCGCCATAGAGTCGTGGATTTGGGCCTCCAGGGGCATCATAAACATTAAAGCTACCGGAAGTAATAGCATCAAATAAACAGCTCTCATCTTTTTTCGTTATTTATTAGACAAAACCCCATCGGACTCATGGCTTGGCCAAAGATAAGGGTAAAAAAGTAAACTCTGCCAATTTGCTCATTATATACTTTTTTTAAGACTCAGTTTATAAAAAATTCAAAACCTGCTTACCTTTAGAAAAAATCTGTTTGTTTTGAAGTGGAAAACCAGTGTCGATCCGGAGCCTTTGCCCGAAAAAATAAGTACCGACAGTAAAATATCTGCCATTGGATCCTGTTTTGCAGAGCATCTGAGTAACTTTTTGACGAGTAGAAAATTCGATCTTACTTCAAATCCATCCGGCATTATTTACAACCCCCATTCGATTGCAGAACTCCTTCACGACCTGTGTGATAAAAACCCCATCGATGAAAAGGAGTTGTTTTTACACCGGGGATTGTGGCATCATTTCCAATTCCACGGAAAATTTTCTAACAGGGATAAAAATGCAGCTCTTCAAAAGATGAACCAAAGCCTTCAAATGGCCGCGGATCAATTGATTACTTCTGACTTTCTCATACTTACCCTGGGGACCTCTTTTGTATTCAGAGAAAAACCGGGGGGAAGTTTGGTGTCCAACTGCCACAAAATGCCAGGGGAGGAGTTCAACAGAGAATGGTTGAGCCCTTCAAAAATTCACAAAGACTTGTCTGCGGCACTGACCAGGTTGCTGAAGATCCGCCCTGAGTTAAAAATTATATTCACCGTCAGTCCCGTCCGCCATATTCGCGATGGCATGGTAGCAAACAACCGAAGTAAGTCAGCCCTTCACCTTGCGGTTCACTATTTGCAGGCCTCCATGCCGGACTCGGTTTTTTACTTCCCATCCTATGAAATTATTTTGGACGAGCTCCGGGATTACCGATTTTACAAAGAGGATCTCATTCATCCCAGCGATCAGGCTATTCAATACGTACTTTCAAAATTTGCCAATGCAGCCCTGAGTGATGAGGCAAAGGTGTTTTGCAGTCGAATGGAAGGTGTTTTAAGGGCAATGGATCACAGACTTCTCCAGCCGGGAACCTCTGATCACATGGCTTTTATAAAAATGCAATTAAAGAATATTGAAGACCTTCATAAAAGCTATCCCAGATGCAATTTTCAAAGGGAATTCAACCATTTCCAAAATCAACTAAAGGAACATTTTGATATCGGAGGAGATGGAGGGGAAAGTGTTTGAATAGCTTTATATTAATATTATCTAAATTTAATTTAAGTTTACTCTAATAAAAAGTTTAGAAAGCCTAATAAATAAATCAAAAATTATTTTGTACATTGGATAAATTTTTTCTATGAAGTTCTACACTTGTATTTTATTTTTTGTGATCCTGGGACTATCGCGGACAGATGCCTCTGGAGTGTTGGATAATCCCGCATCCATAGACAGTTTGCCACAAGTTAGGCTGGGAATTCCGGAAGGACAATCAGAGGACCCATTCGAAAAAAAAGAAGACCCTTTAATTGACCTTCATTACGGGCTGTTAATTGATGTCAATCCGGTTTATTTCCGTTCTTTTCAAAATGTGGTTGGATTTGACAACCTCGAGTTGTTGGATCAGTCTATAGTCAATTTTGGACTGGAGAGTGGTTTTACCATCAATCGTTGGCAGGTTTCCATTCAGTTGGGGTTTATGAAACAGTACAACACCGATTTGGATTCATTACACTTGAGCGTGGGGACGATTTTCAGTGCATTTGATTTGGGGTATAAAATTATCGACAGCAGAAGAATATATGTAATTCCCAAGCTGGGGGTGAGGTGGCACAGGTATCGATTACTAAACAGCAATAAGGAATACGTGATCGACATCGACCGTCATTTGGAGGATAGGGATTTGGATCTGAGGTTCAACCAGGGACTGGGGTCACTGGGGCTAAGAGTGGGCTATAAAATAAACGACTCCTACAATGCCAACAAGTATTTTACCAGCTATTCGGTAGGCTTTTATGCCGCTCACTCCTTTAAGTTACACCATCGGCCAGGAGTATTTTCCCGTAGGAATCAATTGAGGACCGAGGGCAGATTGCATTACGACCAATATATTGTAGGAATTTATTTCAACTCTCATTTGAGTTATCCCGGCCGGTGAGCTTTTGACATGCTGCTTCCCGCTATCCACCCACCGCTCCAGGCTGCCTGAAAATTAAATCCGCCGGTAAGGGCGTCAATATTTAGGACTTCTCCGGCGAGAAAGAGATTGGGGTAGTCCACACTTCTGAATTCCCGGAGATCTAAGGCTTTTAGGTTTACACCACCTGCGGTGACAAACTCCTCCTTAAATGTGCTTTTGCCATCGACCTTCAGTCTGCAGTTGGAGAGTTGTTCGCCAAGGGCATTCATATGCTTTTTGCTCAGGTCGGCCCAACGGGTCTCTTCTGATATTCTCAGGTATGCTACCAGGCTTCTCCAGAGTCTTACGGGAAATGCGACAAAGGGTTTTTTGTACACTTTTTCCGACGGGTGCATCGCTCTGGAGTCTTCAATTAAATTTTGGGCATTTTCAGCACTCATCCATTTGACCACGAGTTCAAAGCGGTAATTCATTTCCGCGAGTTGGCGAGCTCCCCAGGCGGAGAGTTTGAGGATAGCCGGCCCACTCAAGCCCCAATGGGTAATCAGTAAGGGACCTGTGCTCTTCAACGGGGTTCCGCTAATCTTCAATTCAACTACAGGCAGTGAAATTCCCTGAAGGCCTTTAATTCTGGGATCATTTATGTTAAAAGTAAAGAGGGAGGGATGGGGTTCCACCATCGGCAATCCCAATCCTCTGAGTACAGCCCACATGGCCGGGCTGCTTCCGCTCCCTACAAACAACTGCTTACAACGGTATTGATTTTGGCTTGCCTGAAGGTCCCATGTTCCGTCGTTCAACCTTCTAATTTTTTTTACATTTTCACCTGTTATTACAGCAATTCCGTACTTTTTTACCTCATCCATCAGGCAGTCTACAATGCTTTGAGAGTTATCGGACACGGGGAAAACTCTTCCGTCCGCCTCAGCCTTCAACTCCACCCCTCTGCGTTCAAACCACTCCACGGTATCACGGGAGCCGAACCGATTAAAAGGCCCGATCAGGCTTTTTTGCCCGCGCGGATAATTTTCGCTCAATTCGCGTGGATCGGTGATGGTGTTGGTCACATTGCATCGTCCGCCTCCCGATATACGCACCTTATTCAACACGGTCTTTCCCTTTTCCAGAATTGCACAGTTTATTCCAGGCACCAATTCAGCCAGTCTAATGGCAGCAAAAAAGGAGGCCGCGCCCCCTCCGATAAAGATCGCTTCGAAATGCCCGGATTCAGTATTCATATTTAATGCCTTTTGAAACGGGCAAAAATACAAACTAAACCCCAGTAAGAATGGAGATGCAGTGAAACTATTTCAACCCCGGTCGGATCCCTGTTATAAATTGTGAACAGTACTATCGGATTTCCCAGGTAAAATTCAGTCCGTATTCCACTCTCAACTGATCGAATCCCCATTCCTCAAAGAGTAGGTTGCCATAGGCATTGAAATCCAATCTGTCATTTATCGGATAATCCAATTTGGCTCCTACGGGCCACTCTGTCAATTCTTTTTTCAGATTGGAGTTTGAACCCGGCAACAAATGGAAGGAGGTTTGTCGGTAACCCACAGTCAGATCCAGATTTTCAAAATTTGGAAAAGGCTGAAAACCTATGCCCGGTTGCAGTGTATTTGCCTTGAAGGGATAGGAAAACCCACTGCCGTAATCCGCGATGTATCCCGAGGAAAACTGCAATAACCCGGTAAACGAAACCCTTGAGTCTGCCTGGCTTAGGCTGAAACTGAATCCGGTTCTTTTATGGGAAACAATCACACTCTCAGAGGTAATACCCGGCAGTTCGGGAATCCCGTTTGGGTCGGTTGTAAGAGCGCTAAGAAAATCTTCGTCCACCAACGCCGTCTGTCCCGAGAAGGTGAATTTCAATGGATTGGGGGACGTTAAAGCCCATGGATTACTTGTAAAACCAGCTACTACCTCTACTACAAGTACTTCGGAAAAGCATTCGAAAGCATCCAGAACTATCATCTCATAAATACCTTCCGATACATTGTCAATTTGAAAGTTGCCGGGGGGTTCCAATCCCGGAAACTCCATGTCATTTACAAACAAGGTATAGGGCGGAAAGCCACCAACTATATTGACAATGATAGATCCGTCGTTGGCTGAGGGGTCACTGGGTGGAATTACTTCCACCAAAGTCAACTCAGGTAAATCGGGCTCCGGGAGTTGAATAATTACGCTCTGTGCACAATCCGCACCTGCTATTTCATCAATAATGGTGAAGGTCCACAGCCCAGGGGTCAGAGGGAAAAAATCTCCCCACGATTGAACCCCTTCCGGGATATCGGCAATGAAGACGTCACCTTCCGGAGATTCAGCCTGTACATTCAAAAAATCGGACCCTACACTTTCCAGTTCAACCACCAGTTCAGGTGGAGTATTACAACTGCCGGGAGCCACTTCTGAAGATACCAAATATTGGCCTTCGGGCTCCTCATCTACAAACACTTCGAAATTTTCCGTACAATCGGTTTCCGGATCGTAAATTTCCAGGCCGTAGGTCCCTGTGGGTACATTTTCGAGAAAAAGCCCCCATTGCCCATTGCTCCAGGTAAGCACCAAATCGTCGTTGAAGGGGATGATGTCCGCCGCCACAAACCCTGTAGAAATTCCGCAGCCCGATGGTGTTACTATAAAGTTAACTTCAAACTCTTTACATGGAATCCTCTCTACAATAAAACCGATGGAAGCAGTAATCTCCCGTCCACAAATGTCTGTAACCGTAATAGAACTCACATATTCGCCGGGCTGGGAAGTGAAAAAACTCATCAATCCATTGGATTCTACATGAAAATCAGCCCCGGATATATCATCGAAATTTACTACACTTAATTCTTCACCAATGGCGTAATCATCCAAAAAGTTAAGGGTGATCTCTTCTCCTGCCATTAAAGTGAAAGTGGCATCTTCTACATCAAAGGGAACTTCCTCCTCCGGAATTAGAAAATCGAACACTTGGGTGCAACGATCCTGGGCCCCTTCAACAGTAAAGGTCAATTGAACGGGACCTAAAAGAAAGTCTTCTCCCAGGTCTCCTTCCATCAATTGCAAGAGAGAGAACTCCGATTCTCCAATCGAGTATTCAAAATCACCAAAGTCGGTACTCACAGATAAAAAATCAGTAATAAGGGGGCCTTCATTTACGATAATCATAATATCTCCTGAGGTGTGACAGTTACCGGGAGTAATCTCAGTCTCCAGAGAAACATCAAATGGGTTTTCGTCTATTAGGCCCGTAAATTCTTCTCTGCAATTCGCATTTTCCGCATCGATTACTGTAAATACATAGCTTCCTGGAGCCAGGTTTTCAACTGTATCCGAAGCGGGTTCTCCATCGATTAAAAAGTTGTAAGATCCGAACAACTCTTCGGTAGCAAATACCAGCACTCCATTGTCCAATCCGCAATCAGAGGGGGTGACGACCAAGTCTCCGTTTATTTCACAGGGTTCGTCGCTGACAAATATTGTAATATTTCCGGTGGCCTCCGATTGACAGGCATCTCGTACAGTATAGGTCAGCGTAATTTCACCGGTAAAATCGGGACTCAGGGTAATACTCACTTCTCCGTCGGGGGTAAAAACCGCTTCACTGATTCCCGCGTGATCTCCGAGGTCAATCAATTCGCAATCGTCGCAACCGATAGATTGTAATACGTTGAATTCAACCAGGCCGCCCACCTCGCCTTGAAAACTCAAATTCTGCACATTTAAAGGGGGCCTTTCTACCACCACAAAAACGGTAGCCTCTGCCGAAAGCCCGTCCTCGTTGACCACCGTATAAGTAATTTCAAAATCTTCAAAAGCGGAGGGGGAAATTATGATCAAATCTCCCTCTTGAGAAACCCAGTCGGTAGAAGAAGTGAATGATTCCAAAATGAGTCCTTCACCCTCGTCGTTGAGTATGGGATTTACAGATCCTCCTTCCCCGCACGTTACCGTGATAGTGACATCATTGGCTACGGGTGGATCTCCGTCCGGATGGACTTCAATAATGACGACGGACGAAGCCACAGGTGGACAAGGAGGTTTTCTAATGCTGTAGTTGATTTCCAGGGTACCGAAAAAATCGGGATCGGGAATGGCTGTAAATTCACCGCTGGAGTTAAAGGTCACTGCGTTGAGATTGGGGTGGTCTCCCAAATCAATTAATTCACAATCACTGCAGTTGATTAAATTGAGAAGGTTTCCCTGCAGGGTAACGCCCTGTTCGGTTTCCAGTTGAACACTGGGCGCGTCCAACGGGGGAATGTTAACGGTAACAGACACAGTGGCCTGATCGGTATTTCCATTGGCATCCTCAACTGTATATGCGATGGTAAAATTATCGGTTACTGCAGGATCAATGACCAGTATATTTCCGTTTTGACTGACCAGGCCCGACGGAGCATCAAAGCTTTGTAACATCAGGCCGACTCCCTCATCGTTGGAAAGCGGATTGACAGTACCTCCCTCTCCACAATCGACGGTAATGGAGAGGTCATTGGCAACCAAAGGCACATCGGGATCGTCGTCGTCGTCAGTGAGTAGGACAATACCCACCCCGGTTACTACTGCTCCACCACCTGCATAAATCCACCAGGGGACTCCCGGTGCTTTAGGTTTCATACGGGCAGAGGTGAGGTCGATATTGTCCCATATGGAAGAATCATAGGAAAATTCCTCATCATTAGCGGCTTGCTCCTCATTGGTTTCCTCTTCATTACTATCCGAAGGATTGCTTTCATCCTCCTCTACAGGAGGCTCGCATTCTTTTTTCTTCTCCTTTAATTCTGCTATCTTTTTATCCACTGCATCCATTATCTCCTGATCCTTTCCCTCGATTGTTTTACCTCTTTTTGCTTCTCTTTCTTTTTTTGCTTCTTTTTTCTCTTCTTTTTCCTTTATTTTTTCTAAATCCTTTATGGCATCATCAATGCCTTTTTTTCCTTTATCATAATCTCCTTTATCACAATCCTTTTTAGCTTTTTCAACTGCTTTATCAGCCTTTTCAAATTCTTTTGATAAAGACTCCCAATCCTTAATTTTACCCAATCTTCCTTTGGCTCTTTCGGCTGATTCAGCTGATTTGTATTTCCCCTTTTTGTAGGCCTCTTGGGCTTCCTCAAATTTTACCTTTGCTTCATCAAATTTTTCTTTTGCTAATTTGTAGTCTCCCTTTTTTACAGCTGCTTTAGCTTCCTGCAAAGCCCTATTTGCTTCTGAATAGGTGGTTGCCGGATTTTGTTGACCGTTAGCTGATAGCACTAGCAATAGGATTAAATTAAGTACTAAAAAAAGAGCTTTCATGACAATGCTTTTTAAATTAAGAGATTTTGTTTTTTTACTTCCACAACTTGGCCCTGAGGCCTATATCATGCGAGGAGTTCCAGACTGACCATAAACCGGTGTTCATTTCCTCCATAGTTTTTTCATCTTTTATATTTATATTATGGTCAGGCATTGTTTCCCTTACCATATCTATTGACCGCTTTTTAAAATCTTCAAACTGATACCCGGTGCCGGTCAGATAACTGTTGTAAACCCAGGTTAAATTCTGAAGCACACTATACCTTTGCAAGTGTCCCGAATAACCGTAGGGGGTATGCAGCGCCTTGCTGTAGTGAAAATCATCGTACACTGCTCCGGTAACAGCTCTGGCTTTAAGGTGAAGTTCTCCCAATTGCTTAAAATAAGCAACCTGGTCAGCTTCAGATAATTTCTTTAAATCCGTGGGGATCGGGTTTAACAATTCATCGGTTCCGGGTTGTAATAATTGCACTTTATCAGAAACAGGTGATTTTGAAGGACTGAATCCAGCAAAATTTGGATCTGTCATTCTGCCATCCAGCGCTATCCAATCTGTAGCAGGATTTGCGGTGGATCCTTTTTTGGGTGGACTTTTATCAAAATCCATACAATGGCCAAAAACCTCCAATGAAGTCGTTTCACCGGGAAGAAGTGAAATTTCCGTTTTTTCCGGCAAAATAAAACCCTGGGTCTTTTTACCGGGGGGCACTACGTAAGGTCCCAATTCGCATAAAACGGGTTCATCTCCTGTGTTGGTTACCTTCAGATTAAATACATTCCCACTCACCTGACCAGTTGCTGTACTGCCTATATCCAAAACGGAGGGATCGGGGCATTGGCACTCATTCTCTTTTTTTATGTAAAAAAACAGGTGGAGTGTATCCTGAAATTGGTAATTCAGTTCGGCGGTATTAATATCCTCCACTTCACCTTCGTCTTTTTGATCTCCTCTCCAAAAACTCAGGCGGTAACCCCGGCCGGGTTCAAGTCCCGAAATGGTATTGAATCTGACTTTTCTCGTCTCAAAAGGTTCCAATTGATAAAAGTCCACGTAATCGGTGTATATAGCGGATGTTTCAAAATTGGGCACATTGGCTCTCGACCGGACTGATTCTGTGCGGTGAGGATTGCGCTGGTGCAGAGCTTCAAAAAGGCCCGGAGAAGTAAGGTCTATGGTTTCCTGAAGGTAGGCATCGGATTCATTTACAGCCAGTTGTTTGATCCACTCTACAATTCTATCCAAACAGTTCTCTTTATCCGGGCAACGTACTTCCAAATCACTCTCAGGACGCCCGATTGTTTCTGTTAGATAATCTGAAAAATAATTTTTCAACCCCTCTAACTCTTCAGTTGAAAATTCAGGTTGCGACCCCGCAGATTCTTTAGCTTCACTCCACAGCTCATTCACTTCGTCTCTCAATTCTCCAGCATCACAACCTGCGGATTCGTGTAGAAGGGCATTGGAAAAGGCGCCTACTGAACTGATTTTGCTTTTGTAATCAAAGTCCAATTGATAGTATTTGGCAGTTTGGCCGGAATAATGGTTTTGAGTGGGGGAACTGTGGTTTCTCAGATAGGTATTTTTCCATCGAGTTAAATTAGGGGCTCTTTCCTCGAGTTTTTCCCGGGGTATTTTTCTCAGATAATTCATTAGGTAAGCAGCTCTCAGAGTGGAATATATTTTATCTTTGATTTGCTCCAGTGATACCGGAAAGGCGCAGGATTGCAACCAACCTTCACAGCCTGAGGGGAAGACTGATAAATCTATATCCGGACGGTCGCCTTCCGGGGTTTTGAAATCGCTACCGTCCATTAGAGTTTGCAGGACATCAAGATTATCCGCATTCGTGTAATTTTCCTTTTCGGGAAGCTCATCGAGGGGGTAGAGCGCTAAATGTATCCTTCCTCTGTAGGTTTCTCTGTCCTTATTGAGTAGGTATATGGAGGGTAGAACAGACTCCAGGGTGCCGGATTGGTCAATAGTATGGTCTTTCAATCGGGTATGCGATACACTACCCCTATCCCGTGGTTGTGGAACCCAACCATTTACAACCCATAAGCTTGAATCTGAAGTTCCGGGAACCCGCATTGATAGCCAAATATTGTCACAGCTTTCTAATGGCCGGGTTCTTTCAACTACAATAGTATCTAAAAATCCAATAAAGATGGTATCCCTAACCTTTATCAGGGAATCGAGGTGCTTTATTTCTTCCTCTGAAATTCTGGCGCGGTCGTAACCGTATCTCCTGAGCCAGGGCTCTCTGACCTCAAACTCAATAATCCCATTTTCCCTGTCAATTCCGGTAATATGAACCAGTCCTCCAAGATATCTTCCAAAAGGGCGGAGGGTATCAACCGGAGTTGCAGACCCTGTAGGATCGATAATGTTGACATCTTGTTGAATCCACCTGCAAACTGAAATCTGTGAATCGGAATCTAGATCTTCAGAGGGATAATCAATCCACAATTCTCTGCAGAACATATGTCTTGGCCAGGTGGTGTGCACCTTGGCCCGGTTTTCCCGAACTTCCATGACGTGGGCTGAGATCAATTCGCTATCAGGTGGATCTGCATCAACCAAATCACCGATGTTTTCTCTGAGTCCATTGGGTTGTTCATAGACGATTTGGGTTGAAATCCATTGACATTTTCTGAAATTAAGCCATGCAACAGGCTCTGTCAACAATACGGTATCCAACTCTCCTCTCCTCCACTTTGGGTCGTAAATTTCTATTACGACAAAGGTGAATCCCGAAAGACCACTATTGTATAGAACATTGCGTATATGGCCCCGGACATCAAAAGTATCCACTCTATATCCCTCGGGACGTTCACCCTCTTCCCAATCACTAGCTGGAACTTTGTCGCGAGCATCGCCATGTGCTTCATCAATTACTTCATCAATTGGATTATCCTCATCAACCAATTCATCCATCTTAGTAATTAATCGCCTTAAATAAGAAGAAGATATGGAATCCAGAGCATTTAAAGCCTGCCGGTAATACATAAGAGCATCCGCAGTGGTAGCTGTAAACACCCGCTTTATATGTTCTTCCCTTGACAGTGGTTCAATAGCGCTTCCTGAGTGACAGGCGTTTAAAATAAAGTGAATTTTGCAACAGCATTCCGGATCGTTGGCAAATATTGCCGCTGCAATTTCCCTATAACTTAAAAATCGATCTCTATTTTGTTCTCCTTTTGAAAAAACTATTCCCCCGGGAAAACCATGACCTGAAAAAACGAAGTACAAAGTATCTCCGCATTCACAATCCATATCCAATATAAAATCTAATAGTGCCTCAGCGGAATCAATCCTTGTTTCATCAGCATGAGGTACATGTTTCCGAAAAGCAGTCATAAAATCATCGAGCAAACCAGTAATAGCTCTATCAAAATCTGTAGTCTCGGGACCTGGATCAAAGCCTCCGTCAATGGTTATTACTCTCGTTCTTCCGTCTGACTCAAAGACTATCATCAGGGCCAATAAAACCAATAGCAAGCCTTTCCAATATTTTTTTACATGACAGCTCATCTGATGATATTTAAGTCTGAATAAATCATAATATTACTGTTGTTTCGAGCAGAATCTGACATAAACAAGTTGATCCCATTTAGATAAGGCCACCACTGAAAATGATGGATATCGTATTCTCCAGTCTGTTGATTGATAATAACTACTCTGGTCGGGTGTGCAAAACCAGCCGTAGGATAATCATCAACCCACGCCAACCAGGATGGATTGCTAATGGTAATCTTTTGATGGTTGCTGTTTATAAATGGTTCAACTTCATCACCGGGCAAGAGTTTTTCACCGTGTACAAAAATAGAAACCGGACC
Source organism: Saprospiraceae bacterium (assembly GCA_018224445.1). Lineage (GTDB taxonomy): Bacteria > Bacteroidota > Bacteroidia > Chitinophagales > Saprospiraceae > PWJY01. The sequence continues at coordinate 18,882 of JAGTVA010000208.1, forward strand.
CTCGTGATGAGCCGGAGGGGATATTTTACTCATGACCAGGTCAATGGCATCATTTCTCGAAAATTCCTCTTCCTCACTTTGCGCTGAGACTATGTTATAGACAAAGAAAATCATAAAAAAAACGGCTGATAATTTCATATAAATCTTCATGAGTCTTTGTTTTATGTTTGTATTAGTCCTTTTCAAAATTCATGTTCAACAGGGTTTAATCACTTATCTGGATTTAATGGTAACTGTTATTTCCCTTGTAAAGGAGGCCGGTTTACAGCGGGATTGGTAATCTGATCCACACTCGCCAACAGCTACTATTGTGATTTTTGCACTTACATCCACTTCCCTGTCTTCTCGTCTGCCCTCCACTATTAATTCCAGATTACAGCCGTTTTCTCTCCACAATTCCGCTTCTCTCTTGTTTCTGATCTCCTCTAATCTGTCGGCATAGGATCTTCTTAAAATGCTATCGCTTCTATTCAGATCGCGGTCCAATTTTTTTATTCGTCTTTCCAAATCACTGTTTTCCCCTCTCAGTGCATTTCTCCTCTCTCTTTCCTCCCTTTCTCTGGTTCCACGCAGTTCGTCAATAATTCTTTGGTTTTCCTCTATTTTTGCTCTTAACCCAGCCAGTTCTTCTAGCAATTCTTCTTTGAGTTGCTCGAGTCGACTTTCCTCCTCGTTTTCCAGGATTTCATTAATCTGACTTACTTTTTCTGATGTTAAACTGCTCAAATCAGAAGTATTAAATTTTGTGTGATCCACTCTATTGGGATTACAAGGGGATGTGAATGTTTGGGTACTTGTTCCTCCCCCCGGGGTTCTCCTCCTCGTCTGGATCACACATTCGCATTCCACCTCGGGTTCGCATTCTACTTTAATTTTTGTACCGGGAAGCAGTCTGCCCACCATAAAATCTCCCTGGTCATCAACAGTAATTTCTTCACTTTCTCCCGCAGGGGTGATTACCTGTATTTTGATATTGAATTCAAATGAGGAGACACTGCAGGCTTCACGGTTATCTTCATCATCTTCATCGGTTTTTTCCGGAGAAAGGACTGCTGATCCCTTGGAGATGACCTTCGCCTCCACACCTACGAGGGTTGCAATATTCCAGAAATCCTGAATACCTGCATTTATATTCTCTTTTTCCTCTTCGTTTAAATTTCCTCCGGTTTCCGGCAACTGATCAAAAATGCGCTCTCCCCATTCCGTTTGGGTAAATTCATCCCCCGAGAGAGCAGCAGCAGCTCTCCATACCAATTGCTGAATGACCGCATTCCTTTCCTCCAATGGCCGATCAGTAAGAGGTGTAATTATTTCTCCGACATTGGATAAATAATCGTAAGTATCGATTATTCTGCCGACATAATTCCCGATCAGGTCAGCTACCTCCTCCGGGTAGGCTGCAATATCGATCACGTGATTGAGATCGTTTTCCGTAATCGGATTCAACAATGGGCTTTCCAGATCGGGCTCCCACCCCGTGGTTGGGTTGGGCTCCCAGTCATCGGGAAGCGGGTTTATACTGATCCAGTCCCCAAAGTCTGTTCCTTTATCTCCACTTCCCAAAGGGGGTTTATCAGGGTCGATGCAAATTCCGTCTACAGGAACGGTAATGGTACCCCCCGGTGGGACCTCTACTTCTGTAGTTCCCGGAATTACATAGGCTTGAGTTTTTCCCTTTCCGGGGACCAAAACAGGTCCGATGGTCATTCTTCCGGGCCTGTTATTATCCCTGTTTTTAATTTCTAAAAGTAAAACCTGGCCTATCGTCTGACCGGTGCCTCTTACTTTTACATTCAGTTGGTCTGAATTTAAAACCCCGGTTTCCCGGACTGAATAGTCAGGTTCTAAAGAAAAAATTGAGGTAACTTCAGTCCACTGATTACCAGAATTTAAATATTTGCATTCTGCAAGGTGGTTCAAATGGAATACGTCAATTTGGGCCGGATTGTCAAATTCCATTGACATGCGAGCATTATTCCCTTCCTGCTGAACAAATAAGAAAGCAATTGGAAATACAAACCACAGGCACAAAGAGTAGAAGTGAATTTTCATAGACTTAGCTTTTTCCTGAACAATAAACTGCAAAGCGGGATATTTAATCGTGCCACCTGTGTGTCTCGATTCACATCACAAATGCGAACAGCCTAAACCTCGATTAAACCATATCATTTATTTGAACTAGAATCAATTTATCTGAGGTTTAATACTTTTTAATTTCAAATTTAAAGTATATGAATGTCTTGTATTTGCCCATTTCCGACAATCTTTTGACTTTTTGCGACAAATAGAAGCAAATGAGAGAGAATAAGCAGGCCTTCAGATATAATCGGCATTATTGTTGCGACGTTTAAAATGACAAATTCCAGGTATGCAAATATTCAAACAGTTTACTTTTGACTCGGCTCATTTTCTTCCACATGTTCCCGAGGGCCACAAATGCAGGAACATGCATGGCCACACGTATAGATTGGTCGTATATCTCGAGGGGCCACTTCACCCACACCTTCAGTGGGTCGAGGACTTTGCGGTGGTAAAAAACGCAATTAAGCCCGTTGTGGATCAGTTGGATCACCAGGTGATGAACGATATCCCCGGATTAGAAAATCCCACCTGCGAGCGCATTGCTGTATGGATATGGGAACAGATAAAACCCCATCTGCCTCAACTGGAAAAAATAGAGCTTCACGAAACTCCCACTTCAGGAGTAGTTTATACCGGAGAATAGGGGGGGGGCAAAAAATAAGTAGTGTGGATTCGCCTTTGATAGCTTGTCAGTGTTTGAATATGTCAAAGTCATTAGGGCTCCGTTTACACGGTGCCAACTCCCAACCACTTCTGTAATAATTGCTATTCCACTTCGCCTACAAACTTTCAGTTTGGGCCAGGTATTTATCCAGGCTTAATCTTATATTTCCGGAGGGTCTTTCTGCCGAGGTTTCCAGAATCTTGCCGTCTGCATCCAGCAGAATGAATCGAGGAATACCCCTGACGAGAAAATGGGTTGCAAAATCGGATTGCCATGCATCTTCTGTAAACCAGTGAATACCGGACAACTCTTTTTCCTCCACCATTTTAATCCACGGTTCTATGGTATTGTCAATAGAAACAGCCAGAAAGTGGACATTTGACTCGCTGTATTCCTCGAGAAGTTCTTCCCAGTAAGGGTGTTCTCTGATACAGGGGCCACACCAGGTTGCCCATACATCGATATACACTAGACTCCCGCGAAGATCTGAAAGTTTTACCTCGTCTCTGTCGGTGGTTAGGAATTCAAAATCAGGAACCTCATTTCCCGGGCGGATTTTTTCCCATTCATTCATTTTTGCCATCAATGTATGAGTATAAAAATCACTTTCTGCCTCGTCTATAAATTCCTCGTAAATGGGATCGATGGCTCCCGGCCCGGAATAGGAAATGGCATCGAGTAAATACTTGAATTTCAGGTACTCCTGTACTTTTTTATCGGTAAAAATACTATCTACTGTTTCGTATTCAGCCCTGAATATGGTGCTCTTATCTTTATCGTAAATATCTTCGGCTATTTCCCTTTCAAAAGCCTTGTGCATTTGATACTGGAGGACTTCTCTGAATATGGGAAGGGGGAGTAAATCCGCTCGGGTATGGTCCAGGTCCATAAATTTTTGATCGGACTCCTCTGTGGGGAAATCTATTTCTTCCGTTTCCGTATCTGTCAAAAAGCTGTGGTATTGAGTATAATGAGTGTTGAGCAAAGCTACGTGAAAAGTGGTAAAGTTTCCTTCCATCTCAATAAACCGCTGATCTGCTTCAGGATTGGATGCCAGTGAATCGCAATGCACATTCAGCGCATTGCTGCCACTGGCAATGGCTTCGAAATAGGAATCTGGATCCAGCTGGAATAAAGCCCGGTAATTATTCCAATTATTTTCCTCTAATAGATCTGACTTAGTCAATAGGTATTGGTTTTCAATGACCCGATCTCCTGAAATTACCGTATTCTCATCTATTTTTCCATTTTCAAAACTGAGATGAATACTGTCGCCCGGCACCAGATACAAGGTAATTTCCTGTCGCTCGGCTCTCAGGGAGTAGTAATTCGCTTCTTCTGCATCCAATTCCAAAAAAAAGTAGCCGGTGCTGTCGGCAGTGGTTTGCGCCAATTTTACTTCTCGGTGGACCTCCAGACTCATTCCGTCGCCTCCCATTCCACTGATTATTACTTTATCCTGCTGCTCCTGAGGAGCTTCCCCACAGGCTGACCAAATTATAGCCAAACTGAAAAACAAAATGTATTTTATTGAATTCATCGGTTAAATTTTTTTGATTAATTGAATGAAGTTGGAAGGTTTAAAATCACCTTTTACGGCTCTACAAAAGTTACAATTATTGACTTGTGCAGTAGTAATTTGCGCTTCAGGGACCGTTTATCCTGTCGGGCATTTTAACAATGGTAAAGAGGACTTCTAAATACTTTTATCGCAGACAGTTTTACAATACCATTATATAATGGTAAAACTAACAATAAAAATCAATAGCGTTGAGAAAATTAAAAATTATTACCTATAAAAAACCCAAAGGAAGGGTATTTTCCAGAAAATAAAATTTCAAAATAAATAAATTTCTTGAGGCTTTAATCTTTCAGGTCCAGTCCCAAGTCCTTCAGCTGCTCTTTATCAATGGGGGCTGGAGCATTGATCATAAGGTCTCGTCCCATGTTGTTTTTGGGGAATGCGATAAAGTCCCTGATGGAATTTTGGTGATTCATCACTGCGCACAGTCGGTCAAATCCAAAGGCGATTCCCCCGTGCGGAGGGGCTCCGTATTCAAAGGCACCCATGAGGAATCCAAATTGTTCTTCTGCTTCTTCGGCTGTAAAGCCCAGCAACTTAAAGTTGCGCGCCTGTAGTTTTCGATCGTGAATTCGAATGGATCCTCCACCAATTTCAGCCCCGTTAATGACCAGGTCGTAGGCATTGGCCTTGAGGTTTTTGAGCACTTCCCGATCGGGGGAATCCATTTTGTAAATATCCTCTGCGGCGGGTGCCGTAAAAGGGTGGTGCATGGCGTAAAAGCGCTGTGTATCCTCATCCCATTCCAGTAGAGGGAAGTCCAATACCCAAAGGGGTTTGAATTCAGTGGAATCCAGATAGCCGAGTCTCTTTCCCATTTCCAGCCTCAACGCTCCCAATTGTTTGAGACTATTGTCTTTATCCCCTGCGAGAATAAGCAAGAGATCTCCTTTAGAACCTTCTGCGCGATCCAACCACTCAAGCAATTGATCGTCGTTGAAAAACTTACCTACTGAAGACTTGATACTACCGTCGGTTTGGAATTTGGCGTAAACCAGTCCTTTAGCTCCAATTTGAGGGCGCTGAACCCATTCCGTCAGCTTTTTGAGGTCTTTATTGGAGTACTCATCGGCCACGCCGGGAACACAAATACCCCCTACGTACTCTGCGGAATCAAATACGACAAATCCACTGTCCTTTACAGTTTGATTCAGGTTGTGGATAGGCATGTCAAACCTCAGGTCGGGTTTGTCAGATCCGTATTTTTCAATGGCCTGATTGTAATCCAAACGAGGAAAATCACCCAATTCTATATTGAGGGTAGATCTAAAAAGGTGTTTGGTCAGAGATTCAAAGGTATCCAGTACTTCCTCTCTATCGACAAAGGCCATTTCACAGTCTATTTGGGTAAATTCCGGCTGCCGATCTGCTCTGAGATCTTCGTCTCTGAAGCACTTTACAATTTGAAAATAACGCTCCATACCGGACACCATCAACAACTGTTTAAAAGTTTGAGGTGATTGAGGGAGGGCGTAAAACTCCCCTTTATTCATTCTACTGGGGACCACAAAATCGCGGGCTCCCTCGGGCGTACTCTTGATTAAAAACGGTGTTTCCACCTCAATAAAATTCTTACTGTCGAGGTATTTTCTGGTCTCCAGGGCCAACTTACTTCTGAATATCAATTTCTTCTGGATGGTATCCCGTCTGATGTCCAGGTATCTGTATTTCATTCTCAACTCTTCCCCTCCGTCGGTTTCCTCCTCTATAGTAAAGGGGGGCGTTTTTGAGGGATTGACCACCGTGAGGTCTTCTACATTTATTTCAATTTCTCCTGTGGGCCGGTCTGGATTTTTATTGCTTCTTTCGGTAACTTCACCGCTTGCGGTAATCACAAATTCTCTCCCGAGAGACCTCGCTATTTTACAGAGGGATTCATCGGTATCCATATTAAAGACCAGCTGCGTAATGCCGTATCTGTCCCGCAGGTCAATAAAGGTCATTCCTCCCAGGTCACGTCCTTTCTGCACCCAACCCGAGAGCACTACTTTTTGGCCTACATCCGAAATTCTCAATTCTCCACAATGGTGGCTCCTGTAACTCATAAGATTCATTTTTGAAGGCTCAAAATTAAACATTTATTAGGGAACGGCCGGAAAAATTCATACAGATTAAACCTGGAGAGTCCATTCGTTTGCTTTTTGGGTTACAAATCTTGCTTTTACGCATTAAAATAATTATATTTGCTTGTCAACTTTTAGCTTAAGAATATCAATATTATAGCCTTTAAAGGCCTTTTAAGACAGGACCGATCAAGGCTTATTTTCTTATTCGGTTTATTTTGGCTTATGTTTTTTTTAGTAGCCGGACTTCAGAAATTTATCTTCTCCGATGCCATGGGACCGGGTAGATTTGATGAAATGGGTTTTACCAATCCGGAGTTTGTTGCTTACTTCGCAGGGATTTTTGAAGTCCTTGGTGCCATACTAATACTGGTGGGATTGCTTTCCCGATTCGCTGCTGTACTATTAATTTTTATTATGATTGTGGCCATATCGACTAAAAAATTTCCGCTTATTACTTCAGAAGAGTTTTGGCCTTTTTTTAATGCCATAAGATTGGATTTCAGCATGTTGCTTGCCGCTCTCTTTTTGCTGGTAAACGGTTCAGGAAAAAAGTCCCTGGACTACTTACTTTTCGACGACAAGGAAGATACTTCCTTTAAGCCTTTAAGGACTAGGATTAGTACTGAAAAAATGACATAGGAAATCCGGCGGATTTTGCCCTAATGGTTTTGTTTGAAGCAAATTATTTGGGCACTCCCACTGCAATCCATCCCCTGAGATTGTGCACTTCGAGAATTTCATTTTCAGTGTTTTGGAGCGTGCAATTCAATTCGATTAACAGTGCCCGGGTAGGTTCTTCCTCCGGATTATTCCTGTGCATTTGCTGGTCGAGTATCCGCAGGGAGTTGTTTTCCCCTTGTTCCGGAGCTAAAATCCAATCTCGACCCGAACCATCGGTATATTTAAATCTAAAAGAGCTGGTTTGAACCCGGTCCACTGCGGTCACCTCGTTGCGCCATTCAGCGGAGAGTGACAGGTCATTGCCGTAGGTACTGTACTCATCTTGATTGTCATCGTACAGGAGGTCTTTTTTATGTGAAAAAATTCTTCCATTTTCATCTTTGGCTTTTACTTCATAAGTACCCTCTCTGTTCACTATAAGCTTGGATTCTTCACTGTATTCTCCGTCCCAGTTGAACAGATATCCCGCATTGGAATTGTTCATCTTCGCCGCAAGTTTGATTTGATTTCCGCTGTGTTCAGCCACCACCCAATTGGCAACGGGAATCGCTCCATTTTGATCTGCTGATATTTCCGAACAGAAGCTCCCTTTTTGGCCGGTAATGGTCTCGTAATCTGCGCAGGCGGTAATGGATTTTCTCTCGTTGAGTTGAACTATTAAAATATGGCTGGAGGCCTGTTGGCCGGATTGATTGGCGAGGTAAAAACGGGTCAATTCTATTGAGTCGTTGTGATCAGCGGAAAGGTGTACCGGATATCGCCTGGTCTCAATTCCCCGGTGGTTGTATAAATTCCAATTTTCCCTATCGAATACTTCCCCGGTATTTAGGGTGATTTGTCTTCCTTTAAAATTGGGCCTAAACGCCATTTTGAAGGAGGGGCCGGAAACCCCCTGGCGGGGGCCTAAATAACCCGAAAATTCCCAAATGGAATCCCTTTCATCAAAAGTGGAATAGGTTCTCATGAGGTTGTCTTCATTGTCTATCCCCACCGAGAGGTCTTCGCCGTCTATTTTTCCTTCCAGTTTAAATAATATTCCCTCTACCTTCGGCTCGGGTATTTCCACTTTTTCACAGGAGAGGAAAGCTACAGCCAGAAGAGAAATAATGAATAATATCGACTTTGTCATTGGTTTAAATTTTTACTCAGCCTATTTCTGTCGACCAGAATGCCCGTCCACTCGCTTTGCTCTTCCTTCGCTAACAGACCGTTTCATTGCAAATGATATTTAAGGTTAATGGACAAATGGAATTTATTTTCGACGAGTTCCCATCTGTCATTATTGTTTTCGCTGTATGTATTTGAATTGAGGTCGTATTCAGAAGCGTGGTTCTCATCGATCAACCCGGAAGGGTAAAAGGCAGAGGATAAGCCAATCGTCCATCGGGTAGCCACTCTGCAACTCACCCCTAAATTCAGGGAGAAAGCAGTGGTTTTAATCCCTTCCCGACCGATCCAACCCTCACTTTGTTCTTCACTAACCACCGTTGATGGATTGGTTTCTCGGTTGTACTCGTAGCTCCATAGTTCACCTCGCACTCCCAAAAGGTAGTTCAGGGATGCGCCTCCGTACACAGTCCAGGGACCGTATATTTTCCCCAGATGAAGGTGAGCCTGCGCATAGACAGTTGATTGAGGAAGGAGTTGATACCCCGAGGTTGTTTTTTCAAAATCGTAAATCAGATGGGGGTGGTCCATTTGAACCCCAAAAGTACCCCGCCTCCACATCAAACCCAGTTCTGAGCTTATGCTCCAATTCCTGTTGAATTCCACTGTAATCTCTCCACCAACAGACCCACCTAGAATAAAATGCCCATCTCCTGCACTTCCGGGCTTAAAAATTCCGGAGGCCAGCAAGCTGTAATAGTGAGTCGTTTTATTTTCAGATGAATTGCGGAAGGAAAATTGATTATCTACTGAAAAATCCTGAATAGATATTGGGTTTGACAGCGGTTTTAGCAGACTTTTTAATAGGTTTATTCCGGCAAGGGACTCCCCTTTCAAACTGCTCGTTTCCCCAAAAGAATTTTTATATGAATCCCTATTTAGATTGCCATCAATTTCAAATTCCCCTTCATTGGATTGCCGGCGCATATCTTCTGGTGGAGTCACCTCTCGTTGGGGGCGATAGGCTGGATCATCCACTGTACCTCTGGAGGAGAAGTCATAGGGTAAATCAGCCTGAGTTAAATTGCCATTTAAATCCTTAGGCTGTTTGGCGTTGTTTTTGAAAAGCGGGATATTTTCACGCAATGTATTTTGCCCGGCAGTAGGTCCGGCATAAGCAGAATATTCAGGGAGGTCAAAGGCGGTGAATTCGATTGCTTCATTTTCATGAGAGGATGCAGCTATGGAGTCTGTTGCATTTCCGCTGAATGGATAAAGCCCGAGCAAAATTACAACCCCAATACCCAATGAGACGAGCAGCAGCAACAAAAGTCCCGTCAGCTTCCAGAGGTTGAGTTTATCTTTTTGAGCCATATAGCTCGCAAATGAATCCCAGTGTTCAGCCTGGTAGGTGAATTTTTGTTGGTCTGTCTTTTCTCGAATCCAACGATCAAATTTATTCATGTGCTACTTTTTTTTTAGATGAAGCCACTTCCATCCTATCCATTAACTTTTTTCTGGCTGTGCTCACGTGCCACCTCACAGTGGATTCTGTAATATTGAGTTTATCAGCAATTTCACTGTATTTAATTTCTTCCAATGCAAAGAGCATAAATACCTTAGCGGTCATTTCGGGCAATTCGCGTATCATTTCAATAATCTCATCGGCTTCAAAAATAAGGTCAGCCAGATCGGAGTCAAAATTGGTGTGTGTGTTTTCGTAAACAAGAAAATCCTCTACCGCAATTTCATTTTTCCTGTATTTCTTGTGTTTTCGATAGTCGTCGATAATTGAATTGACCATAACTTTTCTCGCCCAAAGGTGATAGGGGATATTTTTTTTCTTTCGCTTAAGTCCCTTGAGGATTTTGTAGAATCCACCATTAAAAAAACTCATGGCCTCCTGGTCATCTCTGCTGTACAGGCGACATACCTTCATTAAAAAGGGGAAACAGGCCTTGTGTAAGGCCCGTTGAGCCCTTTTATCCCCGGACATACATCCGTCGAGTATTTCCTGTTCAATATACATCCAAACCCATTGGTTTTCATACAGTAATGGTATTCAAATATGCATTAAATAATCCAAATGCAGGGTTATTTTTTAATAAATTTACTGGTATGCAATTGGTTATCACTTCTGATAACAATGAAATATATCCCCGGATTCAAATGGGAGAGGTTGAAACTCAGCTCTTCTCCAGACGTATAGTCCCTCGCTGTATAATGCTCCATTACAGTCTTCCCCTGAATATCTGTAATAGTCCATTTACTTCCTGTAGAAATAGGTTGGTCTATCTGAACGTAGATATCCTGTGCGGTGGGATTGGGGTAGAGTTCGATAACTGTAGAGGAAAAATTATTGTTGAATTTTGGATCCATTTGGATGTCGATGGTATATTCAGTTACTTCTCCATCGTTGAAAAGGGCATAGGCGGTATACGATCCACTCTCGTCGACGATTAGGTAGTCTCCATAGGTTCCATCGGACCAAATCACATCAATTTCCTCTCCCTCCACTGAAGTTGCTTTCAGCAGTTTTGCCTCGTAATCCGGTAAATAGACGGAGCTGATGGAAATATTTCTAGCTGCATTGGCAGGCACTACACACGCTCTGGCTAAGCACCTTTGGGTTTTTATGGCTACACAGTATTCAGCATCGGGATTGGTAACCAGAATGGTTTGGCTATTTTCGCCGGTGCTCCAGCGGTATCGAACTAATGCTCCAGTCGTGTCAAAGGGAGTGACTGCTGTCAATTCATAACCCTGGGCAGTTTCCTCTACTTCAATTTTTACACTGCAATCGGCATTATTGAGGTTGACAAAAACTCTTTTGCGGACTATGCAGTCGTTGTCTCTGTCGTAAATAGTGACGATATACACTCCGGATTGAGTTACGGTGATGCGGTCGGTTGTTTCTCCTGTATTCCATTCGAATTCCAGATTGAGATTGGGGTCGTAATTAATCACCAAGTCAGCATAGGAGCGATCGGGAGCGTAATTAATGAGGATATCGGCCTCCAGACAATCCACATGGTCATCATTTGGCCTTCCTATCCATACACAGGTTCTGGCAATACACCCATCGGCGCTGATGGCTTCTACGCAATACCTCCCGGGTTTATCTACAAAAATTGATTGCGTGGTATCTCCGGTATTCCACCTAAAGTTCACTCCATTTTGATTCGGCTTAAAATTGGCAAAAAGGTAAAATCCATTGAGGGCGTTTGAGGGTAAGCGGGTAATTTTAACTTTGCACTCGGCATCCGGCCGGGTACCGTGGCAAATCACATCTTGACATCCTGTAGCATCCGTCATAGTCACACAGAACACCCTGTCTTCGGGCAATTTAAAAGTATCTCCTGTGGTGCCGTCGCTCCATTCATAACTAAAAGGAGCAGTCCCTGAACCTCTCGCAATGATTAGAATATCTCCTGAATTGTCTCTTACTCTCCGCAAATGTAATTTACAGTCATTAGTATTGGAATTTCTGCAATAGAGTAGATCTACGGTAAGTTGATGCGAATTGGGCGGCAGCATTTTGTGAACTTTTTGATAGGTATTGTCGCAGTCCAAATAGGTAAATATTATTTTTGCCGTAATAACTCCGGGTCGGTTGAGCATCAATTTAAATTCTCCTTGTGCATCCGTAATTAATTGGTGATGTTCCCCAGCCGAATTTGTCCATTGTATTTCCAACTCAATGGGGTGATCGGTGACGGGATTGCCATCGGGATCCAATAAGAAGCCATTGATATTGATGGAGGCCAAAATAAAACCTGTACAGAGAAGGTTCCAAAAGAAAAACAATAGGGTTGACTTTTTCATGATAGGTGATTTTTGTGATTACAAAGTGTCGCTTGTCTATATTAGGTACGGATGACTTTTAAATTCTGTTGGGAGAGTACGAGATTTTTTACAAATAAATCCAACTATTAATTTAATTTTGCGCTCCGTAAATGGAATTTTTTTATTCTAACACGCATTGAGTAAAGCAAAATTAAACAATAAATATGTCTTTTTCATCCAAGCACAGGCGATTGAACAGAAGGGAGCGATACAAGAGGGACAGCCGAAATTTTAAGGTCACTGTTATTTTCGTGGCCATAGGCTTGGTGGTTTATGCAGTAATGCGTCGCAGCGACATCCTCTTTTGGCTGAAGACTTATTGGGTTTAACTCCTTTTAGTGTCAAGTCAAGCATACTCAGCCGGCCCAAGGCTTGGTCTTTTCTCCTTTTTCTGCCTTGAAAAAGAATAAAAGTCCGGCTACTTAAAAGACACAGTACACTTGACTTGACACTAGGTAGCAATTAACTCCCTCAATTTGTGTTTTTCCCGCAGCCACACCACAAATAAAAATCCTATGATCAACATCATCCGCACCGGATATACCGTCCAGGTTCCTTCCATCGATGGTGAAATGAACTGGTCGTGCAGAAAAAAGACAGCCAGTGCCAAAAAGAGGTAGAGAAATAGGTTTTTCCATTCATAAGGGAGCCGGAAATAATTCCTTCCGATATAGTAAGATGCCACACACATGATTCCGTAACAAATAAAAGTGGCCCATGCCGACCCCGTGTATCCAAAAATAGGAATCCACCAGATGTTCAAAACTGCGGTAATCAGTGCTCCTCCCAAACCAATCCAACTCGCCATAATGGTTTTATCGGTGAGTTTATACCAAACGGAGAGGTTGTAATACAATCCGAGGAATAAATTGGCCAATAGTAAAATGGGTACGACGCCCAATCCTTCCCAATATCCCTCCCTGCGGAGGAAGTGTTTGAAAACATCCAGATAAAGGGTAACCACCAGGAAGGCCACCAACCCCACCACAAAAAAGTACTTTCCAATAGCCGCGTACAATTCCGGTGCCTTTGCGTTTTTTGCATTCTGAAAAAAGAAGGGTTCTGCGGCGTAGCGAAATGCCTGCGTAAATAAGGCCATAAATATGGCCAGCTTGTAACAGGCGGAATAAATCCCCAACTGCCGCTCGTTTTCTTCCAGGGAAAAGGGAAGCAAGTGTTTGAGAAGCACGCGGTCCAACATCTCGTTGGTAATTCCCGCGAGTCCCGCAATAATCAGTGGGGAGGAGTACCAAAACATTTTCTTCCACAAGCCTGTGTCAAATTGAAAGGCAAAACCACTCCACTGGGGGATGAGTAGAACCAGGGCAGTCAGGCTGGCAATAAAATTAGCGACAAACACATATCCGATACCGAAATCGGGGTCGTACCAAGGCTCGATAAATCCGTGTAAAAAACTCCAACTCTCAGATTGCAATAGATAAGGGCACAGCAGGAGAAAAAACAAATTCATGCCGATGTTCACCCCGATGTTGGTGAGTTTTATGCCCGCGAACCTCAGTGCTTTTCCCTCCAGCCTGAGTCGGGCGAAGGGCATTTCACAAAGTACGTCCATGGCCCAAATAAATACGAGTATTTTGATCAAGGGTTGATGTACTTCTCTCAACTTTATCAATTCGCCAAAGGGATTGGCGAGCAACATAAAAACGACTGCAAACAACAGGGTAGACAGTACGATCGAACTCAATCCCGTGTTGAATACGCGCTGCCTGTTTTCCCTATCTGCCCCAAATCGAAAATACGCTGTCTCCATTCTGTACAGCAGCAAGACCATGACAAAAGCAGTATAGGCGTACAACTCAGATACTATACCGTATTGGCCCTCTGCAAAAACATATGTGTAGAGTGGAACCAGCAAATAATTGACCACTTTACCCAGTACTGAGGATAAACCGTAAACTGTGGTATCGCCGGCTAGTTTTTTGATCAGAGCCATTCGAGATGAAGTTGTTACCGCAAATGTATCAAACTTTTGGGCGTAATGGCCAATTTTTTACAATTCAATACCTGTTCCGAGGCTGGTGTAGTGGTAGTACAGGAGTTTATACAGGTGATTTTCTAGTTGTCAAAGCGCTGTTCGAGGTAGTGGTTTTCTTTTGCAGTCATCTCTTTCTTTTCTCCGGGTAGTTTATCGCCGTATCCGACCAGGTGTAACAATCCGTGGACCATGACGCGATGCAACTCCTCTTCAAAGGAAACGCTTAATTCCTCGGCATTTTCCTCCACTCTTTCTGTGGAGATGAATAAATCTCCGGATATGGGAGAAGTCTCTGAAAAGGGAAAGGTTATGATATCGGTAAAAGTGTCGTGATTGAGATGTTCTACATTTAGGCGATACAGGTATTCGTCGCTGCAAAAAATTATATTCACCTCATCCAATCGGGAGTTTTCACTTTCTGCTACCCGGGTTAACCACAATTTTGTTTTTAGGGATTCTATATCGGGCATGGGAACATCTTCACAAAAGAACTGGATGGCGCTTTTTTCTTCCGTCATATTCGAAAACAGAGTTGAACGACACTTCCATTTCTGTGGTAGTGGACGGAGTGGCAAATTTGATTTATCAGAAAAACTCCTCTTCCACCGCAATTGTGAATGTTTTCAGGATCGGTGGGATTTTTGATATTTTTGGGATCGAAACCATTTCCCTGATCTTCAACATAAATGTGGAGGCGGTCTGTATTTTGCTTGAGGTGAATATTGACCTTTTTTTGGCAGTCTTTTTTATTGCCGTGCAGGATGGCATTATTAACAGCCTCAGTTAGGGTAATTAAAATATCGGCATAAAGATTGTCATCCAGATGATATTTATCCGCTATTGACCGCACAAATGCTTCCAATTCACAGACTGATTCCGGTTTAGATTCCAGTTCGAACATGAATTCTTAAAATTAGACCATCATTTAAAACTCTCAGGGATGCCTCAATTAGAGCGCAAAGACCGATAGTATTCATCAACTAAATACTGATAATAAGGAGATAAACCCGGAGAAACCGATCGGTAGAAGTTGATTTCAGATTCTCTCTGGCGAAGGTATTCCTCCAATTCGGGAGGCATTTCCCTGGCTCTGTTTTGAGCTACTTCGCCTCTTCGTTTTTCATCCAACTCTTTCTCTCTGTCGGCTTGCTCTGCTCTCAACAGGTGTTTCAGTATATCCTGTTGCCTTTCAATGAGCTCCCTATTCAATCTTTTATTAACCAAATCTTTTTCATTCTCGTTCATTTTATCGATGATTTCCTGAAGTTCCTGTGAACCAAGACCTTGTTCTGCTCGTCCCTTTTGAAGATTTTCCAGCATTTTGCGCAGCGCGGCCTGTTCCGCAGCCATGCGGGCAAACTCCTCGGATGACCCCTCCTTGCCCTGGCCCTGTTGTTCTCCCATTTTTTCCATCTGCTCCCCGAGTTTGTCCTGGCCTTCAGTAATCTTATCTACGGGTGCTTCCCCATCACCACCCTCTCC